>NZ_JBHNPP010000019.1:0-102417 GCF_042436695.1 Flavobacterium sp. HJSW_4
TTATCCCAAATAGATTTATTTAAACTTCATGAATGCAAGAACAGCCTGCAATTCGCCTCGTTGTCTTTTGACGCTTCTATTTCTGAAATTTTTATTACCCTTTTATCAGGAAGTAGCTTATATATAATAAATGAAGAAACTCGTAAGGATATAAAACTTTTCGAAAGCTATATTAAAGAGAATAATATAGACATAGCAACCTTGCCACCAGCATATTTAAAGTTATTAGATGTTGACAGTCTTCAAGGATTAAAGGTCTTGATAACTGCAGGAGAATCGGCAGATTATGATAAAGTTGCGGAATATCTAAAATTTGGAACTTATTACAACGCTTATGGTCCAACAGAAACAAGTATATGTGGAACAATATTTAAAGTAGAAAAAGGGAAGAAATTGAATTCTTTCACAATACCAATTGGAACTCCCATATCAAATACGTCGATTTATATTGTAGATGAATTCAATAATTTACAACCAAATGGTATTGTTGGGGAGATCTGCATAGGAGGTTCAGGTTTAGCTCGCGGTTATTTGAATCAACCAGAGTTAACTTCAGAAAAATTTATTACCAATCCATTTGCAGAAGAAGGAAGAGTATACAAAACTGGTGACTTAGGCAGATGGTTGCCGGAAGGGAATATTGAATTTAAAGGTAGGATAGATGAGCAAGTTAAAATACATGGATATCGAATAGAACTTGGTGAAATAGAAAAATTAATTTTAGATCAACATCTCATTAGTCAATGCGTAGTTGTTGCAAAAGAAAAAGGGGGTGAAAAATATATTGTCGCTTATTGTGTTTCAAAATGTGAAATTGATAAAAAAACCTTGAGAAATAATCTTGCAAAAGTTTTACCAATTTATATGCTTCCTAGTTATTATATACAATTAGATATTATTCCTTTGACATCTAATGGAAAGATAAATATAAAAAATTTACCAAATTTAAAAGAAGAAGATTTAATGAAGGTGGAATTTGTTGCTCCAAGAACTGTAGAAGAAGAAATTTTGACTTCAATTTTATGTGATATATTAAAATATAATCAAATAGGTGTAAAAGACAATTTTTATGACTTGGGTGGTCATTCTATAGTAACTATTCAATTGATTCTACGATTAAAACAATTAGGCTACACAATTACAGTAGAAGATGTTTTAGAACATTCCGTTATAGAAGATTTGGCCAAATTTATCAAAAACAAGTTTAATATTGAAACACAATTAGAAACAAGACAAGATGAATTTTTAAACGGATCGGATTTTGAAGATGAAACTATCTTCGGTGAAGATAGTAATCTTAAAGAATGGAAGTATGGAGATGCTATAGAATTATCTCCAAATCAATTACGTTTCTTTAAATTGCCATATTTGACGAATGTATTGGATTTCAAAATTTCAGATTATAATGAAAAAACATTTGAAAGAGAATTTAGACTATTTCTTAATCAATTTCCAATGCTTACATTAAAATACGAAAAATATAAAGATCAAATATTTCAGCGATATATTTCGGCTGATGAGATGAAATATAAACTACTTGTTGAAGATACATCTCAAAAAGAACTTGATGAGATCAAACTAATAGGAGATTCATTTATTAATGCCCCTTGGAATTTACTCAATGAAGAACTTATTAGAGTTTTTGTAGTTAATAGTAACAATAGTAAAGCGCACATTTTTATTGGAATTCCATATTCGTTTATAGATCTCTATTCAAGAAATGTTCTTCATAGCGAAATAATTAAATTTTTTTATGAAAATAAAAGGGTAAATGATTACTACCATCCATTCACTTTTATCAATCAGCAGAAAAAATTCTTAGAATCTAAAAATGGAATTGAAGAAAGAAAGCATTGGGTTAGAACACTAAGTAAAATACCTATGAATGACAGCGATATATGCGTTAAGAGTAATGTATCAGAATCTTCAATTATACAAGAAACCTTTATTTCAGGCGATAATTTTGAAAAAATTAAAAATTTATCTATAAAATATAGCTTTCCAATAAGTGCATTTTTGAATAGCTTCTATGAAATGATTCTCAGTGATTATAATAATGAAGATAAAAAATTATATGGTGCTTTAGTTAATGGTAGGGATGTCAACTTAGGAAAATTACATTCTTCTAAAATTATTGGAGTTATAAATAATATGATTCCACTAACTTATACTGATTATTCAGGCTTTACTATTGAAGGTATAATTAAATGTTACACTAATTATCTTAACGCAAAAAAATATCAAAGAATACCTTATGAAACTATTTGTGAAGATTTATCAAAATCTTCAGGAAATGAGCTGAATAAAAATATTATAGGGTATTTTAATTTTCACGAATTTGAAAATTTTAAATCGATAAATTCTAAGGCTATAACTAAGACCATAAAAGAAAATAATATCAGTGCATACGATATATGTTTAGTATGTGTTTTACATCCAAATGGAATAACATTAAGAATGGTATGTCTAAATAAAATTTATAAGAAAAATGAAAAAATTCTTTCATTAGAGATGAATATTAATAGGATTTTAAATATTGTTAATCAATTATAATTACCTTAATTTGTACTAGAAAAAACTTACTTAAATTTTAAAAATGAAAAACATAATTCAAACAATAACTTTTTTTGGTACTTCTCAAATAAAAGTCAGTGATAGGATAATAAGTAAAAATGAGCCGATTCCTTTTGCAAATTTTCTCTTAGTTGATAAATCAGATAAAATTGTTAGCGGAGTTGATAGATCTTTTAAAGTTTTTTTATCTTATCTTTTTTGTAATGATAAAATCTCAAGCAGAGAAAGAAATTTTGGAAATGAAGATATTAGAAATAGACGTAATTAACTTATATAATGAAACATCAATTATTTTTGCTGCATTTTGCTGGAGGAAGTATGTTTTCCTTTGATTTTTTGAAAAAATATTTAAGTTCTAATATTGAATTTATAGCATTAGAATTGCCAGGAAGAGGAAAGAGACATAATGAAAATCTTTTGAAAACCTTAGAGGAATGTGTCGAAGATTACTTTAATCAAATTAAAAACTTAAGAAACGGGAATCCTTTTATTATTTATGGGCATAGTATGGGGGCAATTTTGGGATTATTTTTGGCATCTAAATTTGAAGTTATTAATGACAATCCATCTCATTTAATTGTATCTGGAAATGCTGGCCCTGGAGTAAAAAAGGAAGAAGAAATCATTTGCTATCATAAATTAAATGATATTGAGTTTAAAGATAAATTGAAAGAATTAGGTGGGATGCCTCAGGAAATTTTTGATAATGAAGAGCTTTATAAATATTTTGCACCTATTATTCGATCAGATTTTCAATGTTTAGATAACCTGACCTTGAGTAATATTGAAAGTGATATTCTAATTAATACTGATATATACGCAATTATGGGAGAAAATGAAAAAACCAGTTCTAATATAGATAATTGGAAAAAATTTACCGAAGGGAATTTTAAAAATAAAATAGTCCCTGGCAATCATTTTTTTATATATGATTGCCCTAATGAAATAGCTGATACAGTGGTTGATTGCATTGACAAATTTAAAAACAACTAAATGTTTACAATAAAAAAAATTAATGTTATTTATCTTCTTCTTTATTCATTTTCAAACACAATTTTAAGTTTTGGAATATTGTATATTATCAATAATATTATTTCAGGAAATGAGAATTTTTTAAAACCCTTTATGGGAATCGTATTTATATCAATTGTTGTCTACACTTATCTATTGAATATCATTTTTCAAAAAAAAATGAACCACTATTCATTTGATATTGTATATGAAAATGAGAAAAAAATATTTGATAAAATTTTAAAAACGCCACTAATTACCTTTGAAAAATTAGGATCGCAAAGATTTTATACAGCAATTGAAGATATACGGATTTTTTCATCTTTACCAGACGTTGTAACACACACTCTTAATTCATTATTAATGTTACTTCTTTGCATAGTGTACTTGTTTACTCTGTCAGTTCATTCGGCATTAATTGTTGTAGTAGCTATTTTATTAATTGCTGGGATTTATATGGTGGTTATTAACACGATGTCACAAAAAGTAGCTGAATTAAGAAAATATAATGAGCATTATTATAAGTATGTTCATGATGTAATTAAAGGGTTTAAAGAGTTAAAAGTTAATTTGAAAAGAAGATTAAATTTAATGAATGATCATTTATCTCCTAATAGGGAAAATGCTAAAGAATTAGATTTCAAAGTAAATTATGTTTTTTTATCAATAAATCTTATTAGTCAATATGGCCTGTATTTGGTTATTGGTTTGATTCTTTTTTTATTACCAGAGATTGGTTTTTTAAAAAGAGAAGATTTGATTTCTTATGTGGTTATCATATTATTTATTTCGGGGCCAATTAACAATCTTATCAATATGCAAAATGTCTATACACGATTTATTGTTTCAAATAATAGAATAAAGAAGTTTTTAGAGGATTTTAATAATAATGAAACAGAATGTATTGTTAATACTGACCTGATAGAGTTTGATAATTTAAGATTTAAGTCTATTAATTTTGAATATGAAAACGATCAATTTGAAAAAAGTTTTGAAGTTGGCCCAATAAATCTATCTATTAAAAAAGGAGAAATCGTTTTTATTGTTGGAGAAAACGGAAGCGGTAAAAGTACATTTATCAATATTTTGACAGGACTTTATAAGCCTTCAAACGGCGAGATATTTTTGAATGAAAATGCAATTAGCTCTAATGTTGAACTTCAAAATTTTATTGCAGCTATATTTACTGATAATCATATATTTTCACGAAATTATGATAATTATGTTCTAGAAAATAATCTAAGATATCAAGAATTATTAATGACTATGGAATTAGATAAAGTGATTTTAGATGACAAAGAAGAGTCAGCCAGAAGATCTTTTTCTAAAGGACAAAGTAAAAGATTGTCTATGATTTTTGCGCTATTGGAAAATAAACCTATTTTGGTATTGGATGAGTGGGCCGCCGATCAAGATCCTCATTTTAGAAAGTATTTTTATGAAAATGTATTACCTAAATTGAAAAAAGAAGGCAAAACGATTATTGCCGTTACTCATGATGATGCCTATTTTAAACATGCTGATAGAATCATAAAATTTGATTATGGTCAAATAATTATGGATAAAAAGGTAACTGATAATGTAGCGATGGATTCATCATTATGGCAATAAGATAAAAAGATATTCATGAAACTGACCTTGCCGCAACAGGATATTTATTTCGATCAATTATTGTTCCCCAATGACCCTATATACAATATTGGGGCTAAAATTGAAATTAAGGGAGTAGTAAATATAGAAATATTAAAAAAGGCTTACGTTGAATTAATTAATCAACATGATGCTTATAGAAGTATTATTATAAAAACCGAAGAAGATGTAAGCATCGAATTATTAGACGAGCATCAATCTGAATTGGGATTTATTGATTTTTTGGACTATCCAAATTCGATAGAAGAAGCGAGTCTTTATATGCAAAAAGAATTTGCAAAACCTTTTGATTTACTAAAAGGAAATCTTTTGCATGTATTCACGTTAATAAAAGTCCAAGAAAAGTTGCATTATTTGTTCTCTGTTTACCACCATATCATAACCGATGGTTGGGGAACTTCATTAATGTTTCAACGATTAGTTCAAAATTATAACGAAATTTCCGAATTTGGAACAGTTACTTCAAAATATCCATTTAGTTATAAAGACTTTGTAGCTGATGATCAAAGGTATCAAAACTCAGAGTCACTCAACCAAGATTTAGGCTATTGGTCTCGAAAATTTAAATCCTTACCAGAGAATTTATTTGAAAAATTAAATGATGCAGTTCAAATAAATAAAAGCAGTCGCAAAGAATTAATTATTAAAAGAGATGTCTATAATCAATTAAATGATTTAGCCGCAAGTTACAAATGTTCCACTTTTCATTTGATTTTAGGAATACTATATAGCTATTTTGGTAGAAAGCATGAAAACAACGATTTTGCCATTGGCTTGCCTGTTTTAAACAGAAATAAATCTAGTTACAAAAAAACTGTTGGCCTTTTTATGGGTATTTCTCCTTTGAGAATGTCATTAGATTTTGAAGATACTTTTCAAAATTTAATAATTGACATCAAAAATCAACTGAGACAGGATTATCGTCACCAAATATTACCGTTAGGAAAGTTAATTCAAGAGCTTCAATTGTATAACCACAGAGAAAGATTGTTCAATATCACACTTTCTTATGAAAAACAAGATTACTCAACCCATTTTATAAATACCCAGACGAAAGTAATTCCGTTAAGTCATCAATCAGAAAGGGTAGCTTTGGCTTTATATATAAGAGAATTTGACGAATCAGAAGATGTTAAAATTGATTTTGATTATAATTTGAATTATTTTGATGATGAACGTATAACACAAGTCGTCAACCATTTTGAAAAGTTAGTCGATGAAGTTTTAACTAATTCCACCAAAAAACTAAAAGAGTTAACCTATTTAACAAAAGAAGAAAAGCAACAATTACTATTTGATTTTAACGATACAAGTTTTGATTATCCAAAAGATAAAACTGTATTGGATTTGTTTAAAGAGCAAGTTGCTATATTACCTGAAAAAATCGCATTACAGGACGATATAAAATCATATTCTTATAGTGAACTAGATAAACTATCAAGCCAAATAGCCACCTATATTATTGCAAAATGTAGTCAAGAAGATAAATTGCCAATTGCCGTTTTATTGAGCCGTTCGGCTAATATGATTGCAGTTTTGTTAGGAATTTTAAAAACGGGTAAATCTTATATTCCGTTAGATCCTACTTTTCCAAAAGACCGTTTAAGTTATATTGTTGCCAATAGCCAAACCAAAATAATTATCAATGAAAATAATTATGAAATCGACAGCATTAAGCAAGTAACTACAATCTCATTGGAAGATATTCTTGCTGAAATCGATGAATTTCATGTAAGAGAATTTCAAATGGCCACTCCACAAGATACCGCTTATATTATTTATACATCAGGATCAACAGGAAATCCCAAAGGAGTTGAAATAGGGCATCAATCGTTACTTAATTTCTTGATTAGCATCCAAAATAAGCCAGGAATAAATTCAAATGACACTTTTTTTTCTGTTACAACTTACTCTTTTGATATTTCTATATTAGAGTTTTTTGTCACTTTAATTTCAGGAGCGACTTTATATGTTGCCAACCAGAATTTGTTAACCAACCCCAATTTAATTATCAAAAAGTTAGAAGAAGTAAAGCCAAGCATCATTCAAGCCACACCTAGTTTTTACCAAATGCTATTCAATGCCCATTGGCAAGGAGACAAGCAGCTAACAGTATTGTGTGGTGGTGATTTGTTGAGCGAATCATTGGCAGAAAAATTAATCAATTATAGTTCAGAAGCCTGGAACATGTATGGGCCAACAGAAACCACTATTTGGTCAAGTGCAAAAAAAATAGAAAAACCTATAGACGCTTTAAACATTGGTAAGCCCTTAAACAATACACAATTCTATATATTGGATTCATTTTTAAATCCAAAATCGATAGGAACATCAGGAAATATTTATATAGCAGGGGATGGTTTGTCAAAAGGATATTATAAAAATGAATTATTAACCAAAGAAAAATTCATCCAAAACCCTTTTGATTCAAAAAGTTTATGCTATGAAACAGGAGATGTCGGCAAGTGGAATATGGATGGTGAAATAGAATTCCTTGGTCGAAATGACAATCAAGTAAAAATTAGAGGCTACAGAATAGAATTGGGTGATATCGAGTCACAATTAAATAAAATAGCTACGATTAAAGATGCGGTTGTCATTGCTAAAAAAGGAGCAGAACAAGAAGCTTTTTTAGTAGCTTATATTTTAAAAAAACAAGAAGATATCGATACTGCTGAAATTGCGAGTCAATTAAAAAAGGCTCTTCCATACTATATGATTCCGAATGCAATCATTCTGTTAGAAGAATTCCCGCTTACACCTAATCAAAAAGTGGATCGAAAATGGTTGTCGCAAAGAGATATTCAATATAAAACAAATGAAGGAAATTTTAAAGAACCCGTTTCTGATTTAGAAAAAAAACTATCACAATATTGGGGGGAAGTGTTAAATGTAAAAGAGACAATAAGTATAACTGATAATTTTATTACAATTGGTGGGCATTCCTTAAATGCAGTAAAGTTGATTGGATTAATATCTCGAAATCTTTCTTTAGAAATTACTTTAAAAACTATTTTTGATTATCCTTCTATTGAATCTTTAGCAGCTTATTTACAAGAACTGAAGCCAAAACAATCAAATTTAATGCCATTAGCTGAAATCAAAGATTTGTATCATTTGACTCCTGCTCAATATACGATTTGGCTAGCCTCTCAACAAACAAGCGGTTCTATTGCTTATAATATGTCAGCAGGTTATAGTATTGAGGGATTTATAAATTCAGAAAAAATAAATAAATCAATAAATCAAATCATTGAAAAGTATGAAATTTTAAGAACCAATTTTATTGAAATTGAGGGAATTCCTTATCAGAAAATAAATGCTGCAGAAAATGTTAAATTTGAAATTGCTGTACACCAATTACAAGATAATAATATTGAAGAAGTCATCAATCAATTAATCAACACTGAATTTGATTTAGAAAAAGATGTATTGATAAGAGTTCAATTGATACAGTTTGAAACAAACAAGCATCTACTCCTTTTTTCTACACATCACATTATAATGGATGGTTTATCGCTGGAAATACTTATCAAAGAATTAATGCTATACTATAATAATACTGATGATATATTAAAAAGTAATACTTTAAAATTTCAGTTCAAAGATTATTCAGAATGGTTTAATAAAAGAATAAAAGAGAATCAATTTAAAAACGAATTGTTTTGGAAAAATTATCTTCAAAATTATATATCCAAAGATTTATTTGACAGGGATTTTAGTGTTAAAAATAATATGCAAAACGGAAGTAAAGTGTTATTTGAACTCACAGAAGAAGTTACACTTCAACTGAAACAATTAGCTACTGAAAAAAAAGTAACCTTCTATACTCTTTTAGTTACTTCAATTAATGTTTTAATTTACAAACTATCCAATCATTCTGATATATGTATTGGAACGGTGAATTCTGGAAGAAATGCAACTGAATTAAACGATCAAATAGGAATGTTTGTAAAAACACTGGTGTTGAGAACTCAAATACAATCAGAACAAACTTTTGCTGATTTATTTGAGACAGTAAAAAGTAACATATTAGTGATAAATGATTACTTGGACATTCCGTTTGACAAAATACCATCAGATACTTTCGACGTGATGCTAGCCTATCAAAACCCAGAATTTAATATTGATAATAATATTCAATTGAATGAATTGAAATTAACATCTTATCCGATTGACAGTAAATTCAGCAGAATGCCTATAATATTTAACTTGTTCGAAAGTAATAATCAATTAAAAGGAATAATTGATTATAATTTAAATTTATTTGAAGAAGATACCATACAAATGATTGCCTCAAAATTCTGTAAAATGTTAAATAGAATAGTTACCAATCCTTTAGTTAAGATCGAAAAAATAGACGTTAGATTAGAACACGAAATCAATACAAAATTTGATTTTAATTTTAATTTTTAAGCTACCAATACTGAAATTTTAATATACGAAATTTTAAAAATAATTAAAGAAAGATGAAAATTATTCAAAGTTTATGGGTAAAGCCCAATCTAAAAAAAGCAAATTTAAATATTTCAGATAGAAATAAAGGAGGTTGGATTGATAAAAAATACAATTATATGAGTTGGACACTTAGTTGCCTCCAATTTAAAAAATATTATGATAAAGTCGAGTTAGTGACAGATACATTAGGTTATGATTTGCTAATAAATAAATTAGGATTACCATATACCAAAGTTGATGTATGCTTAGATGTCCTCAATGATTATCATCCAGATTTATGGGCTTTAGGAAAAATTTATGCTTACAGCATGCAAAATGAGCCTTTCATCCATGCTGATGGTGATATTTTTATTTATAAAAAATTTGAGGATAGTTTTGAAAAATCTTCATTGATAGCACAAAATATTGAACAAGGATTTGGCTATTATGATGAAGTCTTTAAACTTATAGAAGATAATTTTGAATATATTCCTAATTTTTTGAAAGAGTCTAAGATTAAAAATAATGAGATAGTTTCTGTAAATGCTGGATTATTGGGAGGTTCAGATTTAGATTTTATTAAAGAATACACGACTGAAGCTTTCAAATTCGTCGATAGTAATACTTCTAAACTTGAAAAAGTTAATATTGGAATGTTTAATACCATATTCGAACAGTTTTTATTTCATTCTATTGCTGAAAAGAAAGGGACTGGTATCAGTTACTATTTATCTGATGTTAATCATGCTTTTGATGGGCTAGCTGACTTTACTGCCCTACCAAAAAAAGGAACATATATACATACAGTTGGAGTATATAAAAGAATGAGATATATAGGAGATTTGTTAGCACATAGATTACAGACGGATTATCCGGAATATTATTATAAAATTTTAAATCTTATTCGTACAAACCAAATTTAATTTTTTGACTATGAAATCATTAGAAGAGAAAGATATATTATTAAGAGCAGAAACATTCTCAAATTTAATACTTAATTCAAGTTTGGAAGAACTTGTTGAAATATCAGAAAAAAATAATAAAACAATAGAGCAGTATTTAGTTTCAAATAATGTAGAAAATATTGAAACCGGTGTTTCTGGATTTCTACTTTTTCTATTAGAATTTTATAAATCCTCTAAAAAGGATATTTACTTAAAAAAAATAGAAATGTTATCTAAAAGTTTAATTATCTATTGTAAAGAAAATACTACAAACAATTATTCATTATATAGCGGCAGATCAGGTTTTGTTTATTTTTTGATACAACTTTATCATATAAATAAAGATGAAGCTATATTAGAGGAGTGTGAAAATCTAATTATTCCAGCAGAAATGGAATATTTAGAATCAAATTACACTTCAGATTATTTATACAATGGAAGGTCAGGAACTTTATTGGTTTTAAATGAGTTATTCCAATTAACACAATCTGAAAAAATATTCGGACTGATAAACAAATTTACCAATGTAATAATTAGCAATGCTATATTAACTGAGAAGGGGATATCCTGGAAAGCAGATGAAGAAATAAACCTCCGTAATTCCTGTGGTTTCGCAATGGGAGCTTCAGGTATTCAATTTGTTTTAAAGAATATTTGTTTATGTTTTCCAAACGAATCTTTTAACTATGTTATTGAAGGTATAAATAAATATAAGCAATCATGTTGGGATGAAGAAAAACAAAATTGGCTTAATTATGAAAAAGACATTATTAACAGTACGGTTTTAGATGAGTTAAAAAAACAATATAAAACTAATGAGAAAGTATTGTATAAGCCTTCGAATGAACTAAGCTGGTCAAAAGGAAGCTTAGGAATATTATTAGCTGATTGTCATGCAAAAAAAATATTTTTTGAATTGGATATAGATAAAGCCAAAGAAATTCCAAGGAATATTTATGATGGCTTATCGGGTATAGGATTATCCTTATTGGAAAATAATACTTTAAAGAATAGGGAACAACAGGTTGAATTAATTAAAGATATAATAGTCAGCCAGCAAATGCCTATTGAATTACAAGGCGGTTTGTTTTTTGGTGAATTAGGGGCATGCTATTTTTTATTAAGAACACTTACAACTAACAAATATTACAATTCTATTATTAATCCATGTGAGATATCCAATCCAATACCAACTAAATATGTCTTAAATATCAATTTAAAACTCGTGAAAAAGAGCTTATTATCAAAAACTTATGATAAAACCATATTTTTGATTGAAAAAATATTCGATGAGCAACTAAATGAATTTTTAGACATTTCTGGACATAATGTGTCAGAGATTGTAAAATTTGAGGAATTTGTAAAGAATCAGTTTATAAAAGTTGATACTACTATAAATAATGTAATAGCAGATGTTTTCATTTTTGAAAAAAGAAGAAAGGAGTTTTGTCTCCAAGAATTAAGAACAAATTTGGAAGTATGTCTTGATAAATTGGATTACAATGAAAAAATTATTAAAATCCTCAATAATTCTGACGAATGGATTTTAAATCAAAAACTAAAAATTTCAAATTCTGTAAAGCTAGTGAATACTGAATGGGATTGGGAACTAAAAGAGGATTTTAATTTTATTCAAAATTTTTATAAAGAACGAGGTTTTTATGAATTCTTATTCCATCATCATCAAAGCTCTGTTATAGAATATCCCTTACAAATTGATGGTTTGGTACTTCATCGTTTCGACCACCCAAAAAAAATTATAGATGCGTCAATGGAAATTAAAACATACTGTCAATCATCTCCAGAGGATATGGTTAAAGAATTTGCAAAGAGTTCAGGGTCAAAAGATATTCAAGATTTTATTAAAAGATTAGATTTTTTAGTTTTGCATAAAGTAAAACAATTTATGTACGATGGTATTTTAGAAATAGCTTAATATGGTAGTGTTTTATTCAAAGATTTCAGAAAAATTTCATGAAAATATTATTGAGAAATATCTAAATGATTTTGATGAAATATTCATAAAGAAAACTTTAAGTTACAGGAGATGGGAAGATGCACAATTATCTTTATTAGGCAGGCGGCTTCTAGTAGAAGGCTTTAAAGAATATGAAATCTCAAGTAATGAAATTAATAACTTAGTATATAATAAATTCGGAAAACCATTTTTAAAAAATATTCCTGTATTTTTCAATATATCTCATTCAGGTGATTTTGTGATTTGTGCAATAAATGATAAATCTGAAATAGGAATTGATATTGAAATAATATCAGATATTGAAATAAATGATTTTAAATCCCAGTTCACAGAAAACGAATGGAGTAATATTATTTTATCTAATAATAAAAAAGCTACTTTTTTTGACTATTGGACACAAAAAGAAGCGGTTGTAAAAGCTCATGGACATGGACTTACAATTCCTTTAAACTCTTTTGAGATTTTAGAAAATGAGACAATAATAAATAATGAAAAATTCTATTTACAAGAAGTAAAAATAGACATCAAATATAAATGTTACGTTTCTCTAAAAGAATATTTTAGTGAAGTTTTAATAAAACAAATTCAAATCAATTAACATGAAGAATCTAATAAAGTTGTTTTTATTGCTTTCGTTGTTGCCTTGTTGTTTATTTGCTCAAAAGGAGGCTTTTAAATTAGAAAAAACTGCAACTTTTTTTCCAGACTGGAAAGAATTAAAAAAAGAAAAATTAAGTTCATATTTTTTGGTGGTACCTGAAAACTGGGATAACCCCGAAGGCAAAAAAATTAAAATTGCAGTAACGGTTTTAAAAAGCAAATTCAAAAATCCAAATTCAAATGCTACAATTTACATTCAAGGGGGACCTGGAGGAGGAAGCATAGCGGGCTTATGGGAATGGCTTGAGAACCCTATAAGGCAAAATAGTGATATCATTCTTGTAGATGTTCGAGGTACTGGCTTTTCGTTACCAAAATTTTGTCCAGACTTAGGAAAAAAATTCTTAGAAATACTATCAAAAAACCAGAATAGAACACAAGATGAACAGCAAAAAACTATTGCTGCAATGGCATGTAAACAAGATTTGATTAATAGAGATATTGATTTAAATTGTTATAATAGCAAATCAATTGCTAAAGATTTCAATGCTTTAAAAAGGATATTAAAGTATCATAATTGGAACGTTTATGGAGTTTCTTACGGTACATATACAGCTCAGGTTTATGCAAATGATTTTCCCCAGGATATTAAATCATTAATATTAGATTCTTGTATTTCAGATATTTCTCAATACTACAATTCCAATACAAAAAATTACTTAAGCAGTTTAAATAAAGTTTTTGACGCATGTATTAATGACCCAAATTGTAATAAACAATATCCAAATTTAAAGGAGGTATATTTTGAAACAATTGATAAGCTAGATAATAATCCTATTACTGTTAATGTTGATAGAAAAATAATTTCTAGCGGTAAATTCACCTATAACGCAGAAGATTTTAAAATAGCTATTCAGCAAGGACTATATAACGAGAAATTGATTCAGGTTATTCCAATGTTGATTTTTGAATTTAATAAAGGGAATAAGAATACTTTAAGTTCACTTGTTGCTGCTTTTTCAGGTGGATTAACTTTAGATTATGGACAGTATTATTGCTTAAGTTGTAACGAAGCTATTCCTAACAATTCAATAGCAACTTTTAATAAAGAAGCTCAAAATTATAAAAATTTAAAAGGAGGATTGTCATTTTATAAATCAGACTTTCTAGTTTGTGATAGATGGAATT
Organism: Flavobacterium sp. HJSW_4; assembly: GCF_042436695.1. Classification (NCBI taxonomy): domain Bacteria; kingdom Pseudomonadati; phylum Bacteroidota; class Flavobacteriia; order Flavobacteriales; family Flavobacteriaceae; genus Flavobacterium; species Flavobacterium sp. HJSW_4. The sequence continues at coordinate 14,383 of NZ_JBHNPP010000019.1, forward strand.
TAGGGAACAGAAATCAAGAAACATATTTAAACGATTTATCTAATTTGTCAAAAATAACTTCACCGGTATTAGTTTTTTCTGGAGGATTTGATCCAATTACCCCACCTTCAAATGGAAAAATGACTGTTACTAAATTCCGCAATGCTTATCTAGTAAACGCTCCAATTTCTGGACATAAACCCAGTTTTTCAAAACTTGGATTTAAAATTGTGAATGAGTTTATACAAAATCCAAGTCAAAAACCTGATGCAAAAGAGTTGGAATCCGATAGCAAAGTTCATTTTATTACAGACGTAAATATTAATGGAGGTGTTTCTAATTTTGGTAATAGTTTGAATGAATTTAATTTACTTTTTTTTACGCCTTTTTTTATTGCTGTTGTCATCCTTTTGATTGCAATTTTTAATTTTTGTTATGTGTTGATAAGAAATAGCAAAGATTGCACTCAGAACAAACCTATGAAGGTTATAATTGTTGCAACATCCCTACTAGGTCTATTTATTATTATTCAATTGATGTTGGCTTTAAAAAGCACTATCCAAGACAATTTTTTTATCCTCGCCTTTGGTTTGCCAAGTCAGTTTAGCTACTTATTTATTCTTCAATGGTTATTTGTAGGACTAACTTTAGTTTCGATAATTTACTTTTTATTTAAAATAATGTCTATTTTAGATAAAAGTATTATAGTCACAATTTTATTTTCACTCATTCTGATTGGAGTTTATTTTCAATATTGGGGATTTTTGTTTTAAAGCAATGAGGCTTTAATCTAGTATTGGACAACTTTTTTTAAGGGGGTATAGATTCTAAGTTAATTTTTATTATATTTAAATCTTGAATAGAATTCAGATTTTTCTTTCATAGAATAAAGTTTTATATTGAGGTTTAAAAATATGATTTTTATGTAAAATTTAATCATAATGATATACGAATGAAAGTAAAACTAAAAACTAACGTTGCAACAAAAAAACTAAGATAGTATTTTTTTGAAGTTTAATTATGGTTTACAAACAGGATTGTTAAATAGTTTTTAGGAGTGCTTTAAAATGCTAATTTGAAAGCAATAAACCAACACAATGATTTGACTGTAAACACACCAACCTAGTTTGAATTATTTGATTCTATAATATGGTGTGAACAAAATAATTATAATTTTACACCAGCTATTTCTTAATGGAGATGAATATCCACAAATGTATAATAGAAATAATTGACCGTTTGATATTAATAAATTTTTTGAGGATATTTTTTAATAAAAAGAATTCATCAAGGAATTTCTCGCGGTTTAGCGTAAAATGGAAAGATTATTGTATTTGTTGATGAGCAAACACATTTTCAGACGAAATTATATGAGTTTATTGCTTTATCATTTAGTTTGTCTGTAAAATATAGAAGAAATGTTATGAATGTTGAATTAGTTTGGTTTCTTATAATTTGAAAATATTTCAGAATGATATGAGAATCACGCTCATTTTTGATGAAAAGCGTTCCGAAAATTTTAGTTGAAATAATGATTAGAACTGTAAATTGTATTACAGCTAAAGAGATTCTCCGATTACATCCTGAGGTTAAGAATAAGTTGTGGGACAGTAACTTTTGGACTATAGTATTATATTATGTGAACAAATATGGAAGCGAAAATGGGACTCAGAAATACATTCAAAACCAAGGCAAATAAAAAGTTTATAAATCGTTTAACAAAAATCAATTGCGGTTATCTTCCGAGTAACACTATACCTCTAGGTTATTAATTATGAAAAAAATATTAATTCTTACTTTTTATTTTGGCGAAGCGCCTTGGTATTTGGATTATTTTATACAATCATGTATTGCTAATAAGGATGTGGATTTTATTTTTTATACCGATATAAAAGGAATAACGGTAAAGGATGAAAACATAAAAATTATTAACATCAGTTTTGCTGAATTTAAATCAGCAATTGCAAATCATTTTGCTTTTGAGTTATGCATTGAAAAACCTATTAAATTATGTGACATTAGGCCTTCATTTGGCGAAGTGTTTCATTATTTAATAAAAGATTATGATTTTTGGGGCTATTGCGATATAGACATTATTTTTGGTAGAATCAGATCTTTTTTAAATGATGAAATTTTAAATAATTATGATGTGATTTTTGCAAAACATGAATATCCAAGTGGTTTTTTTGCATTATATAGGAACAATATTGAAGTCAACAGTTTATATAGAAGTAGTACTGATTATATAAAAGTATTTCAATCCAGTGATTTACTTTTATTTGACGAATGTGGGGGGCATTATGATGAAGTCTGTTCAGGTATAAATATTTTAGATACTAAATATGAAATAGATTCAATGCATCATATTTTAGAAAGAAATAAGAGCAAAGTAAATATACTTTATGAGTTTTTATCAATTGAAGGATCTCATGGGCATCTAAGGTATGAGGAAGGTGTGTTAACTTATCGTGGTAAATTTGAAGTCTTTTTATATCATTTAACAAATTTTAAGAAAAATTTCTTTTTCAATACGGCTAATAATACAAAATTAAAAAATTACAATTCATATTATATTGGGAAATATAAAATCACTAAATCTAACTGGTTTTCTATTCTCAATAATAATTTGTTTTGTTTCGTAATCTTCTATTCGAAGTATATTTTTTTGAAGACCGATTATTATTTAAATAATATAATGTTTAAGCCAAAAATAAGCAAAAGACTTTCGGCGGGTAAATATCAATACATGAAACAAATTTTAAGCGTTGATTTTCAAAACGAAAGGTGTTATATAGTTCATTCTGACGGTAATCGAAATGAAATCTTTTTTTTAAGATTTTCAAAAAATATTATCTATGTAAAAGACCTTAAACAATTTTATTTAATGGACGGTTTGCAAAATGACCATTACACTTTAGTTAGCCCCATTTTTAACAATGATTGTTTGATGATTTATAAGTTTTTTCAATGAAAATAATACAATTTTTTGGTATGGAAAGCAAACGGATTTCTCTATTTCATATGCATAAATAAGCTTGATATTCAATATTTTTTCACGATCGAGTTTTCAAAGAGAAAGCGGTTCAATTGAGTTATGAAATACATAATAATTGAGAATTTCCAGAAAGCTAGGCATAAGCGCTCCACAGTTGTATAAGTGGCTAAAAGAGTACGAAGTTCGAGAAAGGAAGTTTTTTGGGTAGCGACAACGTAAAGCAAACGCCAAAAGAGGAACGAATTTCTGATCTTGAAAGAAAACTCACAGATGCGGAACTAGAGCGGGATATATAAAAAAAAGCAATCGGTATCTTTTCCAAAAACGGTCGATGATTTATATTTAATCAGAAACAATGAAAAGATATGTAAAATATTGTAAGTTGGTCAAAGAATATATCAATGGGAGAACCAGCCTGTTTCATACACAAAGCAAAGAGTTGAGCTTGCTTAAAGAAGAAGTAAGATCCATTTATTTTAATTCAAAAAAAGATATTATAGTCCAAGAATGACTGACGAGTTGGCTTCTATAGGGAATAAATTATCAAGTATTACAGTTATAAAATATTAATTATGAGTGATATTCAAGATTTAAATATAAAAAATGAGGTATTACCTATTTTTGATTGTTCTATAAATTCATTCACTAGAAATAAAATCCTTCATTTATTAGAAACATCTCTTACAAGCGAAAGTCAAATTATTGAACGCCAAGATATTCTTAAAAGTTTCATTGCTAATATAGAGCTATTTAGAGAATATTCATATACTGTTCTATATTTAAATGAAGTTCATTTTTTTCTTAATAATTTTAAAATCGAGCAGGTTGAAAGGAAATACCTTTTGTTTTTTAATCCTAGTGCAGACGAGATGGTATTGAACAATAAAATCCATCAATTAATATTGTTTTTCTATAGGCTTGAATCTATTTGCTTTTTAAGACTTAATTTAAGAGACTTCCCTGAAACATATAGAACCGATTTAAAAAGGATTTTGACATTTCTTTCTTTTTTCCAGCTAAATAAATATGAAAAAATTATTAAAGATAAGAAGTGGAAAAATAAGCATACTAAAGAAATAATAGCTATAATTTCAAAACAAAAGACAGAAAATAGGATCGAAACTTTTTGGAAAGATCTTTTTTTGTTTGAAAGCTATTTATCTATTAGTAGAGCTATTGTCGATAAGAACTTTGTTTTTCCTACTTTTGAAAAAAACAGTATAACTCTTACTGATTTTTATCATCCGATAATTAAAAATCCGGTTAAATATAGCTTTACATCTTCCACTAATGTTATTATATTGAATGGACCAAACATGTCAGGAAAATCAACTTTCTTGAAATCTGTTAGCTTATGTGTATATTTAGGGAATCTTGGTTTTGGAATTCCAGCATCAACAGCGAAAATTCCATTTTGTACTGATTTTTCAATAGGAATTAGTAAACGTGATGATATTTTAAGTGGTTACAGTCTTTTTATGACAGAAATCATGAGTCTGAAAAATATTCTTTTGAAAGCTGTCGAAGGAAAAAAATGTTTTGTTGTTTTTGATGAACTTTTTAGCGGAACAAATATTGAAGATGCCTTGGAAATATGCACCACCACAATAAATGGTGTTAGTTTTTATTCTAATTCATTTTTTTTTATTTCTACACACATTCAGGAACTAAAAAATCTTACTAATACTAATATTTCAACTTATTATTTAGACTGTGAGATAATTAGTAATACCCCTACTTTTACATATAAACTAAAAAAAGGGTGGTCAGAAATTAAGGTTGGAAGAATTTTGTTTGAAAAAGCAGGCTTAAATAAACTATTAAATTCTAAAATTGAATCTATAATATAATTAATTCATTGTTGTCCGATAAAAAAGCAGAATTTTTTTTATTGATTTAGAGCGCTTTGATTTGTGTTGGCTTGTTTTTTATTGCTTTATTGTCTGAAAAGATAATAGAGTTGTTTCCGAGCTGAAACTAATATTCTTGACTTGCAAACAGAAAGTCTCTGTCTGGATGAAATCTCTAAATACTGTTCAGAGATTTGGATAATCTTTATTAAGTAAAAAAACTAAAAAGAATGTAACTTTTTTTGTCCATGCTAATTGCGTCCGCAGTGCGGACACAATTTGAAATATTTTTGTAGGGTTCGTTTCATTTTATTTATATGTCCGACAAATAGTGCTTTGATTTTTTGTTATAAATTTGATCAAAGTTTAAAAGAGATTGAAAATTAAGGGATCTCTTTCTAAAAAAATATTACTTAAACTTAGATTTAAGTTTTTTCATATCTTCTATTATTTTAAGATCCAAAACTTTTGCATAGCGCTGTGTCAGCTTGGTATTCGTATGTCCCATCATTGGAGAAACATTCTCAAGTCTTGCTCTGTTTCCTGAGGTTATGGTGGTTGCAAATGTGTGTCTGGTAACATACCGCGTAAGATGTTTGTCTATGCTGCAGGCATCAGCTATTTCCTTAAGATAATCATTCATTTTTTGGTTGGATATTTTAGGAATAAGACCTTTTGCTGATTTTTATATTTAGAAATAATTTTTTCTACTGTAGGCAGTACCGGTACATTGGCTCTGATGGCTGTTTTGGCTCTGCTAGTCATAATCCATAAGTTCCCATTTTAATCTTCGGATAAGTTTCTTTCGGTTAGATCCATTGTATCGACAGGGGCATATCCTTATAGCAGTTGAAGAGAAATATATCCTTGACATTTTCCAGACGGGGGGTGAAAATATTTTATTCTCAATCGTATTCAGTTCCAACTGAGTTAGGAAAACAGCATCTTTTACGCTTACCCTTTTGTCATACACGTTGAATGGGTTTTTTATAATCAAGTCCATTTTAATGGCGTAATTGCAGGCAGTTTTATACATTTTCATATACTTTACCACTGAATTGTTTTTGATGCCTGTCTGGTCTTTAAAACTGCTCTCATATTTAAGGAACTGTTCCAGTTTAAAGACAAATGAGCTTGATATTTCAGATGCAGGCATATCTTCCTTTTTGTGGGTACTGGTAATGAAATCCAAAAGTAAATCCTTCGCTCTTTTGTACTTTTGCAGTGAAGCCGCTGCGCATTCTCCAGAATTGACTCTTTTGGTGAAGAATATATTGTATGTTTCCATAATTGAAATTATGGAAGAACCTTGAGGCTGGCCGATTTTGACTTTTCCTGTAATTTCAGCTTTTAGCAATTCCAGATCAACGTCAGGATCAATTCGGAAAAGTTCTGTAGACTTCTTTTCGGCATTAAGCTGCATGAGATCAAGAGAGCTTTTTATTGCCTTTTATTTTTCCGCCTTCAGTGTATTTTTCAGATGGTTTGTCTGGATCCATTTTTCTTTCGAGATATATTTTCTCGATGCGATTGTAATTATTTTGTTTTTATAAGAAAGTCTTAGAATAATAGAGCTTTTTCTGTCGCAGTTAACTCTGCCAGATTTTAGCAGAAAAATTGTTTTTAACATGTTATCTAGTTTTAAAATTAATAATCAAATTGAATTAATAATTTTAAGAGAATCATTAACAGCAGGGAATTCCCTGGGAATTCTTTTGTTTTAGTGGTCCAATTTTGAGAAAAACGATCTCAAAAAAAGTGGGACACTGATTGTGCCACCATTCTTTGATAAAACATGTGCTTTTTGAAAAGTGTGTAAAATCGAAAAAGCCTTTAAACACTAGTGTTTAAAGGCTTTTGATTTTTAAAGTTTCTTTTGAAACTTCTACTGGCGGAGAAAGAGGGATTCGAACCCCCGGACCTGTTACAGTCAACAGTTTTCAAGACTGCCGCATTCGACCGCTCTGCCATTTCTCCAGTATGTCGCTCTCATTGCTGATTGCGGGTGCAAATATAAGACGGTTTTTCGGTTCTCAAAACTTTTTTTAGACTTTTTTTTGAAGTTTTTTAAAATAATTTTCAAGTGTCTAATTATCAGTATTTCCGAAAATGAGATTTTTTTAAAAATTAATCTAAATCGTCTAGAATTGGCGTTGGTTTTTTGTTTTCATCAACAGCAACAAACGAAAAAGTTCCTGAAACTACCGATTCGCGAAGCTCAGAATACATTTGTTCCATAAAAATATCAACATGAATTTTACAGCTGGTTCTTCCAACGCTGTCCACTTTTGCCACTAATTCAATTAATGTTCCTGCTGGAATTGCTTTTTTAAAGTCAATTTGCCCTGTAGAAATCGTCACAACTTTTTTACGGCTGAAACGCGTAGCGCAGATAAAAGCAACTTCATCCATAAGATGTAGTGCTGTTCCTCCAAATAAAGTGTCGTAATGATTGGTTGTGCTAGGGAAAACCGCTTTAAAAATTCGAGTTTCTGATTTTTGAATTCTTTCTTCTACTGTTCCCATATTAATAATTAACGTATTCTGTAATTTCAAGTCCGTATCCAATCATACCAACTCGTTTTGTTTGTTCTGTATTCGAAACTAATCGGATTTTAGAAATATCTAAATCATGAAGAATTTGAGCTCCTATACCATAATCCTTGCTGTCAATAATAACTTTTGGAGCTTTTAAAGTTCCGGTAGCTTGTAATGATTTAAGTTCAGAAATTCTATTTAAAAGGTTAACAGCTGTCATGTCTTGATTAATGAAGATAACAGCACCTTTTCCGTTCTCATTAATCACTTTAAACATATCGTCTAATTGCTGTTCAGCATTATTGGTCAGCGTGCCTAATAAGTCATTATTTACTTGAGAAGAGTGGATTCTCGTTAAGATAGGCTCACCAAGATTCCAAGTTCCTTTAGTTAAAGCAATATGAATTTGTTTATTTGTAGTTTGCTCGTAAGCTCTTAATCTGAAAGTTCCAAAACGAGTTTCAATATCAAAATCTTCTTTTTTAACTATCAGACTGTCATGCTGCATTCTATAAGCAACTAAATCTTCGATAGAAACTAATTTTAAATCGAATTTTTTAGCCACTTTGATCAATTCTGGCAAACGCGACATTGTTCCGTCTTCATTTAAGATTTCGCAGATTACACCTGCAGGTTTAAATCCTGCTAAACGAGCAAAATCAATTGCAGCTTCAGTATGTCCAGTTCTTCTAAGAACACCGCCTTGCTTTGCAATTAAAGGGAAAATATGACCAGGACGAGCTAAATCGTGAGGTTTTGTATTTGGATCAACCAATGATTGAACTGTTTTAGATCTGTCAGCGGCAGAAATACCAGTGGTAACGCCGTGTCCTTTTAAATCAACAGAAACTGTAAAAGCAGTTTCCATATGATCTGTATTGTTAGTTACCATCGCGCGAAGATCAAGCTCCTTGCAACGGCTTTCTGTAAGTGGCGTACAGATTAATCCGCGCCCATGAGTAGCCATAAAGTTGATCATTTCTGGCGTTACTTTTTCGGCAGCAGCCAAAAAATCACCTTCATTTTCGCGATCTTCATCATCGACTACAATGATTACTTTACCTTGACGAATGTCTTCTATAGCTTCTTCAATGGTATTCAGTTGTATTTTTGTTGTTGACATAATTATTTTTGCTTTTGAGCAGGTAAGAACCGCTCAGAAATTTTCTGAAATAGTTGTGAAATCGGAGTTGTAATCGCATCAAAATTAATTAAACCATTGTCATTTGTGGCGCGATAAGTCAATAATATTGCAAGAGGAGAGAGGATAAAAGACGACATCCATGATCCTATAAAGGGACTCATGCCTCCTTCCTGTGAAACTCTTTTTCCGAATGTATTGATGAAATGGAAAGTGATAAAGATTAAAACTGCGAATACAATAGGAAGGCCAAGTCCTCCTTTTCTAATAATAGCACCAAGTGGAGCTCCAATAAAAAACATTAAGAAACAAGCAAAAGCGATAACGAATTTCTCGTATAAAGCATTATAATGTTTGTTGATTTCTCGCTGTTTGTCTTTTAAGTCCTTCTGAGTAGTTTCTATAGAATAGATGTTGCTAGTAATATTGCTTCCAGCCATTTTTAAAATATCTACTTTATCTTTGTTAGAATAAATAGATAATACATCATTAGGAAGCGGTTTTTTCTTGATGCTTTTTTGTGAATTGGCAAATCTTTTAATTCCAACTCGCTGATTTATGTTTTCAGAAAAAGAAACAATTTCGTTATCTAAATTTTTGCTCAATGAGTCTAGAGTGTAACGCAACTCATTAACATTCAGCATTGCATTTGTTCCAGCAATACTTTCTTTGCTGTCGTCTACTTTGTTAAGTTCAGATAAATCGATATTGATGATCTGTGTTTTAAATTTTCCTTTTATGAAAGGCATTTTTGCACGATCTTCATATTTTTTAGGCGTAACATCCTGATAGTAATAACCATCATTTAAAACTAGTTTTAAAATACTAGATTTCTCATTACTAATTAATTCTCCAGTTTTCGATTTAATAACGGTTTTGTTTTCACCCATACTATTCGACTTTTCGTGAATAGTAACGCCAGTTAGGTGATTACCGTTTTCGCCAGATTTTTTGTTTACTTTAATATTATAAGTACCAACATCGTTAAACTGTCCTTCGGCAATAGCCATTGCTGGCTTTGCTTGTGCGATGTTCTTTCTAAAGTTCACAAATTTATATTCAGCATACGGAATAACATTGTTTGCAAACCAAAACGCAACAATACTCAAAACGAAAATAAAAATAATCAGCACCCTCATTGCTCTTTGCAGTGAAATTCCTGAAGATTTCATCGCCGCGAACTCGTAATTTTCGGCAAGATTTCCGAAAGTCATAATTGATGCTAATAGTACCGACAGCGGTAAAACCAGCGGTATAATTCGTGGCATAGAAAAAAGCAGGAATTTCACGACCAATATTAAGTCGAGATCTTTACCTGCTAGTTCTGAAATAAATAGCCATACTGTTTGAAGTATGAATATGAAAAATAAGATTACAAATACCGTAGTAAATGTAAATAAGAATGTTTTTAATAAGTATTTGTCTAGTATTTTCAACCTTCTGATTAATCTAATTTATTGATGTAGTATTTCGGGTATTTACTCGCTACAAAGGTAAATTGATTTTTTGATAATGGTTGATTGGTTTTAAAAGAATTAACGGTTAAAGTTGTTTTTGTTCCGTTTTTTCCAGTTTCAATCAAATTATAAATGTGTTTTGTCTGAACGTCAATGCCTAACAAAATTTCTTTTCTTTGGTCTTTTCCGCTTGTAGGAACTAATTTGATGTATTGAATCTTTCTTCCTTTTACATTCTGAACAATGTCCATGTTGTATTTGTATCCAGAATTGAAGAAAGTAAGCATTTTAGAAGGAGTGATAGCATTATCATCTTTCTCGTTTACTTTAGAAATAGTAACTTCTTCGTCTTCAGGAACAATAGTGTATGTTTTTTGACCGTCGAAAATTTTAGTAACGCCCATGAAATTCAAAACATATTGATTTCCTTTCATAGTTACATTTCCTTTACTGTCCTGGTTGATGTTTTCTTTGGCATTATTCAAAGAATATTTAAAGTCGATAACAATATTGTCGTAGCTTTTTATTTTAGAAGTAACTTCGTTCAATAAATCTTTCGCTTTTTTATCCTGAGCCTGAATAGAAGTGAAGCTCAAAAGCAATATAACTGCCATTTGAAAACACTTTTTAGTCATGTTTGTGATAGAATTGTTGTTGATTTCTTGAATTTTTGCTTTCATGATTGGATTAATTTTGTTCATTATTAAAAAATTGATCAAGAGCATTTAAATCTAAGATGTTTACGCTGCGCGCTTTACTGCCTTCAAACGGACCAACAATTCCTGCTGCTTCCAGCTGATCGATCAAACGACCGGCTCTGTTGTATCCTAATTTTAATTTTCGTTGCAATAAAGAAGCAGAACCCTGTTGGGCATTGACAATTATCTCTGCCGCTTCTCTAAATAAAGTATCTCTTTCGGAAATATCTATATCAAGATTAATGCCACTTTCTTCTCCAACGAACTCTGGAAGCAAATAAGCTGTAGCATATGCTTTTTGTCCGCCGATAAAATCGGTAATTTTTTCGACTTCAGGCGTGTCAATGAAAGCACATTGAACACGAATTACATCGTTTCCATTGGTGTATAATAAATCTCCTCGTCCAATCAATTGATCTGCACCTTGAGTATCCAAAATTGTTCTTGAGTCAATTTTAGAAGTTACTCTAAAGGCAATTCTGGCAGGGAAATTGGCTTTAATTAAACCTGTAATTACGTTTACAGAAGGTCTTTGCGTTGCAATAATCAAGTGAATACCAATGGCACGTGCTAACTGAGCCAGACGAGCAATCGGAACTTCAACTTCTTTTCCTGCAGTCATAATTAAATCAGCAAACTCATCGACAACCAAAACAATATATGGTAAAAATCGGTGCCCTGCTTCTGGATTTAATTTTCTAGACTTAAATTTTTCGTTGTATTCTTTAATATTACGAACCATCGCATCTTTTAATAAAGAATAACGATTATCCATTTCCACACAAAGTGAGTTTAAAGTGTTGACAACTTTCGCATTATCTGTAATAATAGCATCCTCTGTGTCAGGGAGTTTGGCTAAATAATGTCTTTCAATTTTGTTGAAAAGCGTAAGCTCCACTTTTTTCGGGTCAACCAAAACAAATTTTACTTCTGCCGGATGTTTTTTATATAAAAGCGAAGTTAAAACCGCATTCAATCCAACAGATTTTCCTTGTCCAGTTGCACCCGCCATCAATAAGTGAGGCATTTTGGCTAAATCGACAACAAAAGTTTCGTTAGAAATAGTTTTTCCTAAAGCAATTGGTAATTCCATTTCAGCTTCTTGGAACTTCGCCGCTCCAATAACGCTTTTCATAGAAACCATAGTTGGGTTTTTGTTCGGAACCTCAATACCGATAGTACCTTTTCCTGGAATTGGCGCAATAATACGAATTCCTAATGCTGATAATGATAAAGCGATATCGTCTTCTAAACTCTTAATTTTAGAAATTCTAATTCCCGCTTCTGGCACAATTTCATATAAAGTAACCGATGGTCCAACGGTTGCTTTAATTTGTGCAATTTCAATTTTGTAGTTGCGAAGTGTGTCTACAATTCTATTTTTATTTTCTTCTAATTCTTCTTGGTTAATTGTAATTCCGCCAGTCGAATATTCTTTTAATAAATCGATGGTTGGGAATTTATAATTAGATAAATCTAAAGTTGGATCAAATAATCCGAAATCGGCAACTAGGCGAGAAGCTAAGTTTTCTTCGATAATGTCCTCTTCTTCCGATTTTTCTATTACAAATGCTTCCTCTGGCGTAGCTGTAATTTGTGTAGGCGGTTGAATTGGCTTTAAAGTCGGAGTTAACTCAATTTCTGAAGAATGAGAAATAGTCGGTTTTAAAGCTTCTTTATTGATTTCGAATTGAGAATCGACAGTTTTAAGATGAATATTATCCAATTCAGGATCATTTTCTTCATCTGCTTCTTCTTTAATAGAAAACTCTTCTAAATTATAAGCACTTTCAGGTTGCTGAACAGCAGGTTTTAAAGTCTCCAATTCTGATTTGAATTCTTTTTTAGTCGAATCAAAATACGACTGAATTTTTTCTGGAGATAATTTGATTTTGAAAATCAAGTATACAATTAAACCAAAAAGCAGTGTAAGCAAAGTGCCTGTTTTTCCGATATAATCTTGCAAGAATAAATTTAATTCATAACCAATTGTTCCTCCTAATTCTGGTGCAGAAGTAGCAAAGAAACCAAATAATACAGAAACGATAATAATGGCAAAAATATCCCAGAACCAAGTATTTTTTAGTTTTTGAGTCGAAAGTTCCAATGCTAAAAACATTCCGGTAAGGAAAAATAAACGTACGAAAATGAAAGAAGCAAGTCCGAAACCTCTGTAGATAATCAAATCGGCAAGATAAGCTCCGAATTTTCCAAGCCAATTCTCAGCCACTTCGGTACGATCTCCAAGTTGATTTACAACACTTTGATCATTTTGCCATTGTCCATTAACGTAAAAAGAAATAAATGCGACTAATAGTGCAATAGAAAAAAGAACCAAAAGACATCCTAGAACAAATTTTTGCTGTTTGGACATCTTAAATGATCTTTTATTTCCTTCTTGTTTGTCGTTTTTTTTATCTACAGTTTCTTTTTTATTTTTTGCCATTCTTGCGTTTTCCTTTGCCTAAATAAATTTTGGAATATAAATAATCAAGCCTATTGCTATTGCAGTCATTGCAGCAAAAAATACTGCCCCTGCAGCAATATCTTTAATAAAACCGATTCGTCTGCTGAAATCGGGATGAATAAAATCAGCAATTTTTTCAACTGCCGTATTTAATCCCTCAACAGCTAAAACTAAACCAATGGCTAAGGTTTGACATAGCCATTCGGTTTGTGAAATGTGAAAATAGAATCCAGCAATAGTCATGATAATTCCCAATGAGAATTGAACCATAACGCTGTGTTCTGTTTTTATTAATTTTACAGCTCCTTTAAAAGCATAAGTAACGCTTTTTAAACGACCTGTAACAAAAGTATTGTCTTTTTGAAACTCCATTTTAGAGGAAAATATTATAGTGCTGCTAAAGCTGCTTCGTAATTTGGTTCATTTGCAATTTCTGCAACTTGTTCTGTGTGAAGAACTTTTCCGTCTGCATCAACAACAATGATTGCTCTTGAGTGTAAACCTGCTAAAGGTCCGTCAACGATTTCTAATCCGTTTGCTTTACCAAAAGCCCCAGTTTGAAAATCTGATAAGTTTACTACATTTTCTAAACCTTCAGCACCACAAAAACGTTTTTGAGCGAAAGGTAAATCTCTAGAAATACATAAAACAGTTGTGTTTTCTAATTCGCTTGCACTTGCGTTGAAAGTTCTAACAGATGTTGCGCAAGTTCCTGTATCAACACTTGGGAAGATATTTAAGACTAATTTTTTTCCAGCGAAAGTGCTTAATGAAGCAACTGATAAATCGTTTTGAACTAATTTGAAGTCAGCTAATTGTGATCCAACTGCTGGCAATTCGCCTGATGTATGAACTGGATTTCCTCCTAATGTGATAGATGCCATGATTTTTGTTTAAAATTAATGAGGTTCAAAAGTAAGGATTAATATTTGAATCTAAAAGTATTTGTTAACGGTTTAAGGAGAGATTAAGGATGGTTTTAGGATGGCCACAAATTCACGAATTTGTAGTTTATTTTTAATAATAACTTTTGTTTTTGGAGAATATTGTTGAAGGTTCTTTTTGCGCAGATTTTATTTGAATTCTATCAAATTTTACTCTTTTTGTCAGGCTGAGCGGAGTCGAAGCCCGCGTAAGTAGCTCCGTTACTTGAATACAAAATCTTTGTCGATTTTCTTTGCGTGGTCTTCGACTCCGCTCAGCCTGACATTGCGTGAAGATTAAGGCACAGATTGGAAACTGCGACTGCGACTGGAAACTAAAAAAAGCGTCCCTAAAATATAGAAACGCTTTCTCAGTCATGTTTTTTGTTTTTTTCTTGAAAAAAGAGGCTCGATTATTTATCGATAGAACCTAAAACACGTTTCATGAACGTATTTAAAGCTTCTTTTTTATCAGTTCCTTGAGCTACTAATTTCTGAACTTCAAGGGCGCCGTACATATTTGAAATCAATTCGCCGATTACATCCAATTCTTCGTCTTTAAGAGAAGAAATTTCAGTCATCGCTTCTAGAACTTCGATCGTTTCAATGATGTAATCTTGATCGTTTTCTTCGATGAATTGTGTTAAATGTTTGATTACTGGTAATTTCATGTTGTGGAGTTTTAATTATGAATTACGCAATTGCGTTTACAAGATCGATTAAAACTTCTTGTTTGTTAGTTTGCGTTTCGCCAACTAGTTGTCCGTTTACGAAAGTAGCGAAAGTAGGCAAGTTGCTTACGTTTGCTAATTTTCTTGATTCTGGAGAATTTTCTGCATCAACCAAAACAAAAGTGATAGCTTCATTTTCTGTTGCTAATTTTTTGAATTTTGGTTTCATAATACGGCAATTTCCACACCATGAAGCTGAATATTGTACTACTACTTTTTCGTTTTTAGCAACTAAATCTGCTAACGTATCTTCGTTTAAGTCGATTAACATAATTTTATTTTTAAGACACTAAGTTGCCAAGGTTCTAAGATGCTAAGTTTGCCCTCGAACCGAATAACTTTGTGTGGATTTTTTTGATAGATTTTTTAAGTCGTTGAGATTCTAAGATCTAAGTGTAATCTTAGAATCTCTTGACTTTTATTGTAGAATTGTATCTAAGATTCAAAAGTTAAGTTGAAAAACTTAGCAACTTAGAACCTTAGTATCTTAGCAGCTTAATTAGCGCTTAAGTATTCAGCAGTACTGATTCTGTCAGCAGACATTGCTTCTTTACCAGCTTCCCAGTTTGCAGGACAAACTTCACCTTTAGTTTGGATGTGCGTGTAAGCGTCAACCATTCTTAAGTATTCGTTTACGTTACGTCCTAATGGCATATCGTTTACACTTTCGTGGAAGATTTTTCCAGTCTCGTCAATAAGGTAAGTAGCTCTGTAAGTTACGTTTGAACCTTCGATGATAACTGAATCAGTATCTTCGCTATAGCTTGTAGATTCGATATCCAAAATACCTAAAATGTTAGCTAAGTTACGGTTTGTATCAGCTAAGATTGGGTAAGTAACACCTTCGATTCCACCATTGTTTTTTGGAGTATTTAACCAAGCAAAGTGAACTTCGTTAGTATCGCAAGAAGCACCAATTACGATAGTATTTCTTTTTTCGAATTCTGGTAATGCAGCTTGAAAGGCGTGTAATTCAGTTGGACATACAAAAGTAAAATCTTTTGGGTACCAAAATAAAAGTACTTTTTTATTGTTGTTTACTGCTTCTTCAAAAATGTTGATTTTCAAATTGTCACCCATTTCTGAGATAGCATCTACTGCAATACTTGGGAATTTTTTTCCTACTAAAGACATAATATTCGTTTTACGTTAAAAATTTATTTCTGGTGCAAAAGTAGGGCATAAGTACAGGTACTTACAATAAGATGTGATTATAAAAATTTATAAGTTGATAAATTTTGACTATTCTAAATTGTAATTTATTGAATATCAATATTTACGGGTAAAACGCCATTGAAACTATTTTTTTCAAAAAATTGAATTCCTGCTGTTTTTTGAAATTCTTCAAAATCCTGATACGCCTGAATTAATCCAAAAGCCTTTTTCAGATTTGGAATTAGCGGTAAAACATATGGATTTCCGAAAACGTAAATAATACATTTTTTTGTTTGAAGAAGATTAGAAATTAGTTCAAAAACTTCATCGTTTACTTCAAAATTATTCAAAGGTTTTGCTTTCGGAACAAATAATGAAATGATGATCGTTTCGAAATTTTCTAATTCATTTTTAATTGATGAAATATCGGAAGCTTCTAAACTTTCGAAAGCAAATTCTGGTGAAGGTAATTTTGTATTTAAAGTTTTAAAGAATGTATTTTCAGTATTTTTATATAAACTGAGTTTGGCTAATTTGTTGTTTTTGTGAGCTTCTAAAGCTAAATCTGAAATTCCGTTATCGATGATTTTCGTAATTGCATTTTGAGCAATTTCAAAATTTAATTCAGATGTTTTTTCGAAATGTAATTCGCCCGAAACAGCTGTGTTTCCAGAAAGAATTCCTGCTTTTTCTTTGGCTTTCATTATTCTGTTGTAACTTTCAAATATGCGGTCTGGAGATGCATTTTTATAAATTGCTTCAATTCCTTCTGGAACATTTTCGGCGAAACATAAAACGTCGTTTCCAGCGTTGAAAGCTTCCCATTCTAATTGTCCTTTTGTTTCATATAATTTCGAAACACTGTGCATATTTAAAGCATCAGAAATTACTAAACCGTCGTAACCCAATTTATCGCGCAAAAGATCTTGAATAACCGCTTTTGATAAAGTTGCCGAAGTATCTTTTCCGTCATTTAAACTCGGAACGGCCAAATGTCCAATCATAATCGAATCGACATTGTTTTCGATTCCTTTTATGAATGGGTATAATTCGTTTTCTAATAATTCTTCTAAAGTTTCCTTTAAAACTGGTAATCCTAAATGCGAATCTACATTGGTATTTCCATGTCCTGGAAAATGTTTCAAACAGCCTAAAACGCCAACTTCCGACATTCCTTTTAAATATTCAATCGAAAAATCAGCTACTTTTTCTTTGTTTTCACCAAAAGAGCGATACCCAATTACAGGATTGTTCGGATTGTTATTGATGTCTGCCAAAGGCGATAAATTATACTGAATTCCAGCCGCTTTTAAATCTAAACCAATTTGTTTTCCAACTTCGTAAACTAAATCAGATTTATTTTCTGGTAAAGCGCCAAGCGTAATTGCATAAGGATATTGTGGTGTTTTTTCGATACGCATTGCCAAACCCCATTCTGCGTCAATACTAATTAAAAGTGGAGTAGAAGCTGCTTTTTGATAACGAGCAATTAATGCTTTAATTTTTTCGTAGCTGTCATCGTTGAAAACCACTTTCTTCTTGCTTTCGTAATTCGTTGCAGCGCTAGCACGACTATGAAAAAAAGTCAATCCGCCAATATTGTGTTCCCTAATAAGGCGTTCGGTTTCCTGAATATTTTCTTCAGTATCATTGATAAATACTGCTGGAAAGAAAAATTGTCCTATTTTTTGTCGTAATGCTTCGGCTGTGATTTTCATTATTATAAAGTCTTTTTCATGCAAACACTATTTTCCATTTCCTCGTAGGGCGGATAATTTGGAATGATAGTGTAATTTAATTTTTGATATAAGTTGATGGCTTCGGGCTGATTTTTTCCAGTTTCGAGAATCGTATAAGTATAACCGACTTCTTTTGCCCAGATTTCCAATTCGTTTAAAACCGCCGATGCAATTCCTTTTTTACGATGTTCCGGATGAACATACATTCGTTTAATTTCTGTTGTTCCTGGTTCTTTTTCGCGAAAAGCGCCACAACCAACAGGAATTCCATTTTCGTAATAAACAATCGTGTGTTTTATTTTATCGGTTTTATTAAACTGATTGTAAAACGCATGATCTTCGCCATCTCTAATCGCTAAATCTTGATCTAATAAAACAACCAGATTGATAAAATCGATATCGTCTGAATTTGTTCTTTTTAAAGTCATGATTTAAAAGGTTTTAATTAGTATCGTTGATTTTTTAACACATAGAAACATAGCTTTTAGTTCTTGAAAAAGGCGTTTCACTTTGTTTAAATAAACATAGCTATGTGTTGAGAAACGAGTTTCTCTTTTTTTATTCTTTTCACACATAAAAAAACTATGTTTCTATGTGTTAAAAAAGTTTTATTTCAACTTTGCTTTCTTTTGTTTGGCCAATTGTTTTTTGGTTTCAATTGCTTTTTCCAATCTGTTTTTGAAACGGAAAAGTTTTGGCAGTCCTTCTAAACGGTCTTCAATGGTGATAATTTCGTAAACCACAATTGCTTTTTCTAAAACGCGGATTTCATTGTCCAGATCGTTTTCGTTTTTGTAGATCGTTGCTAATCGATCGTAAGGATGATTTCCTTTAAAGCCTTCTGCAACATTTTCTTCATACAACTCAATCGCTTTTTCAAGGTTTCCATTTTTTTCGAACTCAGATCCTTTCAGATTGCGTTCGTTTTGCAAATTTTCATTGATTTCCATAGGTTAAAGTTTGATTTGGGGTTAAACTTCTTCTGATTTTTTCCCAAAATCTTTCGGGAAAATTAAAAAACGTGATAAAATAAGACCTGGAATTGTAGCTAAGAAAACCCAAATAAAGAAGTTTTGATAGCCTAAATATTTTTGTATAAATCCGCTTAACATTCCTGGAAGCATCATTCCTAATGCCATAAAACCAGTTGCCAGTGCATAATGTGCTGTTTTTGATTCTCCTTCGGCTACATGAATTAAATACATCATAAAGGCAGTAAAGCCAAAACCGTAACCGAATTGTTCCACAATTACAATGGCATAAATATAATAAATTGATGTAGGATGGAAGAAAGCCAATAATATAAATCCTAAAATTGGAAGGTGCATTGCTAAAAACATCGGAAACATCCATTTCGTCAATCCTTGTTTTGAGATGGCAATTCCACCTAAAATACCTCCGATCGTTAAGGCTGCAACACCGCAAGTTCCGTAAATGATTCCAACGGCTTCGGTATCTAATCCCATTCCGCCTAATTCTTTAGAATCTAATAAAAAAGGACTTAACATTTTAAGTAATTGAGATTCTCCTAATCTGAAAACCAAAATAAAAGTTAGAATCAAGCCGATTTGTTTTTTCTTGAAGAAACTAACGAAAATTGTTCCAAAACCCTGATGCTGAACAGTTTCTTTATTTGCAGCAGTATTGATTTCATTCTTCGGTGTGAAAATAAAATTATAAACCGTAATGAAAGTCATTAACAAACCAACACAAATCATGGTATAAGACCAAGCTTTGGTGTTGTCTCCAAATTTATGTTCTAAATAACCTGCAAAAAGCACAACTAAACCATTTCCTGCTAACATTGAAAGTCTGTAAAAAGTACTTCTAATACCAATAAAAAAAGATTGTTTGTCTTCTGGTAAAACCAATAAATAAAAGCCATCGCTAGCAATATCATTTGAAGCCGAAGCAAAAGCCGCAACCCAAAATATGGAAAGTGTCATGATAAAAAATCCATTTGTCGGAATCGTAAACCCGACCAGCAAAAAGGCAATTGAAATGATTAATTGCATTAATAAAAACCATTTTCTTTTGGTTCCGATTAATTCAATAAGCGGACTCCAAAGCGGTTTAATAACCCAAGGCAGATAAAGTAAACTGGTGTAGACACCAATATCTTCATTAGAAATTCCTAGATTTTTATACATAATTACAGAAACGGAGATAATTATAGCATAAGGCAATCCAGAAGCGAAGTTAAGAAGCGGAATCCAAAACCAAGGTTTATTATCTGTTTTCATTTGGTTGAGCTGGTATATAGTTTTTTAATGGCTTTTTTAAATCTATTGCAGTTGGAGAACTTTCGTTGGCATAATAATCAATAAAAGTTACTGCGCAGGCTTTGTAAAGATTAAGTTTTCCGGCCGCTATTGCGAAATTGATTTTTCCGTCAACTTCTTTAATCGTTACTTTTTCGATGATTTTTGTCGCGTCATTAATATCGATTTTAGAAATATGTTCGCCTCCATAAACCACCATATAACGGACTTTTGTATTTAGCGGACTTTTGAATGTAAAGTTGTATTTAATGCTGTCTTTATTGTATTCCAGTACTTTTGGAGTATCAATAATGACATGCTTTAAATTAGGAACTGCTGCAGGAAGCGCAGGATATTTATATTGATTTTCTTCTAAATGACGAACAACATCAAAGTTTTTGCCCATAAACCATTTTGAACTGAAATAAGCACTTCCAGAAACATTTTTGAAAGTTCTTAAATAATCAATTTGCGTTGGAATTTCAGTCATATAATTCCAGTTTTTATCTCCGTCAGCTCTAATTTTGTAAGTAGCGTGACCAATATAAATGGCTGTATTGTTCGAGTTTTCAGACCACCATTTTACCAATTTAGAATAAGAAGCTCTTGGATTATTCATGCTCCAATACAATTGAGGAAGAATATAATCGATCCATTTTTGATCCATCCATAAAACAGGATCTGCGTATAAATCGTCGTAATTTGAAGTCGACTGCGTTTCAGAACCTTTCGGATCTTGAGATTTATTTCGCCAAACCCCAAACGGACTGATTCCGAATTGAACCCACGGTTTGCTTTCTTTAATAGTATTTGAAATAGCATGTACAAAGTTGCTCACATTCGCACGTCGCCAATCTGCACGGCTTAAACCTGAGCCATATTTTTGGTATGAAGCATTGTCGTTAAATGTTTTTCCTGGAACAGCATAAGGATAAAAATAATCGTCAAAATGAATCGCGTCGATGTCATATTTGTCAACTACTTCTTTTACGACTTTAGTTAAATGCGCTTGAACTTCAGGAAGAGCGGGGTCATAATAGTATTTTCCGCCATATTCGATCATCCATTCTGGATGTTTAAAAAGATCGTGATTTGGACTTAAAAGATTTTTATTTAAATCGAAAGTTGCGCGATAAGGATTCAGCCAAGCATGAAATTCAAAACCTCTGTTATGAGCCTGTTCAATCATCCAAGCCAATGTATCGTAATACGGGTTTGGCGCTACACCTTCTTTTCCAGTCAAAAATCGAGACCAAGGCGCAAATTCTGAAGGATAAATGGCATCGCCAACGCTTCTAACTTGAACAATTACGGCATTGTAATTCAGTTTTTTATAAGCCTCTAAAATTTCAAGATAATCAGCTTTTTCTTTCTCCACATTATCCGTACTTGTTTTCGGCCAGTCAATGTTTACAACCGTAGCAATCCAGACACCTCTGAATTCGTTTTTAGGATGCATATTATTTTCTTGTGCATTAGAAATCGAAGTAATGAAAAATGAAAATAAAAGAAAGAATATTAAGCGCTGATTTTTATGCATTTCAATGTTTTTTAACAGGAATCAAAAATAGTTTGTTTTTGCCACGAATTACACTAATTGCACTAATTTTTGTTCTTAATTATTCTTTTAAAAAATAATTCGTGAAAATTCGAGTAATTCGAGGCAACTTTTCTTAATCGGGAAACGAAATCTTTCCCATTGTTACCGATGGAATTCCTTTACTGTTTCCGAAATTATAATCGCCTCCAGAAACGGTTTCATTGGCTAAAAGCGCAAATAAAACAGCTTCTTTCGCATCGCTTAAAATGCCCAAATCATCGCTGGTGTGAAATTGACAAGGCAATAATTCCTTTAACCATTTTATCAACAGCGGATTATTCGTTCCGCCGCCAGACATATAAATATGAAATTCTTCTGCAGGAATCGGAGTATTTTTTATGGTGAAATAAATTGCTTCTGCAATCGTTTCTGCACTTAAACGTGTTAAAGTCGCCAGCAAATCTGATGCCGAAATGTTTTCTAAATTCAATTTTACCAAAGCCGATTGCACAAAATCGAAATTAAACAACTCTTGTCCAATCGATTTTGGGAAGCTTTTTTGAAAGAAATCATCATTTTTAAGTTCGTTTAAAAGTTCTTGATTTACAGTTCCTTGTTGTGCAATTTCTGCATCTTTATCGTAATTTTTTTCAGGGAAATAATGTTTGGTAAAAATGTCGATTAAGGTATTTGCAGTTCCAGTATCGGTTACAAAAACTTCCTCGGCGTTTAGAGAGGCTGGGAGATAGGTATAATTTCCGATTCCGCCCATGTTGAGCATAATTCGGTTTTCGCCTTTTTTTCCAAATAACAAATAATCGCCGTAAACCGCTAACGGAGCGCCTTCGCCACCAGCCGCAACGTGTTTTTGTCTGAAATCTGAAAGTGTAATGATTCCCGTTTTTACCGCAATATGATCGCCATCTCCAATTTGCAAAGTCGCGTTAGGAAATTTTTCCTGCTGATGCAAAAACTTCGGAGCGTGTAAAACCGTTTGTCCGTGTGAAGCAATAAGATCCACTTCGCTTGACGAAATATTCCATTTTTTCAAACAATCGTTAATCATGCCGCTGTGCAATATTCCAATCCACTCATTTAATAAAGCCAAATGCTGAAAATCGATAGTTCTCTGTGCAAATACTTTTCTGATTTCGTTTTTAATGTCTTCAGAATAAGAAATGGTTTCAAATTCTAGGATTTTTACCTCTGTGTTTTCACCAGAACCAGAAATCGCACACAAAGCAATATCAAGTCCGTCGAGTGAAGTTCCAGACATTAAACCCAATATTTTTCGGGTTTCTTTTTGAGCAATATTATAGAGTGCGGTTATATTTTTATTCATTTAAAATGATGGTTTTTAATAGTCAGTTTATTGATAACGCTAAAATGGGATTATTTCGGATATAAAGCTATAGATTTTATACAATTTTTATTTTTGGTTGTTATTTTTAACGAATAATAATTCGTAGTAGAAATCTTAAAAAATAAAACTTAAACTTATCGTTTTTTCTATATATTTGCCCATAATCAATTAAAAAAAATAAAAAATATGTTAGTTATTATAGGACTTTTTGTCTTTGTTTTTGTTGTCGGAATTATTATATACAATTCACTTATTGGAAAAAGAAATCAGGTTACGAATGCTTTTTCGGCTATTGATGTGATGTTGAAAAAACGTTTCGATTTGATTCCGAATCTTGTTGAAGTTGTAAAACAATACACCAATTACGAACAAAGCACTTTAACTAAAATCGTAGAGCTTCGTTCAAGAGCAACTTCTGGGAATTTGACTGATGAAGAAAAAGCGAGTTTAGATACTGAATTAAGTTCTACTGTAAAAGGTTTAATGGTAACAGTTGAAAATTATCCAGATTTGAAAGCCAATGCCAATTTCTTGAACTTACAAACGACTTGGACAGAAAGCGAAGAACAAATTGCGGCTGCGAGAAGGACCTACAATGCAGTAGTGACTGATTATAATAACGCAATTATGATGTTTCCTGGTAATTTGTTTACAGGAATGTTGGGTTATACTAAAATTGATGTATTGGAAACTCCAGAAGAAGAGCGTAAAAATATTAGTGCAAAAGAATTATTCAATAATTAATGGATTCAGAAATAAATTCGAAAGCAAACTTGCAGGGAATACTGAATAGCTTAGAAGTTGATCGAAAAAATATATCAGAAACATACAAAAGCTGCTACATTATATTTGGTGTCGCAGCAGTTATTTTTATTTTTGGGTTAATAATTGAATTTCCAACTCTAGGATTTTATGGAGGTGTAGCTGCTTTTGTTATAGGCATTGTTAAATATAGTAAGGTTAACGGCGAAGCAAAAAAATACAAAGCAATTTATAAAACCAATGTTGTAGGATCTGCATTAAAAACGATTAATGAAAGTTTCATTTTTACACCGCAAAGCGGACTTTCAGAGGAAGAGTTTATAGATTCTGAACTTTTTACAACTTATCCAGATCGCTATAAAACGCAGGATTTAATAACTGGAACAGCCGATAAAACGTCTTATTGGTTTGCAGAAGTCCATGCTGAATATAAAACCGAAACCGAAACAAAAAATGGAACAAAAACAACATGGCACACACTTTTTAAAGGAATTGTTTTTGTAGCAGATTTCAATAAAAATTTTGAAGTTTCGACGGTTGTCCGTCCTAAAAGTTTGAGTGCTAGTTTTGGAGCGTGGTTTTCTAAAAACGTTTTCAGTTTTGGAAACGCAGAAGTTGTACAGCTCGAAAATACTGAGTTTGATGATAAGTTTGTAACCTATTCGAGAAACCAAATTGAAGCGCGTTATATTTTAACGCCAGCGATGATGGAAAGAATTCTGATGTTAAACAACAAATCAAGAGGAACAATTTCAATCTCGTTTATTCATTCTAAAATGTATATCGCTTTTCCATTATCTCACAATTATTTTGAACCGCCGATTCATTCTTCGCTTTTGGTTCCTGATTTACTTACGGATGATCTTTCGATCGTTCAGTTTATGCATAACATTGTTCATGAACTGGATTTGAATACTAGGATTTGGGGGAAGGAGTAGATGTTTAATAGATCTATAAAACAAAGCTAAAATATGAGTGCGGGCATGGATTTCAAATCCGCGCTATCGGTTTTTTTGTTTTTATTAATTCATATTTTCACCTAATAAAAGTTTGAAATCTATCCAAAAATGAAATTATTAAATAGATCTAAGTTATTAATTGTTTTGAATGTTTTGTTTAGAATATTTAATAAAATCCGTAATAAATTAATCAATTTAATCAAAATTCAATCAATCGTCAATTCTTTTTTCAATGACTCTAATACTATTTAAAAAGTCCTTAATTATGCTCAAAAATAATTTATCAATTATTTTTTATTGGATAATTAGTGTGGCAATAACTTTAATATTTCAAGATAAGATTTCTGTTTTTTTAGCAGAAAATAGTTTTATTAAACATAGTAATGTAAAAGATATTTATTTCCAAATTGCGTTTATAATATTTTTGATAGTAATTGTGATTCGTTATTTATGGTTTATAATAAAAAACTATCAACTTGCAAGGAAGAACAATTTTATTATATTTTTTATATCGATAATTTATCTTTTTTTAAGAATTAATGAGCATGATCTTTTGTTTTTTTCATATTTCAATTTAAAATTTAACCTATTTTATTCAGATATTATTTTATTAATTGGAATTCTATCAATCTTATTGCTTACTAGAAATTTATTTTTTAAAAACTGGAAATTATACGATAAATTAAGTTTTTGGTTTTCGGAAATTCTTGAAAATAATGAAAAGAATTTTGAATCTTTTTTAATCGAAGACATACCATTTGATAATAAAAATAATAATGATAATGAAAAGGTAATTGATGAACTTATTAAAGCAGTAATTAATTTAAAGCCAAAACGTTCATTTATTATTGGAATGAATTCTATTTGGGGAATAGGGAAAACAAGCTTTTTAAAACGTCTCGAATATAAATTAAAATTAGAAGAAATTCAGGGAGAATGTAAGCCCATTACCTTTTGGTTTAATGCATGGCAACATCAAGATGAAAAGTCAATAATCAACAATTTTTTTAATCAATTAAAAAAAGAATTGTCTAAATTTTCAGGAGATTCTAAAAATTCAATTGATAATTATTTAAAAGAAATGCTTGCGTTAGTTGACAATAAGTATTTGAATTTTTTTAAAACAATTACTGAAAATTTATTTGGGAATAATGACACATTAGAAGGTTTTTACAATGATATAAATGATATAATTGAGAAAATAGATAGAAAAATAATTGTTTTTGTTGATGATATTGACAGACTAAATAAAAATGAAATTTTAGAAGTTTTACGAGTGTTAAGGAACATTGCTAATTTTAAAAATGTAATTTTTATATGTGGATTTGATAGAGATTATGTAATTAGACAATCTCAAATTGATAATTATTATTTAGATAAAATATTTAATTTAGAAATCAATTTAACAGCGCAAAATCCCAATCATTTTGTTATTTATCTTATTGAGATAATAGAAAAATCAAATGCTTACAATGATGAAGATAAAAAATCTTTAATTGCATCAATAAATAAAATATTTTATGCGAATGATTATTTAATTTCCTTCTTTGATGAACTTATTGTAAATGATAAAATTGAAGAAGTTATGGATTTGCCACAGTTGGATTTAAAACCCTCTTTTTTCTTTGAATCTAGAAGAGATGTAAAAAAGTTTTTTAATGAATTGTATATAAACATAAAAACTCTTAAAAATATATCTGATTTAGAATTAGTAGGTTATGTTGAATTGAAATTGTTATTGTTTAAATATAAATGGATGTATAGAAATTTTACATCCAAAAGAATTAGTTCTTGGCTAGGAGATGGAGATGTATTAAAATTCGAAGCAAAGAATTTAAATAATATTTATACTCATCCAGATATTGAGAAACAAGATAAAATTATAATTTATTCTATATTAAAAAAAATATTTCCTGACGCTGATATAAATGCTGACTCCAAAAACATAAGTAACAGAAGATACTTTCCTATTTATTTAAGTAATAATATTTTTAATGAATCATTTTCATTTACTGAATTATATAAAGCAATCGAAGATTCTAAAGTTGAAGAATTAATTATTGAAAATGTTAATGGTAAGGAGAATGAAGTCTTTATTAAAGATGATATAAAAACTTTTATTCTAAAATCTGAAAACATCAGTAATGTAAGCGAATATAAGCAAGTTATATATTTAATTAAGAAAGGATTATTAGGTCATATACACAGTGTGGAGATCTTAAATCTAATTAATATTGGAGAAACAAAATTTGAAACTGAATTTAAAAAATTATTGGATACTATCTTTGATAATTTTGATGATGATTTTGGAGCTTTTTTAAATGAATTAAGTGAGTACTATTTTACATTTCCAAAAACGTCAGTAGATGATTATTATAGTATTAAAAATTCTGAAAACTCACAAAAGATTGACGATTTTAAAATATTAACTCAAAAAGAAATTTTGAAAATTCTTTTTAGTTTAATTCAAAAGCAAATTGAAGTTAATGATAATCCAATTGAAATTTTATTTTATTCTAAATTATTTTATTTTAGATATTATAGTATTTTAAATTTTGGTATACTTTTAAATGAATTCAGAGAATTAATTTTAAAATTTATTATGAAAAATTTCGAATCAATTTTTCTTAAAGATAAGTTAGGGGATATTACAAGCGAAATTGATTTTTACATTATTGCTAATATATTTGAAGATTCAGCTGAAAGAGAGAATTTAATAGCTGAAGCTGAACTGTTGATAGAACAACGAGACTCTCCCGATAGCTTTAATTATATAAAGGAAGCATATATTAAAAATGGATTAAATAGATTTATTATAGCCATTGAAAGTTTAGATAATGTTATTACTCAGCTTAATAGAGAAAAATATTTAAAATTTTTAGCTTTTCTGTATGCCTATAAAGAAAATGACTACAAGTTTTTGCCGTCAAGTGAAGAGTTAGAAAATAATTAATTAACAATTATTAAATACTATCAAGTAAGAACTTACTTAATGATACATGAGTATTTATTTTTGCTTTGCAAAACAATTAAGGAGAAATACGAAACCTGATAGTGCGGATTTGCAATCCGTGCCCGTATAGATTGGATTGGCAGAATTAAGTTAATAAAGATATATTTTGTGGGCACGGAGTGCAAATCCACGCTATCAGTTTCAATAAGATAATAAACCCTCGATTTTAAAGTCGAGGGTTTTCATTTTTAAACTTTTACTCTACCTTCAAATAAGGATTTAAAGTTTCTGCTAATTCATTGAACCAGTAAAAGCTGTCTCTTAATTTAATGATTTCGCTTTGAAATGTTTCATGTTCGCTTAAAATACATAAAGCCAGCGTAAAATTTACTTGTCTTAATGTTTTAGCCATTTCTACAGGATCGATTCTGTCGTTGAAGAAATTCAAAAGCTTGATTTCGATTTGTTTTGAAATTGTGTTTGGACTCATAATCCTAAATTTGAGAATAAAACCCCTTGAAGTTTAACGATTTTAATAAAGATCACACTAACTCCATTAGGGTAAGTTAATATTAGTTTATTCTTTGTGTTTAGGACTATAAAGATATCAAAAAATATATTAAGTAAGAAAAATATTGTATTTTTAACTTGTGGAAATATTATTTGTTGAAGTAAATACTTCTGAGAGGTAAATATAAAGCGTTATTTTGAGAAAAGATAAACGTAGGTAAATTTCCAGCTAGTTTGTCATTTCGAGGAACGAGAAATTACACTCGGGATTCCGCAAAGAGAATCGCCAATCTTTGTCGAGCTACTTGCGAAGATTTCTCCTTACGTCGAAATGACAAGATTGGAGAAGGTCTTTTGGAAAATAACATTTTTCGATTTAGATTTGAATTGCATATTATGATCGAAAAAATCCTAACCGACTACATTACATTTATCAGAAGCTTCGAAGCTTTATTAAAAAATAAATACCAAAAAGACATAAATCCATGTTCGTTTTCAATTACTTTTTTTGAAAGAGTAGGTTCAATTGAAGATATTGAATATCATTTTCATGGAAGCGGTTGTACTGTAAAGAAAGATGATATTGTTTATGAATATGATATTTCAGTAAATGAAATTCAGTTTACAGAATGGAAGTTTTCTGAGTTTATAAGATCTCATCCAGAATATCAGAAATTAAATTATAGCGCTGATTATATTGAATATGAATTGTTTCAGCTTATAAACAAAGGCGTTTTAGAATGGCTGAATATTAAAGGAATTGAAGGAACTCTTTTTGGTTGCGTTTTTAAGTGTTATAGAGTTGTTGAGGAATCGTTTTTTGTTTGAGAATTAATTAGATTTTTTATCATTTCTAGTTCCTCGAAATGACAAGATTGAGGAGAGTCGTTGTGGTCAATTTGGTTTCATAAGCCTTCTCCCGAAGCTTCGGGATCGTTCAGGATGACAATATGGAAACCTTTGTCACTTTGTGCCTCTGTACCTTTGTTCCTTATTTAAGCACAAATCCATTTTCTTTCAATTTATTCAAAACCACAGCAATTATCTTAGAACGACATTCTGAATTTTCGGTTGTAGATGCGGTTTTAACCCAATAACGAATATTAAGTTGAATAATACCTCCAGCAATTACATCGGTAATTACGGCGGCATTTTCGTGGTCTTTTTCGGTTACGTCATCGCTGTTTCCTAGAATTTCTTTCACGAGTTCGATGGCGCGTTTATAATCAGAGCCATATTCGAGTCCGACCGTGAAAGTCTGGAGCAGAAAACCTTCGCTGTTGTAGTTAATGAGTGTGTTTTTTATAAGAAGCGCATTCGGAATATAAATGATTTTAGAATCGCTTTTGACTTCGGTATCGCGAAGATTGAGGTTGATAACTTCGCCTTTTACGCCGTTACTTTCAATAATATCGCCAATAGAAAATGGTCTTTTGAAAGCCAGAAGAATTCCAGCAAGGAAATTTTCGCCAATATCTTTAAGCGCAAAACCAATTACAAAAGCGGAAATTCCCGCGCCCGCAAGCATACTTTGCGCAACGCCTTCGAGACCAATAATTCGGAACATAAACAAGATTCCGATAATAATCAAAACCGACTTAATTAAACGAGCAATAAAAACCGCTAAAAGGCGATCGTGCATTTTAGTTTTGAGTCGGTTTCCGGCAAAAATACCCACGCGGCTTGCGACAAACCACGAAACGAGAACGACCAAAACGGCCAGAATAAATTTTGGAGTAAGATCGACAATGCTATTGTAGTAACCTTCGAGGTGGTTGATGACGTCTTGAAAGAAATTTTCCATAATAATAAGGCGTAAAAAAGTAAAATCTTAAAATTACCTTTTTAGTAAGTGGAATGCATTACAAGATTCTTTCCGAATTTTATAAAATATAGCGAAGTCGTGAGATAAATTCCCAAAATAGAATCATTTTACCTTGCGATATTTTTATCTTTGTGGTCTGAGTTTTTTCAGGAAATATTTTTATAAAAAGCACATTTACATGTTGACCCAATCTCATTTAGAGCAATTAGCCGCTAGTCTCGAAGGCACACTTTTATTCGATGAGCTTCATAAAACGCTTTATTCTACAGATGCTTCGGTGTACCGAATTAAGCCGAATGCGGTGGCGATTCCTAAAACGACTGAAGATATTGCCAAGCTGATTAAGTTTGCGGCAGAACATAATATGTCGGTTACGCCAAGAACTGCGGGAACTTCGCTGGCTGGACAAGCAGTAGGAGACGGATTGGTGATTGATGTGTCAAAGCATTTTACAAAAATTATTTCGTACAATGCCGAAAAGAAAACGGTAACGGTTCAGCCAGGCGTAATTCGCGATGAGCTGAATTTATTCTTAAAACCTCACGGCGTATTTTTTGCCCCAATTACATCAACCTCAAACCGCGCCATGATTGGCGGAATGGTGGGAAATAACTCATCTGGAACAACTTCGATTCGATATGGCGTTACGCGCGATAAAATTGCTGAGGTAAAAGCAATCTTAAGTGACGGTTCTGAAGTAGTTTTTAAAGACCTGACTTCGGAAGAATTTATTGAAAAAACAAAAGGCGATTCTTTAGAAAATAAAATATACAAAACGATTTACGATGAACTTTCGCTAAAAGAAGCTCAGGAAGAAATCGTAAAAGAGTTTCCGAAACCAGAAATTCACAGAAGAAATACAGGTTATGCGGTTGATATTCTGTTGAAATCAGAATTATTTGGCGGAAATGAACCCACTATAAATCTTGGAAAACTGCTTTGCGGAAGCGAAGGAACTTTGGCTTTTACAACTGAAGTTACTTTGAAAGTTGACGATTTGCCTCCGCCGCATAGTATCATGGTTGTCGGACATTATCATACGATTCAGGAATCTTTAGAATCGGTTGTGGTGGCGATGAAACATCATTTGTACACTTGCGAAATGATCGACGATACGATTTTAGATTGTACGAAAACGAATCGTGAACACATTAAAAACCGTTTCTTTTTGGTTGGAGAACCAAAAGCGATTATGTTGTTTGAAGTGGCATCACATACTTTAGAAGATGCCGAAAAACAGGCTGACGCTTTAATTGCTGATTTGGATCAAAATAATTTTGCTTACGCGAAAGTAAAAATCTACGGAAATGATATTGACAAAGCCAACGAACTGAGAAAAGCAGGTCTCGGACTTTTAGGAAGTATTGTTGGCGATGATAAAGCAGCCGATTCTATTGAAGATACAGCGGTTGAATTGAGCGATTTACCGAATTATATCGCGGAATTTTCGGCGATGATGTTGCGTCACGGACAAGAAGCGATTTATTACGCGCATGCTGGTGCGGGAGAATTGCACCTTCGTCCAGTTTTGAATTTGAAGAAAACATCAGATCTAAAATTATTTAGAACCATTGCGACTGAAGTAGCGCATTTGGTGAAAAAATATAGAGGTTCGTTAAGCGGTGAACACGGTGACGGAATCGTGCGCGGTGAGTTTATTCCGTTTATGATTGGCGACAAGAATTACGAATTGCTGAAAAGAATCAAATTGGCATTTGATCCAAATTCGGTTTTGAATATCGGGAAGATTGTAAATGCCCTGAAAATGGACGAAAATCATCGTGTAGTTTCAGGAAGAGTTGAACCGGATATTAAAACGTTTCAGGATTTCTCAGATAGTTTAGGAATTTTGCGTGCAGCCGAAAAATGCAACGGTTCTGGAGATTGCAGAAAATTGCCATCGGCAGGAGGAGCCATGTGTCCGAGTTATCGTGCGACTAGAAACGAAAAAGAAACTACGCGTGCGAGAGCGAATGCGTTGCGCGAATATTTAACGTATTCTGAAAAAGAAAATAAATTTGACCAGAAAGAATTATACGAAGTTTTTGAGTTGTGCGTAAGCTGTAAAGCCTGTGCAAGCGAATGTCCGAGTAATGTGGACGTAGCAACTTTAAAAGCGGAGTTTTTATACCAATATCAAAAAGCAAACGGATTTTCGACAAGAAATAAGATTTTTGCAAACAACGCGAAATTGAACAAAATGGGAAGCAAATTCCCGTCGATTACGAATTTTATTTCGAATCAGTCTTTGGTTAAAAAAACAATGGGAATTGCTCCAGAAAGACAAGTTCCGTTATTGGCGAAAAAGACATTTAGAAAATGGTATGCTAATAATAAATCTTCAAAAACTGATTTTCCAAACGGAAGATTGTATTTGTTCGTAGACGAATTCACGAATTATTATGATGTAAATATCGGAATCGATGCTTTCGAATTATTGACGGAATTAGGTTATCAAGTTTTGGTGGTCGATCATGAAGAAAGCGGAAGAACCTATCTTTCAAAAGGTTTTTTGGAAGAAGCCAAAAAGATTGCTAATCATAACATAAATGTTTTTAAAGATCTAGTTTTAGGAAATGCACCTTTAATCGGAATCGAACCTTCGGCGATTTTGACTTTTAGAGATGAATATCTCCGTCTAGCGGATGATAAAGAAGCGGCAGAAAAATTATCTAGAAACGCTTTTACAATTGAAGAATTCTTCAAAAAAGAAATCATCGACGGAAAAATCACATCTGAATCTTTTTCAGAAGAAACGAAAGAAATTAAAATTCACGGTCATTGCCATCAGAAATCTCTAAGTTCTGTTGAAGCAACTTTCGCTATGTTGAATCTTCCTAAAAATAATACGGTTACGATTTACAATTCGGGCTGTTGTGGTATGGCGGGTTCTTTCGGTTATGAAAAAGAACATTACCAAGTGAGTATGCAAATGGGTGAGGATACGTTATTTCCAAAAGTGAGAAACACAGCCGAAAATGTAAAAATCGCCGCTGCAGGAACCAGCTGTCGCCATCAAATTTATGATGGAACTAGTCGTGAAGCACAACATCCTGTTAGTATTTTGCGTAGCTGTCTTAAAATTTAGATTTTAGATTTTTTTGTCTCTCGCAGATTTGGCAGATTAAGCAGATTATTTTTTGTTTCACGCAGATTCTGCTGATTTAAGCAGATTTTGCGGATTTTGCGGATTTTAATTATAAAAATTTGCGCAAATCTTTAGTGCAATCTACACTATCTGCTAAATCTGCGGGAGAAAAAATATAGCCACACGTTAAAAGGATTAAGAAGATTTTTTGTTTCACGCAGATTTTACAGATTTGATTTTAAAATCTGCGCAATCTTATCACCATAATAAAATCTGCATTATCTGCTAAATCTGCGTGAAAAAGAAAATTCGAGAAAATTAGTGCAATTAGTGGCAAGGAACTATTTCAAACTAACTTTTTTCCCTGTTTCAGCAGCTTTATAAATAGCATTAATGATTTTAACATCTTTAATTCCTTCTTCGCCTGTAATGTGATTTGGGAGTTTTTGGTTGGCTAAAATCACTTTACAAATCTCATCCATTTGAGTTTGCTGCTGATTTATCACCGGGAAATTAAATGGTTTCCCATCAGATCTTTTGCCTATAAAAGGGCCGTAACTTACAGCAGGACTCATTTCGAAGAAACCTTCATCTGCAGCAGCATAAAACCTGTCAATTCCAAAACCACACGAACTGCTGCAGTTAGCAACAGCACCGCTCGGAAATTCCATTTGCCAAGTGATATTTTCCTCAACTTGAGAAAACATATTTTTGTTATTGACATGTCCAAATTGAGCGGTAACTGAAATTGGTTCTTCACCCAAAACATAACGCGAAACTTGAATGCAATAAATCCCTAAATTAATCAAACAACCGCCTCCTGCCCATTTTTTAGTCAGTCTCCATTCTTTACGTGCATTTAAATCGACTGGTTTATTAATGTCACGAACATCATAAGTGCTATAACCTAAACCAGTTTCAATGTAACGAACCTGTCCTAAAACTTTTTCTTGTCCCAAACGTTTTATTTCTAAATGATTTGGTTCGTAATGCAAACGATATCCCATTGCCAATTGTACGTTATTATCGTTACAAGCTTTTATCATTTCTTCGCAATCTTCGACAGTAATGGCCATTGGTTTTTCGACAATAACATGTTTTCCTGCTTTTGCAGCGCGAACAGTAAATTCTTTATGAAGCGAGTTTGGAGTTACAACATAGACCAAATCAATATCTTTGTTTTTTACAATTGAATCGAAATTTTCGTAGTTGTAAATGTTCTTTTCAGGAATATTGTATTTCTTTTTCCATATTTCAGCTTTAGAAGGTGTTCCAGTGACAATTCCAGTAAGCTGGCAATATTCAGAAACCTGAAGACCTTCAGCTAGTAATGAAGCATAATTTCCTAATCCGCATAAAGCGATATTTAATTTTTTTCCAGTGTAAGGTTGATGCAACTTTTCTGTTTCGGTGATAAAAGAAGGAAGCGTAGTCAAGACAACAGAAGCTCCAACACCAAGCCCAAATTTATTTACAAAAGAACGTCTCGTGATTTTTTCCATAAAAATGATTCTTTAAAATTAAATGCTACTTAATTAGTAAGCTCATTTTGAGAAATGTTACATTTGTATTTGATTTAACTGTGACGAGTGTTAAGATTTTTTGTTTCACGCAGATTTAAAAAGATTTAGGCAGATATCACAGATTTAATTTGTTGTAATTTTTAAAATAAAATCTGCTCAGATCTGCAAAATCTGCGTGAAACAAAAATCTGGAATGATTAGAGTTATCAATAGCAAAAAAGAAAATTCGAGAAATTAGTGTAATTTGTGGCGAAAACAAAACTTAGTGTCTTAGCGTCTTCGTGGCAAGAAAAAAAATCACAAAAAAACAAAATGGTTTTATATATTTGAAATCAGGATAATTTTTGCATTATTTGCAAAATAAAACCAGAACGACTGAATTAAATCAATTTATAATAGCAAAAACATATATGGCATTTTCAAGTTTATTCCGAAAAAAAACAGTGCAGGATATTCTGAAACAGGTTGCAAAAAATGAAGCAGATGGTCATGGAGCATTAGGAAAACACCTTACAACCAAAGATTTAACTGCTTTCGGAATTGCTGCGATTGTTGGTGCTGGTATTTTTAGTACCATCGGAAAAGCGAGTGCAGATGGAGGACCAGCCGTAATATTCTTGTTCCTTTTTACCGCTCTTGCCTGTAGTTTTGCAGCTTTTGCTTACGCAGAATTTGCATCTATGGTTCCAGTTTCAGGAAGTGCTTACACGTATTCGTATGTAGCTTTTGGAGAAATTATAGCTTGGATTATCGGTTGGGCTTTAATCATGGAATATGCCGTTGGAAACATAACCGTCGCCATATCGTGGAGTGATTATTTTACGGGACTTCTCCAGAGTGGCGGAATTCATTTACCACAATGGATTCAAATGGATTACCTAACTGCTTCTAGCGGTTTTAAAGATGCCGAGGCTTTAATGCGCGGCGGAAAATCATTCGAAAATCTAAGTACAGCTTTACAGCAAGCGCATACAGCTTGGACAACTGCACCAACAATTGGATCATTTCATTTTGTGACCGATATACCAGCTTTATTCATTATTATCTTGATTACGGCTTTGGTTTACAGAGGAATGAAAGAATCTCGTAACGCAAGTAACTTAATGGTTGTTGTAAAACTTTGCGTGGTGTTGCTAGTAATTGCAGTTGGTGTTTTTTACGTAGATACAGCTAATTGGGATCCGTTTGCACCAAATGGAGTTGGAGGAGTTTTAAAAGGAGTATCAGCGGTTTTCTTTGCTTATATTGGTTTTGATGCAATCTCGACAACGGCAGAAGAATGTAAAAATCCACAGCGTGATTTACCGCGCGGTATGATGTGGGCGATTATCATTTGTACTATTTTATATATTGCCATTGCTTTGGTTTTAACAGGAATGGTAAAATATCACGAATTAAATGTTGGAGATCCTCTTGCATTTGTTTTCGATAAATTAGATTTAAAATGGATGTCTGGAATTATCGCTGTAAGTGCGGTTGTTGCAATGGCAAGCGTTTTATTGGTTTTCCAAATGGGACAGCCTCGTATTTGGATGAGCATGAGCCGCGATGGTTTATTGCCAAAGAAATTCTCAACGGTTCACCCAAAATTCAAAACACCTTCTTTTGCAACGATTGTAACAGGTTTTGTAGTTGCGATTCCAGCATTATTCTTAAACTTAACAATGGTAACAGATTTATGTAGTATCGGAACTTTATTTGCCTTTGTATTGGTTTGCGCAGGAGTTTTAGTTTTACAAAATAAACCTGAAATTCCGAGAGGAAAATTCAAAACGCCTTATATCAATTCAAAATACATTTTACCGCTTTTAATTATTGCTGGATTGTATTATGCTTTTGCTTTCAATAATAAAGCTACAATGGCATTTATTAATAATGATGCTCAAACTTTTGACGCTACATCAATTGTAACTTCTTTAGATAAGGAAGATTCTGAAAAAGTTTCTAATTATTTAAAAAGCATCGATGCAACAAATAAAACTTCTGAAACTTCAGATTTAGAGCATTTATTAAGCCAATATCAAGATGATGAGGTGAAATATGCTGAGGTTGTTAAAGGCCTTCCAATTAAAGATTCATTAAAATACGAAACAGGTTTCCAATTGTTCAAACACAAAATTCCAATGTGGATTTTCTTATTTGTTTTGGTTGGATTAGCAGTTTGGGCTTTCAGAAAAAATCTTTCTTTG
Source organism: Flavobacterium sp. HJSW_4 (assembly GCF_042436695.1). Lineage (NCBI taxonomy): Bacteria > Pseudomonadati > Bacteroidota > Flavobacteriia > Flavobacteriales > Flavobacteriaceae > Flavobacterium > Flavobacterium sp. HJSW_4. The sequence goes on from NZ_JBHNPP010000019.1 coordinate 51,029, forward strand.
ATTCCGCTTTTAGGATTAATCTGTTGTTTGTACATGATGGCCGAATTAAGCGTTTGGAACTGGATTTATTTCACAGTTTGGCTGTTAATCGGGCTGTTTATTTACTTTACTTATAGTAGAAAAAACAGTAAATTGAATACTCAAGTTGTGAGTTAAGATTTAAAATAGATATACAAAAGCCGTTTTGAGAAATTCTTAAAACGGCTTTTTATTTTCATTTAGATTTTAAATGATTGTAGCAGATCTAGTTTTGGATTTTATATGAAAAAATCGGTTTGAATCTGTCTTAATCTCTTTAAATCTGAGTGAAATAAATTTTTAAAGTTTAACTCATTCGAACTGAGAGTGTTTTAAAATGTTTTGATTTTTATACAAATATTCTTAAGTTTTAAAAGAGCTTTTCCTTAAGTTTGTTTCTCGCAAAATTTTAAATTTATTTTTTTACTACATGAGTTTTCTTGATAAAATATTGGGACAAAATGATGCTCCAATACAATCTTATAATGATTTCTGGAATTGGTTTTTAGCAAATGAAAAAGACTTTTTTAAAACCGTTCAAAACGGAGAAAATATACACCAAGGTTTTTTTGATAAACTTGCTCCAAAGCTGGACGAAATTCACGAAGGAATTTATTTCCTTACCGGAATGTTCGATAATCAAACTGCCGAATTAGTCTTAACGCCCGACGGCGCAATCAGAAATATTTATGTTATTGAAGAATTGGTCAATGCCGCTCCTGAAATTAACGGATGGAAATTCACAGCTCTAAAACCAGCTTCGGATATTGATGGCATAGGAATTACTTATCAGGATTTTGAATTCAGTAAAGAAAATTTAAAATTTTATCCTCGTGTTCATGAAGATTACCCAGACGAAATTGATTTGGTAATTGTTTACGATCATTTTGTTGAAGAGAAAAAAGCGAATGTAACCAATGGAGTATATATTTTTCTGGATAATTATTTGGGAGAATTACATTCTGTTACCTTAATTGATAATTTGGTTGTGATAGGGCCAGAAGATGTTTCTGAAGAATTAATTCCGATCGAAAAATTAAAAGATTATTTAATTTGGAGAGAAAAAGAATTTGTTGAGAAATACGAAGGAACAAGACATAATACAGAAAATGACGGTTATGCCAATTTTGAAGGCAAAAAACAGGATGGTTCAATTGTTCTGGCTTTAATTAATACGACTATTATCGAATGGGATAAAAAAGCATCTCATCCGTGGGTTTTTATAGTTGGAGTTCCTTTTGATGATTGCGATAACGGCGGATTGCCAGATGAAAAAACGTACAAGCTTTTAGACGAAATCGAAGAAGAAATCATCTCAAGTTTGCCAGATTCTGAAGGTTATTTAAACGTTGGAAGAGAAACCGCAAACAATAAAAGAGAAATCTTTTTTACGTGTAAAGACTTCCGTAAACCAGCTAAAGTTGCTGATGAGTTAATCAAGAAATATAGCGGAGCTTTTGAAATAAGCTATGAGCTTTATAAAGATAAATACTGGCAGTCGTTTAGACATTTTGAGTCTAGATAAATTGTAAGCCGTTCTGATTTTTAGAACGGCTTTTTTATTAAAATTTTAAAGAAAAAAATCCGCTTAGAGAAAAGATCTCCAGCGGATTAAACAAACTAAAAAAATCGTGCAAATTTATTTATAGAGTAATGTTTCCTATTATTGGGGTAATTTTTTCTCTCGCAGATTGAGCAGATTATTTTGTTAAGGAAAAGATCAATCCGATCTGCTAAATCTGAAGTGAAAAGACTTAGAATCTTAGTAGCTCAGAACCTTAGAATCTTTTTTCAAAACTCCAAGCTCTTCCATGCAAGCTTTCATCATTTCGTAAGTGCGTTGAATATCGTTATCCAAACCAATAGAAAAACGAATCAACCCATCGGTCAATCCCATTTCTTTTTGTTCCTCTAACGGAATCTCGCTTGAAGTCGAAGTTCCTGGCGCGCTAAATAACGTTTTGTAAAATCCTAAACTTACCGCTAGATAACCCAGATTTCTTTTTTGCATCAATTCCATTAATTCATTGGCTTTTTCTAAAGTTCCAACATCGATTGTCAGCATTCCTCCAAAACCATATTCCGGATTAATCATTGTTTTGAACAGCTCATGACTTGGGTGACTTTTCAATCCTGGATAAACCGTTTTCAAGCCGTCTTTTTCAAATTGATCGGCCAAAAAATGTGCATTATGGCTGTGCTGTTTAATTCTAATATGAAGCGTTCTCAGGTTTTTCATCACACTTGCAGAACGCAAACTGTCCATTGTAGGCCCCAAAAGCATGCTCGCGCCAGAGTTTACATTTTTCAAAGAATTAATAAATTCTTTAGATGCGCAAGTCACGCCGCCAACCGTATCGCTACTTCCGTTGATGTATTTCGTCAAACTGTGAATCACAATATCAGCACCCAATTTTGCAGGAGAAACTGATAATGGCGAAAACGTATTGTCTACAACCAATTTCAAATTGTGCTTTTTAGCAATTTTTGCCAATCCAGAAATATCTGCAACTTCCAATAAAGGATTACTAACCGTTTCGCAGTATAAAACTTTCGTTTTAGAAGTAATAGCAGCTTCTACAACGTCCAATTTTGTGATGTCTACAAAAGTGGTTTCGATACCAAAACGAGGTGTGAAATTCTTCAAAAAAGCATAAGTTCCGCCATAAATCGTTCGACTCGAAACGATGTGATCGCCCGCACCGCACAATTGCAATAAAGTAGGCGTAATGGCGCCCATTCCCGAAGCCGAAACATTGGCTGTTTCCGTTCCTTCCATCGCTGCCAAAGCCTGATCCAAATACAAATTACTTGGCGAAGAATGGCGCGAATACAGATAACAGCCTTCCATGTTTCCTTCAAAAGTATCAAACATGGTTTTCGCCGATAAAAAAGTATAAGTCGAAGAATCAGAAATCGACGGATTCACACCGCCAAATTCACCAAAATATTGCAAATCCTGAATTTTGTCTGCTGGATTAAAGTCTTTCATTATAGTTAGTTTTTTGTTTTTATTTCAGGTTTCAAGTTTCAGGTTGTTTAGAGTTTGAAACCTGAAACTTGAAACATTTTTTTTAGGAGCTATTTCCTGCTGTCCACTATATCTTTTATGGTGAACCCCACCATAAAAGGATGCCGTTCCCATCAGGGCTAGGGTACTCGTTTTCAAAATAAATTCTTGTCAAAGAAAGAATGGATTAGATAATTAATCAATAATGTTTTGATTATTTAGATTTTAAAACTATAAATATGGTTTTAATGTGATTTTTAATCTAAATTTGATTCGTCAAAAGGGATTAAATAGATTTTTTTTCATCTCGACAAAAACAATAAACTATCAACCAAAAACAATCAACCAAAATGATTCTAGACGAAATCGATAAAAAACTTCTCGTTTTACTCCAAACCGATAGTAAAAAGACCAATAAAGAATTGTCTCTAAAATTGAATCTTTCTGTAACAGCAGTTTATGAGAGAATAAAAAAACTGGAACGCGAAGGCATTATAAAAAACTACGCGGCTTTAGTCGATAAATCCAAAATCGAAAAAGGATTTGTGGTTTTCTGTCATTTAAAATTGATTCAACACACCAAAGAATTCTTAACCAAATTCGAAAGCGAAGTCATCAAATTAAACGAAGTTTTAGAATGCCATCACGTAAGCGGTGATTACGATTATATTCTAAAAGTTTTAGTAAAAGACATGGAAGCGTATAGAGAATTTTTAGTAACCAAATTAACTTCGTTACAACATATTGGAAGTACCCAAAGCATGTTTATGATCAGCGAAGTAAAGAATTCGACGGTGATTTCTTTTTAAAGATGCTATCCCGAAGCTTCGGGACTGAGATACTAAGATTCTAAGTTTTCTTTCCTTCGACGAAATGACATACTTTGAAAAAATACTTTGCGTCTTCGCGTTTTTGCGAGATTAAAAACAAAACTTAACGAACCTTGTGTAGATCTTAGCGTACTTTGCGGTTAATAAAAACCCCACATTTCACACAAAAAACATTGAAATTTAAACTTTAAAAAGAACTTTATTCCTTAAATTTGTGACGCTTAAAATAAAAAAGACAAAACTATGAGTTCATTTGACGTAGTCATTATAGGTTCAGGTCCTGGCGGATATGTATCAGCAATTCGTTGCGCACAATTAGGTTTCAAAACTGCTATTGTAGAAAAATATAATTCATTAGGCGGAACTTGCCTTAACGTAGGTTGTATTCCTTCAAAAGCATTATTATCATCTTCTCACCACTATGCAGAAATTGCTCATTTTGCAGATCACGGAATCGAAGTTTCTGGTGATGTGAAAATCAATTTGGAGAAAATGATCGCGCGCAAACAAGCAGTTGTAGATCAAACCGTAGGTGGAATCAACTACTTAATGGATAAAAATAAAATTACTGTTTTCAATGGTTTAGGTTCATTCGTAGATGCAACTCACATTGCTGTTGCAAAAGCTGACGGAACTTCAGAAACTATCGAAGCAAAATATACTGTAATTGCTACAGGATCAAAACCATCTTCTTTACCATTCATTAAAATTGATAAAGAAAGAATCATCACTTCTACTGAAGCATTAGCTTTAAAAGAAGTTCCAAAACACTTAGTTATCATTGGTGGTGGAGTTATCGGAATCGAGCTTGGACAAGTTTACCTTCGTTTAGGAGCTCAGGTTTCTGTAGTTGAATTCATGGACAGAATCATTCCAGGAATGGACGGAGCGCTTTCTAAAGAATTGACTAAAGTGTTGAAAAAACAAGGAATGAAATTCTACGTTTCTCACAAAGTAAAATCAGTTGAAAGAAAAGGTGACGCTGTAACAGTTCAAGCTGAAAACGCAAAAGGAGAAACAATCACTCTTGAAGGAGATTATTCATTAGTTTCTGTTGGTCGTCGTCCTTACACAGACGGATTAAACGCTGACAAAGCTGGAGTTAAAATTTCAGACAGAGGACAAGTTGAAGTAAACGATCATTTGCAAACTAGCGTTCCAAATATCTACGCAATTGGTGACGTTGTTCGTGGAGCAATGTTAGCGCACAAAGCGGAAGAAGAAGGAGTAATGGTTGCTGAAATTTTAGCAGGTCAAAAACCACATATCGATTATAACTTAATTCCTGGTGTAGTTTACACTTGGCCAGAAGTTGCCGCAGTTGGACAAACTGAAGAGCAATTGAAAGCTGCAGGAGTGAAATACAAATCTGGAAGTTTCCCATTCAAAGCGTTAGGACGTGCAAGAGCAAGTGCTGATTTAGACGGATTCGTGAAAATCCTTGCTGATGAGAAAACAGATGAGGTTTTAGGAGTTCATATGATTGGTGCTCGTACAGCAGATTTAATTGCTGAAGCGGTTACTGCAATGGAATTCAAAGCTTCTGCTGAGGATATTTCAAGAATGAGCCACGCGCACCCAACTTTCGCGGAAGCGGTAAAAGAAGCAGCATTGGCAGCTACAGAAAATAGAGCTTTACACGTATAATTTACGTTCAAAGATATTTTAAACCGTCAGATTTCGAGACTTCGGAACTGACGGTTTTTTTATGCAATAATTTAAGCTTTGGATAATATAAAAATCAAAAATAATTTTGTAAATTAGATGTGTATTTCAGGTGCTATCTTTATGATAATTAAAAAGATAGTGTTATGAAAGGTAAATATATAGCTCCGATTCTAATTGGAGCAGGAATTGGAATCGCATTGTACTCTTGTGGAGGCGGAATTCCAAAAAATGCAAAAGCTGTAACAAACTTTGACAGCAATAAATATCTCGGAAAATGGTACGAAATTGCCAGATTAGATTACAAATGGGAAAGAGATTTGAACAATGTAACCGCCGAGTATTCTTTAAACGAAGATAAAACTATAAAAGTCGATAATAAGGGCTATAATGTCAAAAAAGACAAGTGGGAACAAAGTGTCGGGAAAGCTAGATTTGTCAAAAAAGACAATATTGGTATGCTGAAAGTCTCATTTTTTGGTCCTTTTTATTCTGGTTACAACGTCGTAGCAATCGATCCAGATTATAAATACGCGCTTGTGGCTGGAGAAAGTTTAAAATACATGTGGATTCTTTCGAGAGAAAAAACAATTCCGGAAAGTATCAAAGCAGATTTTCTTATCAAAGCTCAAGAAATTGGATATAATGTAACCGATTTGGTTTGGGTAAAACACGATAAAGCAAATTAAACAAAAAAGCCCGTCAGGTAAACTTGACGGGCTTTTTTGTTTTTATTAAAAAATAATTTACGCAGTAAAAATACTTTTATAATTATCCCAGTATCTGTAGATCAAAAATAAGTTTCCTATAAAAAGAAGTACCGCAATTGGCAAGCCTTCGGGAGCTAAAAAATAATTGATAAACAAAATATTTACCGTAATGGGTAAGATCAAGATGTTTGCTAAAGTTACATAACGCCCAGTTACAAATGCAATTCCACACAGTAATTCGATAGATTTTGCCAGTGGCATTAAATACGTCGAAGCCATTAAGCCTACATTGAATGCTTTGAAGTTTCCTGTAGTTTCAGGTTCTGGCATTAGGTGGAAAAAATAACTGATTGAGGCAAAAAGTAGCAAAAGGCCAATTAAAACGCGGACAATAATTGTGGCAATTTTCATAATACTTAGGATTTTTTAAGGTTAAAAAATATAATTAAGTCATTGGAAAAGATGCAATCTAAAGCTCAAATGAGAATCACAAATTAATTTTTTTGAGGTTCTTTTTTAAGGATTTTACAATCAAATTAGTACTGTTTTAGGATTAATCTAATTGTATATCAAATATAACGAATTTTTTCTTATAAAAAGAATGTCTTTTTAACAGTTTTGCAATGTAATTCAAATCAATTGATTATTTTTTTTGCTTTCCGCGAATGACAGAATTTTGTCGTAATTTTGACCTTTAAAATTACCATTTTTGAGAGTTTCCATCCATAAAAATATTGCCAATCCGAAACTGTTTAAGGAGCAGCTTTTAAGTTGGGCGCAGCAATTTCGCGAAGTCGTTTTTTTAGACAGCAATTCTTATCCGCAGCAGTATTCCAATTTTGACTGCATATTGGCAGTAGATGCTTTTACGTCTTTACAAACAGATTATTACAACGCTTTTGAAGATTTAAAACAATATCAGCAAAATACAAAAGACTGGCTTTTTGGATATCTTTCGTATGATTTAAAGAATGATATAGAAAAGCTTCAATCCAATAATTTTGACGGATTGCATTTTCCAGATTTGTTTTTCTTTCAACCTAAAAAGATTTTTATTTTAAAAGGAAATGAGCTTGAAATCCAATATTTAATGCTCTGTGACGATGAGGTTGAAGAGGATTTTAATGAAGTCGAAAAAATGCAAACTGAAACATTTGTCACACTGAGCGGAGTCAAAGTGCAACAACGCATTCCTAAAGATTTATATGTTCAAAAAGTAAACAAAATGCTAGAACATATTCATATTGGAGATATGTATGAGGGTAATTTTTGTATGGAATTTTATGCTGAAAATGCCATTATCAATCCGTTAGAGAAATTTCAGAAACTGAATGAGATTTCGCAACCACCTTTTTCAGTTTTCTTTAAAAACTATAAGCATTATTTGCTTTCTGCCTCACCAGAACGCTATTTGAAAAAAGAAGGAGATAAGATTATTTCGCAACCCATAAAAGGAACTTCAAAACGTTTTTCTGATCCAGTTGAAGATGAAAAATCAAAGAATATTTTAGTTTCAGACGCTAAAGAACGAGCTGAAAATATCATGATAACCGATTTGGTTCGAAATGATTTATCACATACGGCGCAAAAAGGTTCGGTTGTAGTTGAAGAGCTTTGCGGAATCTATTCTTTTCTGCAAGTACACCAAATGATTTCTACGATAACTTCAAAATTAGATCCGCAATATTCTGCTGTAGATGTTTTAAAAACAACCTTTCCAATGGGAAGTATGACAGGAGCTCCAAAGATTTCTGTAATGGAAATTGTAGAAAATCTCGAAGAAACCAAAAGAGGATTATATAGTGGGGCAGTTGGTTATTTTACACCAGAAGGCGATTTTGATTTCAATGTCGTAATCAGAAGTATTTTATACAATCAAGAAAATAAATATGTTTCTTTTTCGGTAGGAAGTGCTATAACATCACAATCAATTCCAGAAAAAGAATACGAAGAATGCCTGCTAAAAGCAAAAGCAATGCACGAAGTTTTGCAGTAATTTTTTTCTGCCACGAATTACACAAATTTCCACGAATTATTTTTTTTAGCTACAGATTAAAAGATTTTTACGGATTTTTAATGATTTTAATCCTTTAATCTATGGCTATTTAGTTGGAGAAATAATTCGTGGAAATTTGTGTAATTCGTGGCAAAGAAAATATGCGCCATCAGCATAAAAAATAATTCGTGGCGAAAAAAAAAACACCACGCTTAACATTTCATTTAAAAATAAATAGCGTTTAATTTTTTACATTTATCAAATGTTTTCAAAATTTCAAAATCATATCGTTTCAAGATTTCCTTTTTTAGCCGAAAAAAAGCTTTTTCTGGCTGTAAGCGGCGGGTTAGACAGTATGGTTTTGCTGCATTTATTGCACAAACTGCCTTATGAAATTGCTGTTTTGCATTGCAATTTTCAACTTCGCGGATTAGAAAGTTTTGGAGATCAAGAATTTATTCAAAACTATTGCGATCAGAATAATATCCCGATTTTTACGACTCATTTTGATACCGAAGCTTTCGCTAAAGATTATAAACTTTCAACTCAAGTTGCGGCGAGAGAACTTCGTTACAGTTGGTTTTATGAACTTTTAGAAGAAGAAAACTTCGATTATATTTTAACAGCGCATCATGCCGACGATAATCTGGAAACCTTTATTATCAATTTAACTCGCGGAACAGGATTAGAAGGTTTAACTGGAATTCCAGAACAAAACGATAAAATTATTCGTCCGCTTTTGCCTTTTTCTAGAGAAGAAATTTCGAAATATGCAGAAGAGAATAAGATAGAATGGCGAGAAGATAGTAGTAATGCTTCGACAAAATATCTTCGAAATAAAATTCGTCATAATTTGGTTCCTGTTTTAAAAGAAATCAATCCTAATTTTTTGGATGCTTTTCAGAAAACGCAGTCGTTTCTTCAAGAATCGAAAGAAATGGTCGAAGATGCGTCGATTATGGTGTATCAGCAAGTGGCTAAAGAAGCGGGAGATGATATTCATTTCGATTTAAATCAATTAAAAAAACTTCCAAATTATAAATCGTATTTGTACCAATGGCTGAATGAATTTGGCTTTTCGGCATGGAATGATATTTACGATTTGGTTGAAGGACAATCAGGAAAACAAGTTCTTTCAGAGGAATTTAGATTGTTGAAAAATAGAGAAACGCTTATTTTAAGTCCGTTTTCAGGAATGCCAGAAAACGAAGAATACGAAATTAATGAAAACGATACAGAAGTTAATTTTCCCTTAAAAATGAGTCTTTGTAACGTAGGTCACACAACATTCGGTTCAAATAAGGTTATATTTGTCGATTCGGAAAAAATCCGCTTTCCATTAGTTTTGCGTAAATGGAAAGAAGGAGATGTTTTTCAGCCTTTTGGAATGAGAGGAAAATCTAAAAAAGTCAGCAAACTTTTTAAAGACGAAAAATTATCATTGATCGAAAAAGAAAAAACATGGATTTTATGTTCTGAAAATGAAATCGTCTGGGTTGTCGGAATTCGACAAGACGAGCGTTTTAAAATAGAGAAAACCACAAATCAAATACTAAAAATAGAATTACAATAATGAACTTTACTCGAAATCTTCAGACAAATTTGTCAAAAAATGTTTGGACTAAAACCATTTTACTTTTCGTGTTTTTCTTTGCTTTTGCAAAAGGTAATGCACAAATATTAGAGCCTGTAAAATGGACTTCTAAAATTGAGAAAAAAGGAAACAATGCCGTTTTAATTTTTGATGGAACAATCGAAAAAGACTGGCACATGTATTCGCAGTTTACTCCAGACGGCGGACCTTTAGCTTTAGAAATAGCTTTTAAAAATCAGAAAGGGAACTACGAATTAGTTGGAAAAGCAAAGGAAGGTAAAACTAGAACTGCTTTCAACGATGTTTTTGGTGTAGATGAAACTTTCTTTGAAGGAAAAGCACATATTGAACAAGAAATTAAAATAATAAACCCAAACTTAAAAACGGTTGATGTAGATTTTGATTTTCAGGTTTGTAAAGAAGTTTGTATCAATTCGAGCAAGAAATTCTCGATTGCAGTTCCTTCAACTTTCAAAATAGACGAAGTTCCTGTTGTAGCAGAGGCTAAAGTTGATGAAACAAAAGTAGTTGGACTAGCTGTTGATAAGGTTAAAAAAGAAGAAGCGACTCAGGCAAAAGTTGAAAAAACTGCAGAAACAGCAAAAGAAGAAGTTCCTGTTCCAGCGGCTTCAAGAAGTTTATGGTCAATCTTTTTTCTTGCTTTCTTAGGTGGTTTTGCGGCGTTATTTACGCCTTGCGTTTTCCCAATGATTCCAATGACAGTAAGTTTCTTTACCAAACAAAGTAAAAGCCGTGCAAAAGGAATTAGAAATGCGATTATCTACGGACTTTCTATTATTGCGATTTACGTAATTTTAGGTCTTGTAGTTACTAAGATATTTGGAGCAGATGCCTTAAATGCTTTGTCTACAGATGTTTGGTTTAATCTTATTTTCTTTGTGATTTTGGTTGTTTTTGCAACATCATTTTTGGGTGCATTTGAAATTATGCTTCCAAATTCTTGGGCAAACAAAGCCGATCAGCAAGCAGATAAAGGTGGTTTAATCGGAATATTATTTATGGCTTTGGCTTTGGCAATTGTATCATTCTCTTGTACAGGACCAATCGTTGGAACTTTATTAGTTGATGCAGCTTCAAATGGAGGAATTGCGCCAATTGTCGGAATGTTAGGATTCTCATTGGCATTAGCGCTTCCGTTTATGTTATTTGCAATGTTCCCAGGTTGGTTAAATTCGTTGCCAAAATCTGGAGGCTGGTTAAATACAGTAAAAGTTGTTTTAGGGTTTTTAGAATTAGCATTGGCATTCAAATTCTTATCAAATGCAGATTTAGTTTTACAATTGCATTTCTTAGAAAGAGAAGTTTTCATCGCGATCTGGATTGCTATTTTCGGAGCTTTGACTTTATATTTATTCGGAAAAATCACATTGCCTCACGATAGTCCAACACACCATATTTCAGTAGGAAGATTGTACTTAGGATTATTAACTTTTGTATTTACAATGTATTTAATTCCTGGACTTTGGGGAGCGCCTTTAAAATTAATTAGTGCATTCCCGCCACCTCCGACATATAGTGAAAGTCCGTTTGGAGTGGGAGGATCAGGAAATGGAGCAGTTTCTGCAGAAGCAGGAAAAGGCTTGCCAGCAGGAGCAGAATTAGGGCCGCACGGAATTATGGTTTTCCACGATTATGAAGATGGTTTAGCTTATGCAAAACAAATCAACAAACCAATCATGTTAGACTTTACAGGTTATGCTTGTGTGAACTGTAGAAAAATGGAAAACAATGTTTGGTCTGAGCCGACAATTTTACCAATTCTTAAAAATGATGTGGTTTTGATTTCGCTTTACGTTGATGATAAACGTGAATTGCCAAAAGAAGAACAATTTACAACTGAAGCAGGAGATAAAATAATTACAGTTGGTGATAAATGGACAGATTTTATGATCTCAAAATATAAAACAAATACACAGCCTTTATACGTTATTACAGATTTGGAAGGAAAAAACATGAATACTTCTAAACCAACAATTAGCTACGTAAGCGCTGATGAATATTTAGAATGGCTGAAAGAAGGAATTGCTAATTTTAAATAAGTTGAGAAGAAGTAAAGTAAGATGAAAGAAGCAAGATGAAAGAAGCAAGATGAAAGATGAAAGAGAAGGTATCAATCTACACTCTAAAGTCTAAAATCTGCAATCTTAAATCAAAAATAAATAAGGTTGAAGTTAATTCAAACAAAAAGCACTCTAAGTCAAATTTAGAGTGCTTTTTTATTTATCAAGTAATGTGAGAAAGGGAATTTATTTTTATAAGAATTCTCCGTGTTGAGAGATGTCTAATCCTAGTTCTTCTTTTTCTTCAGTAACTCTTAAAGGAGTAATTTTATTAACGATGAAGAATAAAGCATAAGAAGCTACAAAAGCGAAGATTGAAACAATAACTAAAGCAGTTAATTGGTTGATGAATAATGTCGGAGTCCCGAAGATTAAACCTTGATTATCCCCAACTGCAGGGTTGATTGCTTTTGAAGCGAAAACTCCAGTTAAAAGCATACCTACCATACCACCAACACCGTGACAAGCAAATACATCTAGAGCATCGTCGATTTTTCCTTTAGGGAATTTGCTTACTACAATGTTACTTACAATTGCAGAGAATAAACCGATGAAGATTGCGTGAGGAATACTTACGAAGCCAGCAGCAGGTGTAATAGCAACAAGACCTACAACAGCTCCGATACAAGCTCCAAGAGCAGATAATTTGTGTCCTAAAATTTTGTCAAGGAAAACCCAAGCCATTGCAGCGGCAGCAGCAGCAACAGTAGTAGTTCCTAAAGCTTGAGCAGCAAGCCCGTTTGCTCCTAAAGCAGATCCAGCGTTGAAACCAAACCATCCGAACCAAAGTAAACCTGTTCCTAATAATACATAAGTAATTCTAGCAGGGTTCACTTTTTGAACTTTTCTTTTTCCTAAGAACATAGCTCCAGCCAATGCAGCCCATCCAGCGCTCATATGCACTACTGTTCCTCCGGCGAAGTCCAGAACCCCCATTTTGAAGAAAACTCCATCAGGGTGCCATGTCATATGAGCAAGAGGAGCATATATTAAAATGATGAATAAAACCATGAACAACAAATAAGCCCAGAAACGAATACGTTCTGCAAAAGCACCTGTAATTAATGCAGGAGTAATGATGGCGAATTTTGCCTGAAATAATGCGAATAAAATAAATGGAATTGTTGGTGCAAGGCTCCATGCTGTATTGGTTCCAACTCCTGCAAAGAATAAATTCTGAGACGGATCTCCGATAATTCCTCCAATTGATGGTCCAAAAGCCAATCCAAAAGCAACAACGGTCCATAGAATAGTAACAATTACCATTGCCATAAAACTTTGAAGCATAGTACTAATTACGTTTTTCTTACCTACCATACCTCCGTAGAAAAATCCTAATCCAGGTGTCATTAGCAATACAAAAGCAGTTGCAACGATCATCCAGGCAGTATCTCCAGTATCAAACTTTACAGCTTCTGCAGGAATTGGGTTGTCTGCAATAATAAAGTTTGAAATAAAGGTTAGCACTAAAATCGTGATAAGAATCACACTTAAAATAATTTTTCGCATAGTTATTTAGTTTTAAATTTTTTATAAAAGTATAAAATGATTTAATACCCCCTAAAAAAATAGGGTTACATGCTTAATTTTTGTTAAATTTAAAATTTAACCCCTTTCATTTTGCGTGAATTTCTTAAAACAAACTTAAAATTTACAATTTGGCAACATTTTTTTTTCACTTACCATCATTTTTGATAATTTTTGGGGTAATTGATTGCTATTTTTTGTAGGATAATAGATATTTGTTGTTTAAAAAACGTTCAGAGTTGATTGTAAAAGATATTTTTTAATCTTTTTAACAATTTTGGTGATTATAATCTAAGAATGGAAAACAGAAGAATTAAATGGGGAATAGTTGGACTTGGAAATATTGCAAGTCAGTTTGCTTCAGATTTATTATTAATTGAAAATGCTGAACTGAAGGCAGTTGCGTCTAGAGATTTTTCTAAAGCGGAAGAATTTGGCGGAAAATACAATGCTTTAAGAATGTATAATTCTTATGATTTGCTTTTTCAAGATCCAGAAGTTGAAATCATCTACATTGCAACTCCTCATAATTCACATGCCGAATTGACTATAAAAGCCTTAGAAAACGGCAAAAATGTTTTATGCGAAAAACCTATGGCATTATCGTATAAAGACGCTGAAAGAATGGTAGAAGCTTCTAAAAAGCATAATAAATTTTTTATGGAAGCATTTTGGACGCGATTTATTCCATCAGTTCAAGATGTTTTGCAGAAAATAAATAAAGGAGCAATTGGAAACGTAAATTATATAAAAGCCGATTTTGCCTTTCACGGAAGTGAAACAGAAAACAAAAGACTTTTTGATAAAGAACTTGGCGGCGGAGCATTATTTGATATTGGCGTTTATCCTTTGTTTCTGTCATATATATTATTAGGATATCCGAAAGAGATTTTAGCGAAAGCAATTAAACATAAAAACGATATTGATTTGCAGACTTCGATGATTTTGCAATACGAATCAGGACAAGCGGTTTTGCATGCTTCCATAGTTTCAGAATCTGATATGAAAGCTATTATTTCTGGAACAGAAGGACGAATAGAATTAAATGCGCCGTGGTTTGTTGCTGATGGTTATTCGTTATTTAAAAATGAAGAAAAAGAAGCCGTTGTCACTTTGCCAACTCTTGGAAAAGGATATTCTCATGAAATTATAGAATGCCAAAATTGTATTTTGAATAATGAAATTGAAAGCAAACTTTGGTTGCATCAGAATTGTTTGGATTTGAGTAGGATAGTGGAGGAGATTAAAACTCAGATTGGGTTAACATTTTAAGTATTCACTTTAATAATATTGTTTCACATGATTGAGAAAACAGAATATCTTGCTAAAAAAATAAATGGGTTTGTTGAAAAATATGGAGAAGTGCCGCCTCATTGGATTTTCAAACCGGACTCACATCCATATAGTATTTTTTGGAGACAGGGAAGTGGTGATGAATTTTGTGACTGTTTTTATATTTGGTTTGGAGAAAATCTTAAAACAACTGAAGAAAAAATTAGTTATTTTAAAAAATATTCTCCTCCGCCAAGATGGTTAGCCTCAGTAATAGAAGATATCTGGGAATTGGAAGGATGGAATGAACCGTTTTTTGATTACACACCACATCTAAGAAAACTTGAAGAATATGGTTTTAAAGGAACATCTGAATATGAAAAAGACTTAGATGATGAAAAATGGTTAGATAAATAAAGATTTATAAATAAGTTATTGAAAATATAAAGTAGTAAAATATTTACAAATTATATTTTTTACTCGCATTTAATTAAATACTTTTACTTTTTTATAAGAATTTATTTATGTTAGTAAAAGTTTACGGAAGTGCCGTTTTTGGAGTTGAGGCCACAACAATCACAGTTGAGGTTCATATGGATAAAGGAATTGGTTATCATTTAGTTGGACTTCCAGATAATGCCATAAAAGAAAGCAGTTATAGAATTGCTGCCGCTTTAAAGAATAACGGTTTTAGTCTTCCAGGAAAGAAAATCACAATCAATATGGCGCCTGCCGATCTTCGAAAAGAAGGTTCATCTTACGATTTGACTTTGGCGATGGGAATTTTGGTAGGTTCAGATCAGATTAAAGCTCCTGAAATTGAACGATATATTATTATGGGAGAACTTTCTTTAGACGGAAGTCTGCAACCCATTCGTGGAGCATTACCAATTGCTATTAAAGCGAAAGAAGAAGGTTATAAAGGATTTTTTCTTCCGATTCAAAATGTAAAAGAAGCGGCAATTGTAGCGGGTTTAGATGTTTATGGAGTTGAAAATCTAAAAGAAATAATTGATTTTTTCTCTGGAAAAGGAACGATACAGCCAACCGTTATTGATACAAGAGCAGAATTCTACAAAACTTTAGATTTCCCAGAACACGATTTTTCCGATGTTCGTGGGCAAGAAAGTATCAAACGCTGTATGGAAATCGCGGCAGCTGGCGGACATAATATTATTTTGATTGGTCCGCCTGGAGCGGGAAAAACAATGCTGGCAAAACGTGTTCCGAGTATTTTGCCTCCAATGACTTTGCGTGAAGCTTTAGAAACTACTAAAATTCATAGCGTTGCAGGCAAATTAAAAGAAGTCGGATTAATGAATCAAAGACCATTTAGAAGTCCGCATCATACTATTTCGAATGTTGCGCTTGTTGGAGGAGGGAGTTATCCGCAGCCGGGCGAAATTTCGATGGCACATAATGGCGTTTTATTTTTAGATGAATTGCCAGAATTTAAACGAGATGTTTTAGAAGTGATGCGTCAGCCTTTAGAAGATCGTGAAGTGACTATTTCACGAGCTAAATTTACGATTACATATCCTTCCTCTTTTATGCTTGTAGCAAGTATGAACCCAAGCCCAAGCGGATTTTTTAACGATCCAAGTATGCCGAATACTTCTTCACCGCACGAAATGCAACGATATATGAGTAAAATTTCTGGACCATTATTGGATCGGATTGATATTCATATTGAAGTTACTCCAGTTCCATTTGATAAATTATCAGACGAGCGAAAAGCAGAAAGCAGTGTAGAAATTCGTAAACGAGTTACAGCGGCGCGAGAAATTCAAACCAAACGATTTGAAACAGTAGAAAATGTTCATTACAACGCTCAAATGAGCAGCAAACTAATTCGAGAATATTGTGTTTTAGATGAGCCTTCTAAACAATTATTAAAAACGGCAATGGAACGTCTGAATCTTTCCGCGAGAGCTTATGACAGAATTTTGAAAGTTTCGAGAACAATCGCCGACTTAGATCATTCCGAAAATATTGTTTCGTCTCATATTGCTGAAGCGATTCAATATCGAAGTTTGGATAGAGAAGGATGGCTTGGGTAGAATTATGAATTGTGAGTTGTAAAATGTGAAATGAAGATTGCCTTTTCTCATTTCACATTTTACTTTTCACAAAAAACAATAAATGTTATTCTTTATTTTTCGGGTAGAAGAATTTGAAAGAATTGCCAACAGCAGTATGCAAAATCGATCCGTGATTTTCTTCAGGGAAATAATCGAAGAAGACTTTTACATTTTTACTTTTAGATTCTTTTAGTTTTTCGGCCAGTAAATTAGCATCGACTTCCATTACGTGCGGAATTTCTGTTGGAGCTAATCCCTCTTTTCCAACGGCAATGTAAATTTCGGTTTGCTGGTTGAAATTTTCTTTTAGCATTTCAGAATCTAAATTCAATAATGAGCCATTATTCCACCATAAGCTTGGACTTGCAATAACATATTTATTAAAAAGGAAAGGTTTTTTAAGCAATATTTCTGTACCTAATAATCCGCCTAAAGACTGGCCAATGATAGTTTTAGACTCGTTGGTTTTGTATCTCTTTTCAATGAAAGGCTGCAATTCTTTTTCGATAAAAGCAATAAATTGATCAGAATGTCCCGTTGTCGGAAAACGAGTTTTATCTTTTTCGATTGTTGTTGGAGAAGTAAAATCTCTTTTTCGGTCTACAGTTGCAATTCCAATCACGATTGATTTAGGAACCTGATTTATCCATTCAAAACTATTGAATTGAACCAATCCAGAAATATGAATAAAATCTTCATCGGCAGAACCGTCAAGTAAATAAATAACAGGGTATTTTGTTGCTTCAGCAGGATTGTAACCTTCAGGAAGATAAATATTTAAAATTCTTGTTTCGTTTAATTCTTTCGATTGAATTTCGTCAATCACGCCTAAAACAAAAGGCTTAGAAGTTTCTGTGGTTTTTGTTTTATTTTTTTGACTGAATGCTGCAGTAAAAAAGAAAAAAGAAAAGGCTAGAGCAAAAAAATTGTTCATTAAATTAGAAGTAAATGGTTTTTAGATAAACGAAAATACAAATTTTAATTATGGTTTACTTTTCTACTTTCTGTAAATAAAATTTGGCAACCTTTTTAGAGCCTTTAAATCTTCGAATAATTTGGTTTGTTTCAACATTATAAACTAAAAGTCTATCTTGTTTTATTTTATATTTGAGATGGTATGGGATGTTATCTTCAAATTTTAAATCGTAATAATGTAAATTTTGATGCTCATTTGTATCAATTGGAGCTTTTAGTAATTCATCAAACGATAAAGTATCTTTAGATGTGTCATACTTTGATTTGTTGAATTTTACGTAAACAATATTATTTGAAACTTTAAATCGTCCGGTCAAATTTTCATTCATTAAATCTCCTGCTTTATGAAATTTGACAGTACTGTCTCGATTAAATTTGATATCAGTCACGAAAAAACCAAGTTGCGCAAAATTGGATCTATATCTTCCTTGAAAGTTCTTATTTGAAGAACATGAATTAAATATAAAAATTATACTAAGAAATAAGAAGACTTTGGTTATTTTGACTAAATGGCGATTCACTTATTTTTTTGTTTTCAGTTGCTAATTTGAAAGTACAAATTAAACTGTAAAAAGAGATGAAATTATTTAAAAACATAAAAAATCCGCTTTATTGAAGCGGATTTTAATTTTATATAAAAGATTTTGTTATTAAACTTTCTCAGCAAAAACAGCATCTAAGCCTTCCATAGCAATGGTGAAACCTTCTTTGAATCCCATTTGAATAATCATTTCTAAATCTGATAGCTTTTCATGTTTAATTTCAACATCGACAAAAGTAGAACCATCTTTTTCACAGAAAGTAACGTCCCAGTCAGAGCGTGGAAATTCTTCGTTTAAATTTCCTTCGCTATCACAAAAAGCGTCAAGCCATTTTACATTCGTTTTCGGATTTATGGAAGTATAATCGGCAAGAGCCCAATGTTCTTCGCCTTCTGGACCAACCATTGCATACAATCTTCGTCCGCCTTCTTCGAAATTCATGCTTTTTGTTCGTGATTTCCACGGAGCTGGCGCCCACCACAAATCCAGAATTTGAGGTTCTGTCCAAGCAGACCAAACTTGAACAAGCGAAGTATTAAATTCACGTTTTACATTTACAGTATTATTTTCTTTATCTACAGTAAAATTCATTAAAAGATTTGATTTCATTTTCTTTAGATTTTTAGTTAATAATCAGTTGGATTAAATTAAAACACATAGAGACATAGATTTTCTATTTCAAAAAAAGAAAGCAAAAGAAACTAGTTTCCACACATAGCTTAACTATGTGCATTTAGATTAGTGAAACGCCTTTTTTAGATATCAAAAAGGCTATGTTTCTATGTGTTTAAATAGTTAATTCGGAAAAAAAGCTTTTATTTTTTTTCTGCTAAGATTTTATCCAAACCTTGCATTGCAGAAGTGAAGCCTTCTTTAAAGCCCATTTCGATAATTTTTTGCAATTCTTCAAAACTGTCACGTCTTATATGGATATCAACAATTGTAGAACCATTTTGTTCCGAAAAAGAAATATCCCAATACGAACTTCCAAATTCTGAATTCGGATTTCCTTCTCCATCAGAAAAAGTTGCAGAATGCTTAAAGTTAGTTTTAGGAGAAATCGAAGAATACTCAAAATAACTCCAGCGTTCCGTTCCGTCTGGACCAACCATAGCATATAATCTTCTTCCGCCTTCTTTAAAATCCATGGTTTTGGTTTTAGATATAAACGGAGCCGGTGCCCACCATAAATCTAGAATTTCGGGTTCTGTCCATGCAGCCCAAACGTTTGACAATGGCGCGTCGAATTCGCGTTTTACATTTACCGTTTTATTTTCCTTGTCTACAGAAAAATTCATTAATAAATCAGTTCTCATTTTCTTTAGCTTTTAAGTTTAGTAATACTTGATCCAATTGGCTAAAACGCTGTTCCCAAATTGCTTTAAACTGCTCCAGCCATTCATCAACTTCTTTCATTTTTTCAATTTTGAGCTGATAATAAATTTCTCTGCCCAATTTCTTTTCTTCCAATAAATCACATTCATTCAATATTTTAATGTGTTTAGAAACCGCCTGTCTTGTAGTTTGAAACTGCTCTGCAATTGCATTTGGTGTTAATGCAGTAGAAGAAATCAAAACTAATATTGCTCTTCTCGTCGGATCGGCAATAGCTTGAAAAATATCTCTTTTCATTTTTCTGAATATAAATTTGCAACTAATCAGTTGCGAATATACGCAACTTTTTGGTTGCGCAATTAGAAATATGTTTTTTTTTTTGAATGATAAGAACCTAAACAAAAAAGACGCATCAAAAATGCGTCTTTTTCTTTATAAGTATGTTATATAATTATCGTCTAAATTTATTCTTTACAATGATGTCTTTTAGCTTGGCTTTCAGGTCTTCACCAGTATCAAATACCATCTGTTCGTTATTTGGAAAAGGAACGGCACGTCTGTCAAAATAAGACAAATAATTATCATCGCAAGCACCTCTATTTCCTCTGTAAGTCGAATAAATATTTTCAAAAATATACTCGCTGCTTATCGGGAAAGTCTGAACCAGCTGATTTGTTTTCAAATCTAAATAATCAACTTTTGCAGTTACCAAACAAGATTTAAACTGTCTGGATTCGTAAACTGTTGCACGAAGTGTTTTGTAATTATCGACTTTAATTTCTTTACCCAAGCTATCCTTTACAGGTCTTCCGCGGCTGTCCAAAAGTGTTTTTACGCCATCTTTAACTTGCTTTTCTTTTATAAATTCTTTCTCTTTAATCTGTTCTGGCGAAATGGCAATCTGTCTGAAACTAAGAATCAAACTATAATCGTACGTTACATTTTTCTGTCTTGCGCTATGATAAACGGTCCATTTATCATTTAATCCGTAAGTTTTAAAATCCAATAAATCGTCCTGAAGCATTTTCGGAATTACCATATTCGTTTCGTTTTTTGCGTAAACATCTACGAAATCTGTTCCTTTAAAAAGGGCATCATCCATCAATTTTTTGGTGTTTTTGTAACCTGGATTAATACTTTCCAAATAAACAAAATCATCGTATGCTTTTCTAAAATCCAATTTGTTATTCGATTTCAAAAGGGCAGAAGCGTTTTCATACAAATATTTAGAAAGTGCATTTTTGCTGTTTGCAAGCTCATCAGAATAATTATCAAAAGGGAAATAGGCATTTTTTCCTAGCTTTAATAAAGGCAATGGTAAAATCGGACTGATTTTTTCCTGACGGTTATTCAGCTGTAAATAAGTATTATAGATACGTTCCGCATTTGCAGGATTATTCTCTTTATTCAGCATTTCCAAATTACGGAGATCTCGGTCTTTTGCTTTTGCAAAGGCTTCTTCTAGCAAATAAACGTAGTCTTGTTTGCCTTTAGAATCTTTTTTTGTACGCAACGCCTCAACAGCGCGATCAATCGCACCATCATAATTTCCGTCGCTAAGCATTGATTGTGTTGTCTTTACGCCGCAAGATGAAAGGGCTAAAAACAATATAGAAAATAGAAAAGTAATTTTTTGCATTGTGTGTTTTTGAAGGTGTAAATATATCTTTTTAAACTTTCAACAACTATGCCTTCTTTATTTTTTTATTTGAGGAGCAAAAAAGCTATTCAAAAACTTCTTTTTGCACATTCCATTTATAGATTTTTTTTCTAAAATTGAGATACTTTCCATATTCTTTTTCAAAATATTCAGGAGAAGACATTGGATTTTCTTCAAATGAAACGGTCATATTTTTTCCATTGCGAGGAAGTTCTATTGTAAATTGAGATTGAGTTAAATTCTCTTTGATGGATTGTTTTGTATTAGTCTTTGTAAATTCACTAACAAGATTATTTATAAAAACATCAAAATTTGAGGTATAGCTTTTTAGGTATCCTGTTCTAACTTCAGTTAAATTATCATTTTTGTATTCAAAAAGTTTAAAATTTTGCTGAAAAAATCCGCCGTTGCTCCCAAAAACTGTTGAAAGAGCAATTAATTTTTTGCCTTTTAAATTCCAATACGCCATTTCATAAATTGCATATCCAGAAAGACCATCTGTATAGTTTTGGCTTAATCGTAAATACCCATTTTTAGTATCTATCTCTACACTAAATTTTTTATCACCATATTTTGTAAGCGTTTTGTTTTTTACCAATGTTTTCTTTTCGAGATAGCTTAATTCATCAACATAAGATGACGGAATCGAATAGAAAAAGTCAATAATATTTTGCGCGCTTATACTTTGGATCGATAAAATCAGTATTGCGGAATAAAGTATTTTCTTCATATTTAGTTATAGATAATGTTTAATCTATTTTGATTAGGTTGAATTTTTTAATTAAGGGATTAAATTCATAGTTCAATGTATTTCCTTTAAAACAATCTTTATTTTCATCTAAATATGAATTGCTCATTTTTATCTTTTTTGTACCGATATAGGAATATTCGAATAGAATTCTGTTATCGTCAAAGATTTCCATACATTTTTCATCGTTCGGATCAATTACCAACGCGGTTATAAAATGATCAAATAAGTCTCTGAACGGAATATTGGTAAGTTGGCCATTTTCATATTCAAATGCATGAAAGTCATTGCCGTCTCCCACAATATCGTCTGTAATTACAATGTAATTATTTGGCTTGATTTTATAGATTGACAAAACCCAAGCTCCATCTACGATCTGAATTTGTAGTGTATTTGGAGCGATTAATGCGAACTTCCACATAAAACGGGAAGTTGTCGCAATGTAATTGTTTTTCTTTACTTTCTTTACAAATTCGATTCTGTCGCTTTTGGGCCATTCCCAGCTAGAAAAGGTACTGTCTGGCAAAATGGTGATAATATCAAATAGATTTTTATGTTCGTCGTAGCTTATTTTTAAAGTGTCTGGAACTTCCAACGTATCTTCATTATTTTCAGCATTTACCTGAATTTCTTTTTTCGGAATTCGGAGTTCTTTTTTTTCTTCTTTTTTACAAGAGAACAAAGTAAAAATTAAAAGGCATGCAATAGAATATTTCATTTTTAAGATTTGATGCAATGTCTGGTTTTTTATTTACAGCTAATTATCTGTAATTTTTTTATACTCAAAAGTTCCAACTTGCGGATTTGTTATAACACGGTTTTGACTGTCAAAAGAATTTATAGTAAACTCAACCGGAAGAATAACAGAAATAATGGTCAAATGCGTATTGTCTTTAGATAATTTCCATTTCGCTTTGTGCGATTCTTCGCCAATAACACTTTCAAAATCACCATTTTCTTTAAAAACCTGAAAAACCTGATTTGTTTTAAAACGTTTTTCAATGCTTTTTTCTTTTCCGTTTTTTGTCCATTTCACCAGTTGCCATTTTCCAATTAGTTCTTTAGAAGTTTGTGCAGATGCCGATAAGCCAAATAAAAATACGATAGCAAAAAGTAATTTCTTCATTTTTAGTTTTTTAGGATTGATTACTAAATTTAATAAATTCTATTTTCTATAATAAAAAATTAAGGTTAAGATTACTTTTTTCTAATCTTCCCATTTTTCAATCAAATTCTCAGACCATAATTTCTTTGCAAATTCTTTAAAAGCTTTAGGACCTTTTTTAAAGCTTTCATCAAACTTAAAATCGCCGCCTTCAAATTGTTTTTCGCCATTATCAAGAACACCAACCTGAACTTTATTTTGACCGCGCATTGCATACTTTGTATTTCCTTCGTACATAATAATTTTCATATCAGACGGACTTACATCTCCATGACAAACGGTTTTATACATTAGCCAAACTTCTGCAATTCCGTTATTGTTTAGATCTGTAACTTGAAAAGTATCTTTGACAAACGCAGCAACAAGATCGACAGGACAATCTGAAATAAAATCGTAAACTTGCCAAGTTCGTTTTACCTTATTTCCTGAAATGATATAATGATAAGCAAATAATTCAGCATCAGAACCTTCAGATTCATGTTCGAATTTTTGGTTGATGTGATAACCTGTTTCAGTAGTAATTACAATATTGTCTCCCAATTTGTCCTTCCATCGAACGGCGCTTTTCACATGACCTTCATATTTTATTGACTTAGGAAATTGAGTCGAATCGATTTTTTCAACCGTTAAAACAAATGCTTTTTCTGTTGATTTCTCACTTGAAACATCATTTTTAATTTCTTCTTTTTTATCTGATTTGCAACTTGTAAGGAGAACGATCGATAATAATAAAATAGTAATGTTTTTCATATTTTTAAAACGGGCATTTTTAGCTTTGTATCTTATTTTGAAGGTATATTATTTGTACTCTTTTCCATTGTAAATTAACTTAGAAATAAGTTTTTTAGTTGTTTCTTTAGCAATGCAATCCTCATTTTTAAACATGTTTTTCGTCTTTACAACTTTTGTTTTCACAATAAGATTATTAAAGTTTTTGTTCTGTAATTTATCAATATCAATGGAAGAAGTTGAACTATCAAATTCACCCGCACAATCAGAATCCCATTCTCCGCCAGATTGTTGAAGGGTGTAATTTTTAAGCACCTGTTTTAATGAATTATTAGTTGTAATATATAGAGATAAATTCATTTCACTGTACGGATTAAGTCGACTGTTATTACTGAAACTTGTTCTTACTCCAAAAGCTCTTGTCGTCTCGTTTAAACGGTACAAACCTGTATCGATAGAAATGTTGTTTAGCATTATGGCATCAGAAGTCCAGGCACTAGGCTCAATGAATTTGTTTATAATTTTCCCTGTCGTATTGTCAATAACGAGAATGTAAGCATCTATGACGAAATAATCGGGAGTCACTTCAGAAGCATATTTTGGGATAACTAATACACTTTTAGCTTTATCATTTGGCAGTACTTTTTGAGTGAAAAGCTCAACATTAATTTCGCTTTTTTTTATTTTAAGCTGTTTTAAAACTGTATTAAGATGATCTGTATTTTGTGAAAACGAAATTTGGGTACAAAGTAGTAAGGCGAAAATGTATTTTACCATGTTTTTTAATGTTTTTATATGGATTTTATTGTCAGTTTTAATTCTTGGATTTACATCAATAATTTTTTAATCAAAACAGTTTGCCCCAAATGATAATAACTATGTTCAATCATAGCTTCGATATTTCTTTTATAAGTTCCGTATTTGACATCTACAAAACCTTCATCGAGTTTTTCGTCGGGCATTTGTTCAACTAATGAAGCAAAATGCTCGGCATCATTCCAAAATTTGTTTAAAAAAGTATTCCATTGTTCTTGAGATTGAATGGGTGGAAAATCAAAACTAAACTTGTCTTTTATATCTAATGTTCCGCCATTAAAAACTTGATTGATTCCTTTGACGTAATAATGAATATGTTGCGCCAAAACCGCAATTGTATTTAAGTTCTGAACGGGACTAACGGCAATTTTCCAATCTAGATTTTCGAGCTGATCTTTAAAATTGGTGTTCGCAATCCAAGTTCCGTTTAAAATGACTTCTCTAAAACGATTTGCAATTTCAGTTGTACTTTTCATATTCAAAATAATTTAAAAGTTAAATCACATCAATTTATTCTTGCTGAATCCATTCGTATTTGCCATTTTTGAGATAAATGACACCGCCACCACAGCTTTCATCAGCATGGATGAAGATTCCGTCATTTGGAAGTTTTATTTTGTCTTCCTCTGCAACTTGTTCTTCACCAATAATTTCTCCGTCTTCATTCACATTTTCAAAATAAATTTCATTTTTTGGCGCTTTTTCAAAAATGCCAACCCAGTCAATTTCGTCAAAACCTTGATTTAGAACATTATTTCCAAAACCGAAATAATCTGTTCGATTTCCATTTCCAAAAATTATTCGTAAACCGCTTTTATCATTTTTTGTGCTTCTTACAATTTCAACGATTTCATTTTTTCCATCGCCATCCAAATCACATAAGATTTTATTGATTTTATGTTTTGTCGAAAGCGCAATTGTGTCTACTTTTTGTGTTTCGGGTTCTTTTTTAGCGGTAACTTCTAAAGAATCTTTTGGAGTAATTTTTGGAGTTTCGGCTTCGGTTTTTGTTTCTTTTTTACAAGAAATAGCAAGTACAGATAAAAGGAGTAGAGTTCTAATTTTCATATTGGGCTTAGATAAAATTTTAAAGCGCTAATATAAAAAAATACCTACGAAAATTTATGATTTTATAGATTATTGAATATTATTCTTATAAAATATTTCATGTATTGCCTACAGCTATAGCTCTAGGTTAAAGTACGGAAATAAGAAAGGCTTTAGCCAAAATTTATTCATTTGACTAAAGCCCTTTTGAGACTTTTATAAACCTCTAGCTAAAGCTAAAGGCAATTGAAATTTTATTATTGTTTTCTAATTTTTACCTGATATACAATCTCCCAAAAAATAATAGAGAAAATAGCATTAGCAAATATGGCAGTTTTAACCTGATACGGATCATAATCTATAAACAAATGCAGATTGGTAAACTGTAAAGCCAAAAACAAAGCCAAAGCCGAAATTCCGATGGCGCAGATTACGTTTAAAAGCGGTTTCCATTTTAAACCTAAAAAAGCATAAATAAGATTTAAGACAGCAAAACCACAGCCTAAAGTAATGTAAGGATCTGTTTTTAAAACTTTACCCAATGATAGAATATATTGAGTTAGAGTTAAGTATAAAAAGAAAAGAATAGAATAAAACAGAATTCGTACTTGTGGTTTCATTTTTTTGTAATTTTTATTTTTAATATTGTAAGATTTTTTTGTTTATTTACATCTCAGAAAATAAAGCTTTAAAAAGATAAAATTATGCATAAATTAATTAATGATTTTGAGTTTGGGATATTTATTTGGCAGATTTTGATTATTGCATTTGTTGTCTTTTTATTTTATATGCTCTATTTATTATTTAAGTTTTTACGAAAAAATGTATAATCGTTATTTATGATATAATAAAAAATCCCGTTTCTTTATCGAAACGGGATTTTTTTATTCTAAAATGGCTTCGACTTTAGTTTCCGATTTTTCTTTTAACGGACTATCTGGTTGTAAACTCCAAATAACTAGAAATCTTCCTTTTGCAATATATTCTTCTGGATGTTCAGCTGTTGGTTCGCCTGCTTTTCCCCACAATAAACCTTGCAGGAAACGATCGCCTTTGAAAACGTGATCAAATTCAAAATACATAATAGAACCGCGATCGGCTTTGCTTTTAAAACTTTGAATCGCTTTACTTTTTACAGTTCCAACAATATTGCTGTAAGTTGCAATATCTTCATAAAAAGTACAAGCTTGAGGCGTAATACAAACATTACCATCACTTACAATATAACCGCCTTTCGGAATTTCTTTTGGTTTTAGTTTTAAATCAGCAATGGTTTGGCTGAATAAGTTTGTTGTAAGTAGTAGGAGTAGGGTTGATAGGGTAATTGTAATTTTCATTGGATTTTGGGGTTTATTGCATATTAGATTTGGTTTTACAAAAAAAGCACAAAATCATAAGATATTTGTGCTTTTGCAGAATTTTATTATTGAGGAAATTATTTTCCTTTTAGTAATTTTTCTAAATACTCCACTTTGTCTTTTTCAGCTTGAACCAGACGTTCGTAAAGTTCTACAACTTTATCAAGTGGGTTGAAAGTGCAAGAATTGTTAGTTATGAAACTTCCTGTAACAGATTCATTAAAAGTGTTGAAATAATTAATAACATTTTCTTCCGAAAAATTTTCAATAGCTTCAATTGTAACTTCAAGCGCTTTTGCAATTTCTGCCAATTTTTCTTCATCAACAGTTTCACTTGCTTCAATATTAGAAACAGATTGCTGGCTTAAACCAATTGCAATCGCAAGTGCTTCCTGCTTCATACCTTTAAGCTCTCTGATTCGGCTGATATTTCTACCGATATGTCTTGGTTTTGTTGTTGTGCTCATATTTCAAAGGTAATTTTTTTGAATGAAATACTGTCGTTATTTTTTGAATAACAAATATATGTTTTTTCAGACAGGAATTTATCTTTTGATTTTTGGAATTTATTTAGCCAAAATTTTTAAGTTCCAATTATCCTCAATCTTGTCATTTCGACGTAAGGAGAAATCTCCGCAAGTAGCTCCCCAAAGTGGTGCAAATCTTTGTAGAGTTTCTCGCGGAGATTTCTCCTTACGTCGAAATGACAAACTGGAGAGTTCCCTTTGAAATTGTTATTGTTTTTTTCCTAAATTATTCAAATAAATCATTCAAATAAATCATTCAAAAAATTAAGATTTGGATTAATCGTCTTTATCAATTCAATTTTCTTTTCTCTACGCCAGTCTTTTATTTCTTTTTCGCGAGCAATCGCTTCTTGAATCCAAGTAAATTTTTCGTAGTATAAGAGGAATACTGTATTGTATTTTGCTGTGAAAGTTTTGTTTGCATTCTCGCTGTTGTCTTTATGTTGACTTAAACGAATTCTTAAATTATTTGTAACTCCTGTGTAGAAAACTGTTTTGGCTTTGTTTGTTAGAATATAAATGTAGTATGTGTGATAGCCTTGTTGTAATTGCATTTGGTTTTTTTACAAAATTAATAAAATTAAAGAATTTTCTTTCTTTTTATGTAATAGGATTTCAATCTTTGCGGAGCTATTTGCGGAGATTTCTCCTTACGTCGAAATGACAAACTTTGGGGGCATTTCATGGAGATTCTAGTACGATTCCTTGTCATCAGAATGACAAACTTTGTGGTTACTTTTCGTGGGCTTCGACTCCGCTCAGCCTGACAAATGCAATTCAAATAATCTAAAATCTGAATTCTAAAATCTACAATAAAAAAATCCCGCCTCAATTAAGAAACGGGATTAAAATGATATTCTCTTTTTTTCTATTTTTAAACTGTTGCTGCAACTTCTTGTGGCAACGGAATTTGATTTTTAAGTAAATCTTCAAATGTTTCAGCTTGGCGAATTAAGATTCCCTGACCATTCATCCAAAGGACTTCGGCTGGTTTATATCTTGAATTATAGTTCGAAGACATTGAGAAACAATATGCTCCAGCATTTCTGAAAGATAAAATATCTCCTTCTGTAATTTCCTGAATTCTACGGTTGTTTGCAAACGTATCTGTTTCGCAAATGTAACCTACAACAGAGTAAAAACGCTCTTTTCCTTTTGGGTTTGAGATGTTTTCAATATGGTGTGAAGATCCGTACAACATCGGACGAATTAAATGGTTGAAACCACTATCAACTCCAGCAAATACTGTAGAAGTTGTTTGTTTTACTACGTTTACTTTTACTAAGAAATGACCTGCTTCGCTCACCAAGAATTTTCCTGGTTCGAAAATCAACGTTAAATCTCTTCCGTATTCTGTACAGAAAGCGTTGAATCTTTTAGATAATTTTTTACCTAATTCTTCAATATCTGTTTCGATATCGTCTTTTTTGTAAGGAACTTTGAATCCGCTTCCGAAATCTAAGAATTGTAAATCTTTGAAATGTTTAGCTGTATCAAAAAGAATCTCAGCAGCATACAAGAATACTTCGATATCTAAAATATCAGATCCTGTGTGCATGTGAATACCTACAATGCTCATTTTTGTGTTCTCAACAATTCTTAAGATGTGAGGAATCTGGTGAACAGAAATTCCGAATTTACTATCAATGTGTCCAACAGAAATATTAGCATTTCCACCCGCCATTACGTGCGGATTGATACGAATACATACTGGAATATGTGGATGTTTTGTTCCGAATTGCTCCAGAATAGATAAATTGTCAATATTGATTTGTACACCCATTGCAGCAACTTCTTCGATTTCTTCTAAAGAAACTCCGTTTGGTGTAAAGAAAATTCTTTCGGGTTCATAGCCAGCGTGAAGTCCTAACTGAACTTCCTGAATCGATACAGTATCTAAGCCAGACCCCATGTTCTTTAATAACTGAAGAATAGCAACGTTAGACAATGCCTTCATGGCATAATTAACTCTTAAGTTTTCTACCTTAGAGAAAGCTTTAGTTAATCTGTTGTACTGAGATTGGATTTTTTCAGCATCGTAAACATACAATGGACTTCCAAATTGGTCTGCTAACTGCAGTAAATCTTTTGCTTGCATTTTTCAAATTATTTTGAACAAAGTTATTACTCTTTTGTGTATCAGCAAATAAAATGCAGAAAAATAACAAATTATAACAAATTGTTTTATTTTGAACAAAAAGTTGTTGTTTTTGGAATTTTATAACTCTTTTGAGGTACAAAGTGACAGAGGTTCAAAGGTACAAAGTTTTTTTCGCCACGAATTCACGAATTTTTCTAATTTATATAGGACGTCTAGATAATTTTAAACAATTCTTTCGCAATCATTGTAAAACATAGCCCACGGTTTCAACCGTGGGAAACGTATTGTTGCATATCGTTGAGGATTTGCATTGCGTCCCCACGGTTGAAACCGTGGGCAATGTTTGAAATTGATTGAATAAATAAATTAGTGAAGTTAGTGGCAAACAAAAAAATCCATTTAATCTGTGAAATCTGTGGCGAAAAAAAACAAAACCCCTGAATAGAAATTCAGGGGTTTGTCAAATAGTATGTGTTGTGTTTTTTTATAGTTCTTATAGGCTAGGAAGATCTCCTTTTCCTTTAGTAGGCAAGTTTGTAGATCCCATTAGGAATAAATCTACTTCTCTTGCTGCTTCGCGACCTTCTGAAATAGCCCATACAATTAATGATTGTCCTCTTCTCATATCACCAGCAGTGAAAATGTGAGGAACGTTTGTCTGATAGTTGTGTGCTTTATAGTTGCTTCTCATATCAGTTTCGATGCCTAACTGCTCGCTTAACGTTTTCTCCGGACCTGTAAATCCAAGAGCTAACAACGCTAAGTCGCAAGGCCAGATTTTTTCAGAACCTTCTTTTTCGATTAATTCTGGTCTTTGGCCTGGAGTCATTTTCCATTGAACTTCAACTGTTTTCAATCCAGTTAATTCACCTTTTTCGTTAGAGATGAATTCTTTAGTATTGATTAACCAGTTTCTGTCACAACCTTCTTCGTGAGAAGAAGATGTTTTCAACTGTAAAGGCCAGAAAGGCCAAGGAGTTGATTCGCTTCTTCCAACTGGAGGTTTTGGTAAAATCTCAAAGTTAGTTACCGATTTCGCTCCGTGTCTGTTAGAAGTTCCAATACAGTCAGAACCTGTATCTCCACCACCAATAACGATTACATCTTTACCAGTAGCTTTAATTTGATCAGGAATTGATTCTCCAAATAAAACTTTAGTTTGTTGTGTTAAGAAATCCATTGCTTGAACAACACCTTTGCTTTCGATTCCTTTAGTTGGCAAGCTTCTTCTTTCAGTTGCTCCTCCGCATAAAACAATAGAATCGAATTGGTTTAATTCTTCAACGCTGAAATTTACACCAACATTTACATTTGTTTTGAAAGTGATTCCTTCTGCTTCAAGAACTACTACACGACGGTCGATAATCCCTTTTTCTAATTTGAAATTTGGAATTCCGTAACGTAATAAACCTCCAATTGCGTTGTCTCTTTCAAAAACAGTAACCGTATGACCAGCTCTGTTTAATTGTTGAGCCGCAGCAAGACCTGCAGGTCCTGAACCAATAACGGCAACCGTTTTTCCAGTTCTAGTTTTTGGTGGTTGTGGTTTGATCCATCCTTCAGCAAAACCTCTTTCGATGATGCTTTTCTCAATGTTTTCGATAGAAACCGGATCTTTGATGATTCCTAATACACATGATTTCTCACATGGAGCAGGGCATAAACGACCTGTAAATTCTGGGAAGTTGTTTGTAGATTGCAAAATCTCTAATGCACTCTGCCATTCTTCCTGATGTACCATGTCGTTGAAATCAGGAATTAAATTTCCTAACGGACATCCGCTGTGGCAAAAAGGAATACCACAGTCCATACATCTTGATCCTTGTTCTTTTAATTTATCTTTTGGTACCGGAATAGTAAATTCGTTGTAGTTGGAAACACGTTCTGCAACTGCTAAATTACTTTCGTCGGCTCTATTATATTCTTTAAATCCGCCTATTTTACCCATGACATTTTAATAAATTTAGTTGTGAGTTGTGAAATGTGAGAGGTGAAGTTTAAAAACTTAGCACCTCTGCACCTTTGTACCTCAGAACCTCTTAATTAGCTATTAATTCTTCTATTTGTTTTTCTTCTGCAATTCGTTTTAATGCTTTTTTGTAATCTGTTGGCATTACTTTTACGAAGTGCTGTTGTTCATTTTCCCAGTCTGCTAAAATTCTCTTAGCTAATGGACTGCTTGTGTACAATGAATGGTTTTTGATCAGTTTTCTTAGTTTAGTAACGTCCTCTTCTTCCAACGGATCGAATGCAACCATTTCCATGTTACAAACTGTCGAATCGAATTTCTTGTTCGGATCGTAAATGTAAGCTACACCACCGCTCATACCAGCAGCGAAGTTTCTTCCAGTTTTTCCTAAAACTACAACTGTACCACCTGTCATGTACTCGCATCCGTGATCTCCAATTCCTTCTACAACTGCTGTTGCTCCAGAGTTTCTCACACAGAAACGCTCTCCTGCGATACCATTAATATAAGCCTCTCCGGTAATAGCTCCGTAAAGGGCAACGTTCCCAATAATGATGTTGTCTTCAGGTTTGAAAGTCGCAGTAGGAGGTACTTTTACAATTAGTTTTCCTCCAGAAAGACCTTTTCCTAAGTAATCATTACAGTTTCCGTGAATTTTAAATGACAATCCGTTTGTTGCAAATGCACCAAAACTTTGTCCGGCAGAACCTTCAAAATCAACTAAAATAGTGTCATCTGGTAATCCTTGTGCGCCATAAATTTTTGAGATTTCGTTACTCAAAATCGCACCTACAGAACGGTCTGTATTTTTGATTTTGAAAGTAACTCTCGTTTTCTCTTTTCTATAAATAGACGGAATAGCTTCTTTGATGATGTCGAAATCCAGTACGTTTTCAAGAGCGTGATCTTGTTCTGTAGTATTGTGAATTGGCACATGTTTCGCTTTTTCCGGTTTGTATAGAATAGTCGATAAGTCTAAACCATTAGCTTTATAATGTTTGATAGCTTTGTCTACGTTTAATTTTTGAGACTGACCTACCATTTCTTTTAAAGTTCTGAAACCTAACTGAGCCATGATCTCTCTTAACTCTTCAGCAATAAAATACATGAAGTTGATTACGTGCTCTGGAGTTCCTTTGAAATTTTTTCTCAATTCTGGATCCTGAGTTGCAATACCAACTGGACAAGTATTTAAGTGACAAGCTCTCATCATGATACATCCAGAAGCTACAAGCGGAGCAGTAGCAAATCCGAATTCTTCAGCACCTAATAAAGCGGCGATAGCAACGTCACGTCCTGTTTTCAATTGTCCGTCACATTCTAAAACCACACGGCTTCTTAAGTCATTCAAGATAAGTGTTTGTTGTGCTTCAGCTAAACCAAGTTCCCATGGAATACCTGTGTGTTGTAATGAAGTTAATGGTGCAGCACCAGTTCCTCCATCATAACCAGAGATTAAGATAACGTCAGCTTTTGCTTTTGCAACACCGGCAGCGATTGTTCCAACTCCAACTTCAGAAACCAATTTTACGTTGATACGAGCTTCACGGTTTGCATTTTTCAAATCATAAATCAACTGAGATAAATCCTCAATAGAGTAAATATCGTGGTGAGGCGGAGGCGAAATCAAACCTACATAAGGAGTAGAGTTTCTGGTTTCAGCAATCCAAGGCACTACTTTTTCTCCAGGTAACTGTCCACCTTCTCCAGGTTTTGCTCCCTGAGCCATTTTGATTTGAATTTCTTTAGCGTTTGTCAAATAGTTGATCGAAACACCAAAACGTCCTGAAGCAACTTGTTTGATTGCAGAGTTTCTTGAATCTCCGTTAATTTCTTTCTGGAAACGTTTTGGATCTTCTCCACCTTCTCCAGAGTTACTTTTTCCGCCAATTCTGTTCATCGCAATCGCTAAGTTCTCATGCGCTTCTCTAGAGATAGACCCGTAAGACATTGCTCCAGTTTTGAATTTCTTAACGATTTCTGTCCAAGGTTCCACTTCATCAATAGAAATTGGATCTAAATTGTTGAATTCAAATAAACCTCTAATAGTCATTAAGTTTGAGCTTTGCTCGTTTACAGCATTAGCATATTCTTTATAGCTTTCTGGGCTGTTTAAACGAACTGCTTGTTGTAATTTAGAAATCGTAGTTGGGTTAAACATGTGTTTTTCTCCACCACGTCTCCATCTGTAAATACCTCCAATTTCAAGAGAAAGCAAGTTTGCAATTTTTGAATTTGGGAAAGCTTTTTGGAAACGTTTTTTTACTTCTTTTTCCACTTCCATTAAACCAATTCCTTCAATTCTAGAAGGCGTGTAAGGGAAATATTTAGATGTAAATGTTTTGTTTAATCCTAAAATCTCGAAAATTTGAGCAGCTCTGTACGAATGTAAAGTAGAGATACCAATTTTGTTCATGATTTTTACGATTCCTTTTGCGATTGCTTTGTTGTAGTTAACAACTGCATAATCAGCTTTTACTTTTGTAATGAAACCTTTTTCAACTTGATCGTGAATGATTTCGTTTACCATGTAAGGATTGATCGCACTTGCACCATATCCAAACAATAAAGCAAAATGATGAGGTTCGCGTGGTTCAGCAGATTCGATGATGATTCCGAATTTAGAACGAACTTGTAAAATGTTTAATGAGTGGTGAATGTAAGAACAAGCCAATAACATCGGAATTGGAGCCAATTCTTCGCTTACACCTCTATCAGACAAGATAATGATGTTACATCCTTCTTCAACTGCTTTAAAAGTAGCCTGAACACATTTTTCTAATGCTCTTTCTAAACCATTAACTCCTTTTTCTATTTTATATAAAGTAGAAATCGTAGCCGATTTGAAATCTGCGTGATCGATATTTCTAATTTTATCCAAATCCTCATTAGAAATAACTGGATTTTGGATTTTTAATTTTTTACATTGTTTCGATTCGATTTCGAAAATATTGAAATCTCCTCCAATTGCTAAACTGATATCTGTAATGATTTCTTCACGAATACCATCCAACGGTGGGTTTGTAACCTGAGCAAACAATTGTTTGAAGTAGTTGTATAACAATTGTGGTTGATCAGATAAAACTGCCAAAGGCGTATCGTTACCCATAGAACTGATTGCTTCAGCTCCGTCGCTACCCATTGGGTTGATGATTGTTTTTAAATCTTCAATTGTATAACCAAACAAACGCTGTCTTGTTAAGAAATCTAATTTTTCAACAGGAGTAGGGTTGTTGGTGTAAGGAACTTTAGCAAGTGGCAATAAGTTTTCCTGAACCCATTGTTGGTAAGGACGTTTTGTTACAATCGCTTTTTTAACTTCCTCGTCTTCGATGATACGACCTTCATTCATATCAACCAAGAACATTTTTCCTGGCTCTAAACGACCGTGTTGAATTACATCTTCTGGATCGATGTCTAAGACACCAATTTCAGATGACATAATTACGAATCCGCTATGCGTTAAAGTATAGCGAGAAGGACGAAGACCATTTCTATCCAATAAAGCACCAATTACGTTACCATCTGTAAACGGAATAGAAGCAGGACCATCCCAAGGCTCCATGATACAAGCGTTGAACTCATAGAAAGCTCTTTTCTCGTCAGACATTGTTTGGTGTTTTTCCCAAGCTTCAGGAACCACCATCATCATTGCCTCAGGAAGAGAACGGCCAGTCATTAATAAAAGTTCAACCACCATATCCATAGAAGCAGAATCTGATTTTCCTTCTAAGATAATTGGGAATAATTTTTTGATATCATCGCCAAAAACTTTGCTTTGCATAAGCTCTTCACGAGCACGCATACGGCTTACGTTTCCACGAAGTGTGTTGATCTCACCATTATGACACATGTATCTAAACGGTTGAGCTAAGTCCCAAGATGGGAATGTATTTGTAGAGAAACGTTGGTGTACAAGCGCAAGACGCGTCACCAAGTCTGGATCTTTCAAATCTATATAATAACGGCTGATGTCTTCTGGCATCAATAGACCTTTATATATTATAGTAGTTGTCGATAAACTAGTAAAATAAAACATGTGGCTTTCAGAAGTTTTAGATCCTCTTACGGCATGTTCAGCAATTTTTCTAGCTGCAAAAAGTTTTGCATTAAATTCATTTTCAGTTAAATCCTGACCGTTTTTAGAAACGAAAACTTGTTTAACTGTTGGTTCTTTTTCTGCGGCGATTTGCCCTAAATTTTCAACGTCAACTGGCACATCTCTCCAACCTAAAACTTTTAAGTTTTGGTCTTTAATAGTTGCCTCAAATGCATTAATGCAAAAAGAAACTTGGTTTTTGCTTTTTGGTAAAAAAACCATTCCTACTGCATACTCACGCGTTTCAGGGATTTCAAAGTCACAAACTTTCTTAAAAAAATCATGAGGAATGTCGAATAAAATTCCGGCTCCGTCTCCAGTTCTTCCATCAGAACTAACGGCACCACGATGTTCTAATTTAATTAAGATGTCTAATGCTTTGTGAATAATATCATTTGACTTAATACCATTCAAATTACAAATAAATCCTGCACCACAATTGTCGTGTTCAAATTCAGGCAGATAAAGCCCTTGTTCTTTAACTCTCATTCTTGATATTTTTTTTACAAAAATAAAGATTTCGTTAAACATAATGTATTGAAATTATCGATTCGCTTTCATTTTTATAGGAATATTAGAAAAACGGTTCTTAAATGATAAAATTATCATATAAAGCATTGCGAATTATCAAAATGACAATTGCGATTAAAATATATTAAGAAAAATCGTCGCTAAGGTATTGATATTAGTGAAGTTTTTGTTAAATATCAAACGTTTTAGCGGTTTTGTGTTAACTTTTTAGATACAATTGTTTAATGATTTTTTTTCTTTCGATTTAAATAGATGAAGAATCAATTAAGGTGTAGTTATTAATTTAAAAAAGATTTTACTTTTAAGTTGAATTTTGCTACTTTTGTCGCACTTTTATTCTGAAATAAATTCAGAACCAGACAAATTCTATATTATGAACATACACGAATATCAAGGAAAAGAAATTTTAGCGAGTTACGGAGTACGCGTACAACGCGGAATCGTGGCTAATAATGCAGTTGAAGCTGTGGCCGCTGCAAAACAATTAACTGCCGAAACTGGAACAGGATGGCATGTAATTAAAGCACAAATTCACGCAGGTGGTCGTGGAAAAGGAGGTGGAGTTAAGCTGGCAAAAAACTTACAACAAGTTGAAGAATTAGCAGAACAAATCATCGGAATGCAGTTAATTACTCCTCAGACTCCGCCTGAAGGTAAAAAAGTTAACAAAATATTAGTAGCTGAAGATGTTTACTATCCTGGAGAAAGCGAAACTTCTGAATTTTATGTTTCTGTTTTATTGAATAGAGGTACAGGACGCAACATGATTATGTATTCTACTGAAGGTGGAATGGATATCGAAGAAGTTGCTGAGCACACTCCACACTTAATCTTTACTGAAGAAGTTGATCCTTCTGTAGGTTTACAAGGTTTCCAAGCTAGAAGAATTGCTTTTAACTTAGGGCTTTCTGGAAATGCTTTCAAAGAAATGGTGAAATTCATCGACGCACTTTACAATGCTTACATTGGTTCTGATGCTTCTATGTTTGAAATCAACCCTGTATTAAAAACTTCTGATAACAAAATCTTAGCTGTAGATGCTAAAGTAAATATCGACGATAACGCTTTATACAGACAACCTAAATATGCTGAAATGAGAGATATCCGTGAGGAGAATCCAATCGAAGTTGAAGCTAAAGAAGTTGGTCTTAACTATGTTGACCTTGACGGTACTGTAGGATGTATGGTAAACGGAGCTGGTCTAGCTATGGCAACTATGGATTTAATTAAATATGCTGGTTTTGAGCCTGCTAACTTCCTTGACGTAGGAGGAACTGCTGATGCTAAGCGTGTTGAAACAGCTTTCAGAATTATCTTGAAAGATCCAAACGTAAAAGCTATCTTGATTAACATCTTCGGAGGAATCGTTCGTTGTGACCGTGTTGCTCAAGGTGTTGTTGATGCTTACAAAAACATGGGAGACGCTATCAATGTGCCAATTATCGTTCGTTTGCAAGGAACAAATGCTGAAATTGCAAAAGAATTAATTGACAACTCTGGTATGCCAATCTTATCTGCAGTTCAATTCCAAGAAGCTGCTGACCAAGTTAAAGCTGCTCTTTCTTAATTAAAATAAGAAATCAATTTATATAGAAAATCCATTCCGTTTGCGGAGTGGATTTTTTTTTAACCGCAAAGTACGCTAAGATTTTTATCTTTATGGCTTGATAAAAACGCAAAGTTCGCAAAGCTATGTTCAAATAACTTTGCGAACTTTGCGTAAATCTTTGCGCTCTTTGCGGTTAAAAAAATACTATTTCAAAACAGTGGACAATTCCACAATTTCAAATGTTGGATCGTGCATTATGAATTCTCTAATCAATGCAGCATGACCAGCGCCCACTAAAACCATTATTTTATTATCGGTACTTTCAGTTAATTTCTGAATTAGAGAATACATGTATAAGTTTCTTTTGTACCAATTTGAAACCAAAGAAGCCCCTATAAAATCATCTGGATTTCCAGCTCTATTTGCTACTTCCAAATACCATTGGATGTTTTTATTTTCGGTTTCTTTTTTATTGTAATGTAGCATAAGTTCTTGTAACGAACTTTTTGTTATTCTTTCATTATGATCTTTTTCATTCCTTTTTTTCCACTCACTATTTCT
Source organism: Flavobacterium sp. HJSW_4 (assembly GCF_042436695.1). Classification (NCBI taxonomy): domain Bacteria; kingdom Pseudomonadati; phylum Bacteroidota; class Flavobacteriia; order Flavobacteriales; family Flavobacteriaceae; genus Flavobacterium; species Flavobacterium sp. HJSW_4. The sequence continues at coordinate 89,525 of NZ_JBHNPP010000019.1, forward strand.
TTTCAATAAATCCTGTTGATTTGCTTTTTCCATTGACATCATTAAACTATCATAAGGAAAAGAAGTATAGAGATTCATTCCGTATAATTTTTTATGATTCAGTTTTTTAGCCGTGCGAAGCGCCAATTGCGTTATTTCGTTTTTGTTAGTTTTAAAAAGGCTGTCGGCATTTTTATTGTAAAACTTATCTAAATCGGCTTGTTCGTTAAACTCCCATTCTACAAAAATTTTATCTGGGCCAAATTTTTTGATTTTGTCACTCATTATTTCGAGTTCCTTTTGGCTCTTCTCAGACATGATATTGAAACTATTTAGTTGAGCAACATCAAGACCAGGATTGGCGTAATGAAACGTTCCGACCAATAAAATCTGTTTTTTCTTCGTTTGAGCAGATGTTATGTTAAATGTAATAAGAGCTAATAATAGAATGAATTTTTTCATGATTTTTTGTTTTTATGGATAATGTATATTGTAGAAAAAGTTTAATGATATGGTTAGAAAATTACTATTTCAAAACAGTTGATAATTCTACAATTTCGAATGTAGGATCGTGCGCTATAAAATCTCTAATTATAGCAGCGTGGCTGGCACCTAATAAAACCATTATTTTTTCATCCTTGCTATCTGTTAATTTCTGAATTAAAGAATACATGTATAAATTCCTTTTGTACCATTCGGAAACTAAAAAAGCGCCAACGAAATTGTCAGTTTTTCCTGCTCTTAGTGCGGTTTCCATGTACCACTGCAAATCTTGATTGATGAATTTTTTTGTATTGAAATCGATGAGAAGTTCAGTTAAATTGTATTTTTTAATATTTTCATTAAAAGACTTTTCAAATTGCGTCGTCGATTCCAGATTTTTTTTCATTAAATCCTCTTGATTTGCTTCTTTCATTCCTTTGGTTAGACTGTCATAAGGAAAATGAGTTTTGTTATAATCAATAGCGTATAATTTTTTATGGCCTAATTTTTTAGCAGTTCTCAAAGCCAATTGCACTCTTTCGTCTGCTTTTTTACCAAGTAAACTATCTGAGTTTCGAGCATAAAGTTTATTTAATTTGTCTTGCTTATCGTATCCCCATTCTACGAAGATTTTATCGGGACCAAATTTTTTAATTTTCTCTGAGATGTTTTCTAGCTCTTTTTGGCTTTTTTCAGACATCACATTAAAAGTGTTTGTTTTAGCAATATCAAGTCCAGGATTTTGAAAATGAAAAGTGCCTATTAATAATATTTGTTTTTTCTTTGTTTGAGCCGAAACGTTGTTGAAAAGGATAAAAGCCAATAATAAAATGATTTTTTGCATGATGGTTTGTTTTTAAATTCATGGCAAATGTATTCCGTCTTTTGAGCTCTATTTTTTGTTTTTGATGAACATGGGATTTCATTTCATAAACGCATGAAATTTATGATGGGATAATTTCGTGTAACGTTTTTGAGAGTTCATCAATAAAAAAGCAGGTTTTAAATAAATCTAATTTTCTATTTAAGGCATAGTTGTATTTTTGAGTTAATTATCAGAAACTATGAAATCAAGAATTCCTTTTTACTATCACATTGTCTTTTTTGTCTTATTGTTTTTAACTTATATTTTGTGGGATATTGGACTTAATGACAGAAAAATAGAGCATGTAATAAAAGCAATATATTACGGAATCACACCAACTTATATACTGGCAATATTTATTATTTACATTCTCAATTTTTATTTCTTTTGTGAATGGTTTTTAAACAAAAAGAAACTGCTTATTTATATATTGACTCTTCCGATTTCATTATTGCTTTTTGCAGCCGTTCGTTATTTTTTACAAGAAGTCGTTATGTATAGTATTACCGGAATGCATAATTACTATGAAGAAACTAGAGAAATTACTTATTACATAAAAGATAATTTTTTCTTCGGATTGCCTGCTGTTATTCTAAGTGCATTAACTTTTTTGTTTTGGCAATTTCAGACTGCACAGCATCAAAACCAAGAATTGCTTTTAGAAAATAAAAAAGCTGAATTTCAGATGTTAAAAGCACAAGTTAGTCCGCATTTTTTGTTTAATACCTTGAATTCTTTTTACAGTCAATTGATTCTGAAAGACGATAAAATGGCCGATGATATTTTGGTGCTTTCCGATTTGCTTCGTTACGTAATTACAGAAACAGACAAAGATGAAGCGATACTTTCAAAAGAGATTCAATTCATTCAAAACTACATTCATTTGCAAAAGAAAAGATTTGAAGATCAGCTGTTTTTAGATTTTACGGTTGAAGGAAATTATTCTAACGAAAAAATCATTTCTTCGGCTTTGGTTCATTTTGTTGAAAATGTTTTCAAGCACGGAAAATTTAATAATGAAAAAGAAAAAGCGGTTATTTCGATTCGAATAAAAGACAATTTTCTAGAGATTTCAACATTCAATTATTTCATCGAAGGAGAGAATTATTCGTCAACCGGAATTGGTTTTGATAATTTGACGAAAAGATTAGAATACACCTATAAAGACCAATTTATTCTTGAAAAAATAGAAGAAAATAATACCTTTAAAACTTACTTAAAAATACCCCTAAAGAAATAATTTATGGCTTTTAAATGTATAATTGTCGACGACGAACCGCCTGCAACTCGAATATTAGAAAACTATATCGGAAAAGTAAATTTTTTGGAGAAAGTCGGCGTTTTTAATGATTCGCTAAAAGCATTAGAATTTTTAAATAAAGAATCGGTTGATGTTATTTTTCTAGATATTCAAATGCCTCAATTAACAGGTTTACAAATTTCTAAAATTATTTCTAAAGATATAAAAGTCATTTTTACAACTGCTTATCCTGATTTTGCCTTAGAAGGATTTGAGTTGAATGCTGTTGATTATCTTTTAAAACCAATTGCGTTTGAACGTTTTTATCAAGCGGTTTCTAAGCTAAATTCAGAACCTAAAATACAAGTTTCAAATAGCAATAATAGTGCAGGACCAGATTTCCTATTCATAAAAACTGATGGAAAGAATAAATTTCAGAAAGTGTTTTTGAATGAAATTTTGTATGTCGAAAGCCTTCAGAATTATGTTTGCATTCATACTGTAAAACAGCAAATTATTACACATTCGTCATTAAAAAATGTAATTGAATCGCTTCCAGAAAAAGATTTTATTCAGATACATAAATCGTATGTGATTTCATTACAGCATATAGAATCAACTGATAATTTTTCTGTTTTTGTAAACGGAAAAGAATTGCCAATTGGAGCGACTTTTAAAGATGCTTTTTTTGATGAAATTGATCAGAATAAGATTTAACCGCAAAGGCGCAAGGTTTTTTGTCTTTGGTGCTTTATAAAAACGCAAAGTTCGCAAAGCTTTATCCATATAGCTTTGCGAACTTTGCGTTTATATTCACAATCCTTGGTAAAAAACCTTGCGCTCTTTGCGGTTAGATCGCTAGTTAAGATTTTTTCTTATTACCGTTTTTGAAAACCACTTTTTCTACTACAGTTGGTTTTCCATTTCCTTTTGGGAATGATTTCTTTTTAGGTTTCCCAGTTGATGAACCTGATTTTGAAGGATTTTGATCTCCTCTGTATTTCTCAGAATCTTTTGGAGTTGCTTTAAATTCAGCTCTTTCTTTAGAATTTTCTTTCTTCGGAATTTCAGCTTTATGTTTCGCTAAAACATCATTTGGGTTTTTAGGATTTTCTTTAGTTCCTCTCAAATGAATTACCAATCCGTTTAGGAAATTACGTAGAATCTGATCGCCACATTCCATGTAATTTGGATGGTCTTCAGCTCTGAAAAAAGCACCCAATTCTGATTTTGAAATTTTAAAATCTACTAATTCTAAAATCTCAACTATTTGGTCGTCACGGAGCATCAAAGCCACGCGAAGTTTTTTAAGTATATCGTTATTTGTCATCGTTTATTTTTTACAAATGTACGGTTTATTTTTTAGCCACGAATTGCGCGAATTTCCACAAATTAAATTTAGAAGTTGCATTTAAAAAATTCGTGAAGATTCGTGTAATTTGTTGCAAACTTTTACTGATTATATGAGTTTAAAACACCAACCAACTTATCCAAATCTTCTTTTGTGTGATTTGACGTTACTACAATACGATTTAGTGGTTCAGCTTCTTTTTTATACCTAAAACTGGCAATAATTATATTTTCGTTTTTTAAAGTATCAACTAATTCTGTTGGCAATAAGTAAATTAAAGGATAGTTTTTATCAAACTTAATGTTCTCATTTTGGATTAAAATCGAATCGATATAACTTAAATTATCCAACAATTTTTGATGCTGTATTTTGTAAATTTCAGAAGCATCTGAAAGCGTTTGCACAAAAGCCGGATTCATTCCTGCGGCACTTGTAAAAGTCTCGATTTCTTTTATTTCTTGAATAAATTCAGAATCTGAAGCAATTACGCCACCTGTTAATCCGAAAGCTTTTCCTAGAGACGAAACCAAGATTTTTCTTTTTATTGGAAAATCTATAGAGGAATAAATTCCAGAACCATTTTCGCCAATAATTCCTAATGAATGCGATTCATCAACAACCAAAGTAATTTCTTTTTGATTTGAAATTTCGTTTAAAAAAGACAAATCAACAGGTTTGGTTTGAAAAGAAGGAACTCCATCAGTCAAAATCGTTATTTTTTCAGGTTTTGAATCTAATAAACGATCGTTCAATTTTTCATTTATAAAAACAGGAAAACTATTTTCTATCTGAATAGCCGAGTGAATTTCATTCAAATGATAAAAACAATCCGTTTGCTTTTTTAGTTTTTCTAAAACCAATTTTCCAGCCAACATTCCAGAAGAAACCGTAACAGCATCTTCAGAACCAATATGTTGAGCTAAGAACTTTTCTCCCGCAGTGTAAGCGCTTAATTTGATGTTTGCAGTTCTTGAACTTCCGTAAGTGGTTCCCCATTTTAAAATGTTCTGAACTACTAAATCTTGAAATTTTTGGTTTGTTGGAAGTCCCAAATAAGCAGTTCCTCCAAAATACAAATATTGTTTTTGGTCAATTTCAATGATTCGATCTGGAAATTTTTCGACTATCATTTTAAAGCAATGTAACTCCCGTTCCGTTAAGATTGGAGTAATTGATAATACCGTCTTCAATTGTTACACCTGTCGCAATGTCTTCTGCCAAAAGCAATGCGCCGTCCATGTCAACATAATCCAATTGCGGAAGCAAATGTGCAATCGCAGAAATTCCAACCGTCGATTCGGTCATACAACCAACCATTGTTCGTAAGCCTAATTTTTTAGCTTCTTCAATCATGCGTTTTCCTGGAGTTAATCCGCCACATTTCACCAGTTTTACATTCACACCATGAAAATGATTGAAACATTTCGCTACATCTTCTTCAATAATACAGCTTTCGTCAGCAATTACAGGAAGTACAGAATGTTTGAAAACCTCTTTATGACCTTCCCAATTATCGGCTTTCATTGGCTGTTCTAGAAATTCAACGCCTAGTTTTTTTAATTCAACCGCATTGTTTATGGTTTCGTCAACCGTCCATCCGCAGTTGGCATCAATTCTAAAAATAGCGTTGGTATGTTTTCTGAGTTCTTTTACAATGGCAATATCTTCCTTTGTGCCCAATTTAATTTTATAAATGGGCCAAGGCAGTTCTTGCATTTTAAAAACCATTTTTTCAATCGTATCAATTCCGATTGTATAATCAGTTAACGGATTATGATCAGTTTTATAATTCCATAATTCATATAATTTTTTGCCTTTTTTGCGAGCATACAAATCATTATAAGCTAAATCTAAAGCGCACAAAGCAAACATATCGTCTTTCAAATACGGATGCATTTTTGACCAAAAAACTTCTGGAGTTTCATCTTCCGTACTTTCAATAATCGATCTAATTTTCTCCAAATCAGCAATCATCATCGGAACCGTAATATGGTAATACGGATTTGACGTAGCTTCTCCGAAACCAGAAAAACCATCGCTTTGCAATTCTACAATTAACGAAGGCTGAAAGTCAATAGATTCTCGAGAAATCGTAAAAGTATGTTTTAGTTTTAGATTGTATTCTCTTAAAATTAATTTCATTTTTATAGGAGTATTTTTTTATTTTTTGGTTAATAGCCCAGCCAAAGTAGCGCTTCAACAAAGTGATCACGCCAAAGTTTTTCATTATGTTCTCCGCCTTTTACAATTTTCGTTTTATCAAGGTGAAGACAATAGCAGCGTTTGGAATCTAATAAACGTTTCATTTTAGTCAAATCGTTTACCATGTCCTCACTTTCCTTATCACCACACAGAAAATAGATTTTAGTCTTGATTTTGGATTGTTTTTCGGTGAAAGTATAAATGTCATTAGAAAACCAAAAAGAAGGCGAAAAAGCGCCTGTTTTGCCAAAAATATCGGGATGTTTTAAAGCGCCGTAATATGAAACCAATCCGCCAAGCGAACTTCCGAATAGAATCGTGTTTTTAGCTTTTGTTTTGGTTCTGTAATTTTTGTCGATATAAGGTTTTAAAGTCTTTACAATAAAATCTAAGTAATTGTCAGCATTTCCGCCTCCGTATTTTTCATTTTTGAAAGGCGTAAGTTCGTCAATGCGTTTTTCATTTCCGTGCTCGATCCCTACGACAATAACGGGAGCTTTTAAGCTGTCTAATTTTTCATCGACATTCCATTCTCCAGAATAAGAAGTTTTAGCATCAAACAGATTCTGAGCGTCGTGCATATAAATAACGCTGTATTTTTTCTTTATGTCTTTGGAATAATTTTCAGGAAGATAAATCCAGATTTTTTTTGTAGTATGAAGTTGAGGAGCTTCAATTGTAAAAGTAGAAACGTTTTTTGAAGCCGTACTTTGCGCTTTTCCAATTAGAGTAAATAGAAGTAAAACTGCTAAGAAAATCCTCTTCATTATCCGTGTTTTGTATTTTTATTTAAAAGCAATATTTTAGCTAAAAATAAGAAATTGATGAATACAGAAGCAGAAAAAAGAAGTTTACTTTTAGAAATGATTATGTTCGCCACAGTTGACGGACATTTGCACAAACGTGAGCTTGATTTTTTAAGACTCGTAGCTTTGGAATTGAGTATTAACGAAGAAGAATTTCAGGATTTATTCCATCAAGAACACAAAACAATTCCAATAAAATCAGAAATGCAAAGAATCAATCAGTTTTACAGATTGGCTTTATTGATGCATATTGACGGCGTTTTGCACGAAAGAGAACATAAAGCAATTCAGCAGATTGCTTTAGAAATGGGTTTAAATCTTTCGGCTGTAAAACGTGTTTTAGAAATGATGAAAAAAGCACCAAATACAATGATTAATCCAATTGTATTATTGGAAATTTTTCAGGAACAGCATAATTAAGCAAGCTGTTCCTGTAGTTTTTTAATTTCATCACGAAGTTTCGCCGCTTGAAGGAAATCTAATTCTTTCGCTGCTTTTTCCATTGTTTTACGCTTTTCGCGAATCATTTTTTCTAATTCCGATTTAGATAGATAAGCTGTTTCTGGCTCGGCTGCAACAGGAATTGGATGCCCTAATTCATATTCAACCAATGGATTTTTCGTAAATGCGCTTTCGATTTTCTTGTTTAAAGGCTGCGGAACAATATTGTTTTCTACGTTGTAGTTGATTTGTTTTGTTCTTCTATAATTGGTTTCATCAATTGTTCGCTGCATACTTTCGGTAATTTTGTCCGCATACATAATCGCTTTTCCATTGACGTTTCTAGCCGCACGACCAATGGTTTGTGTTAAAGATTTTCTATTACGCAAAAATCCCTCTTTATCAGCATCGAGAATGGCAACAAGAGAAACTTCGGGTAAATCTAAACCTTCACGAAGTAAGTTTACTCCAATCAAAACATCAAAAAGTCCTTTTCTTAAATCCTGCATGATTTCAATACGCTCTAAAGTATCAACTTCAGAATGTATGTAACGGCATCGAATATTTACTTTTGTTAAGTATTTGGCTAATTCTTCGGCCATTCTTTTGGTTAAAGTTGTGACCAAAACTCTTTCGTCTAATTCGCAACGAACTTGAATTTCTTCAATCAAATCATCAATCTGATTTAAACTTGGACGAACTTCAATTACAGGGTCTAATAATCCAGTTGGGCGAATAATCTGTTCGACATAAATACCATCCGATTTTTGCAATTCGTAATCTGCGGGTGTTGCAGAAACGTAAATTACCTGATTTTGTAAAGCTTCGAATTCTTCAAATTTCAAAGGTCTATTGTCCATTGCTGCAGGAAGACGGAAACCATATTCAACCAAGTTCTCTTTTCTGCTTCGGTCACCTCCGTACATGGCGTGAACTTGCGAAACCGTTACGTGACTTTCGTCGACAACCATTAAATAATCGCTTGGAAAATAATCTAACAAACAGAAAGGCCTTGTTCCAGCTTCACGTCCGTCAAGGTATCTTGAGTAGTTTTCAATTCCAGAACAATATCCTAATTCGCGGATCATTTCCAAATCGAAATTGGTTCTTTCTTCCAAACGTTTCGCTTCAAGATGTTTGCCAATTTCTTTAAAATAATCAACTTGTTTCACCAAATCTTGCTGAATCTGCCAGATTGCGCCTTGTAAAACTTCTGGTGAAGTCACAAACATGTTAGCAGGATAAATCGTTAAGCGTTGAAATTTTTCTATTACTTGAGAAGTTTTTGCGTCAAATGCTTCTATTTCTTCAATTTCATCTCCAAAAAAGTGAATTCTGTACGCGTCGTCAGCATAACTCGGATAAACTTCAACCGTATCTCCTTTAATTCTGAAAGTTCCGGGATTAAAATCGGCTTCGGTTCTAGCATATAAACTTTGAACTAAACTGTGCAATAATTTAGTTCTTGAAATAACCTGATCTCTTTTAATTTCAATTACGTTTTTCTGAAATTCAACAGGGTTTCCAATACCATAAAGACAAGAAACCGATGCTACAACCAAAACGTCACGTCTTCCTGAAAGTAGGGAAGAAGTGGTGCTTAAACGCATTTTCTCGAGTTCTTCGTTGATAGATAAATCTTTTTCAATGAAAACTCCAGTAACAGGCATAAAGGCTTCTGGCTGATAATAGTCGTAATACGAAACGAAATACTCAACAGCATTGTTTGGGAAGAATTGCTTGAACTCCGAATACAATTGCGCAGCCAAAGTTTTATTGTGAGCCAAAACCAAAGTTGGTCTTTGCACTTCCTCAATTACATTGGCAACGGTAAAGGTTTTTCCAGAACCGGTAACTCCTAATAATGTTTGGTATTTCTCTCCGTCAACCACACCTTGCGCCAATTTTTGTATGGCTTGTGGCTGATCTCCTTTTGGACTATATTCTGAAGAAACTTGAAATTTCATTTTTGTATACTGAAAATTTGGTTTTGTAAAGATACGAAGTTTGAATGTAAATGAACTGTTCAAAAGTTTGCCACGAATTACACGAATTACACAAATTTTTTGCGTGTGCTGTAAAATGATATTCGTGCGAATTAGTGTAATTCGTGGCAAAAAAAATCTAATCTAAAAAATTAATAACCGCGTCATTTACAACTTTTGGCTGATCAATGGTTAGAAAATGTCCAGCATCTTTTATCATTTTAGTTTTACTGTTAGCTAAATGTTTCTTTGCTGTTTCTAGACTTTCTTCCGAATTAATAACATCCTTATCTCCAATTAAAACCAAAACAGGATTTTGAATAGATTCTAATTCTTTGTTAGAAAACGGCATCATTTTTAACATGCTTGAATTTGATTTTGCGTATTTATTAGCCAAATAAAACTGTCTTTTGTAAATACGGCTTATATTTTCTGGATGAGTTGAAAAAGTCGATAATGTTTTAGTGAATTTCTTTTCGCTTGGAAAAAGTTTCAGCATCAAAGCAGAAGTTGTTTTTGTGACTTTATCTATAAACTTAAAAGTTTGTGCAGGACTCAGTAAGACAATTTTATCAATAGAATTTGGTTTCTGAATGGCCAATAATGTTGCGATCCATCCGCCACGAGAAGCGCCGATTATATCGAATTTCTTTAATTTATAATGATCGAAAATCTCGTTGTAGAAAACAACAATATCATCGGATGAAAGTGGTTTTGCTGTTAAGTTTGATTTATTCGGTTCCGTGATAAAATCAATCGCAAAAATGCGGTGATTTTTGGCTAGAACTTTAATGTTTGGATACCACATGGTTGAGCTGGCATCCATTCCGTGGAGTAAAACCAAATCTTTTCCGTTTTTAGGACCTGCGATTACAACGTGCGCTGTTCCAAAACTAGTTTTTACATCTTCTTCGGTATACGGAATATTCCAAAGTTTTAACGCTTTGTCGTAAGCAGATTGGTATTTTAGTTCTTCGCTTCGGGTTTTAAAAACATAGTCTTCATATTTCGCTTTTTTTGAAGCGCAACTAGAAACTAAAAATAATACAACTAAAAGTCGCGAATATTGTTTTAACATAGTAATAAAATTCAATTTCAGCTTAAAGTTACGATTGGAGTAGGTGAAAAGTGTATCAGAATTTTATTTTAAAATATCATAATTTTAAGATTTGTCGTTTTTTGAAGTCAAATAATAAATCTGTACAAAAGCTAAAATCGCGTTTGGAATAATTACCGGCCAAAGCCATTGGTTGAAATCGTGATAATCATTTAGAAAAATACCATAAATGACAAAGCAAATACAGCCAAACATATTAATAAATCGAATTGTTCTGAGGTTTTTAAGCAAGAAACCGCCAACAATAAAAACAGATGCTAGATAACCAATGTATTCTGCCATAATCTTGATTTTAAAATGTTTACAATAAATGTACTTAAAGTAAATTATAAAATCAAGATTTTGATTTGGAAATCAATTGTTTACAGTAACCACTTTTGTTTTTCACTTTCATTTAAAAAACTCCAAGCCACAATACGGCTGTTTTTTTGACCTTGTGCCATATCGATTGTTTTCACAGAAACAGCATTTACTTTCTTCAAAGTTTTATAAATCGCTGGGAGATTTTCTTTTTTAGAAACTAAAGTTGTAAACCACAAAACCTGCGAAGCGTATTTTGCACTTTCGTAAATCATTTGTGTGATGAATCCGATTTCGCCGCCGTTGCACCATAGTTCGGCATTTTGACCTCCGAAATTTAGAACAGGATTTGTATTTCTTTTTTCTTTCGGATTAAGATTGGAAACTTTTCTCGAAGCACTTTTATTGGCTTCTTCTGCAGAGGCATGAAAAGGCGGATTACACATCGTAAAAGTAAAACGATCCTCTGACGTAATAATATTTTTGAAAATGAATCTAGGTTCTGTTTGCTGTTGTAAACTTATCGCATCAATTAATTTAGGATTGGCTTGGATAATTTTACTACAGTTTTCAATTGCTTTTTTGTCAATATCCGTTGCGACGAAACTCCAATTGTAAATAGCATTTCCCAAAATTGGATAAATGCAATTAGCTCCAGTTCCGATATCTAAACCTAAAACGTCTGAATTGTTTGGAATTTTGCTTTCCGCTAATAAATCGGCGATGTAATGAATGTAATCGGCACGTCCAGGAATTGGCGGACAAAGGTAATTTTTTGGAATATCCCAGTTTTGAATTCCGTAATAGGTTTGCAGTAAAGCGCTATTTAAGGTTTTTACAGCGTTTGGATTACTGAAATCAATTGTTTCGATTCCGTGTTTGTTTACTGAAACAAAAGCTTTTAATTCAGGACAATTTGAAATTAGTTTTTCGAAATCGTATCGCTCTCGATGAAGATTTCTTGGGTGTAAAATGTTTTTTTCAGAATTGTCGTTTGCTTTCATTTTCTTTTATTTCGACTGCAAAGATAGGCAAGAAAGTCTTGTTTTGAAAATGAGTGCCCTAGCCCTGATGGAAGCGGCATTCTTTTGTGTCCGCCGCGGCGGACACAAAAGATATAGTGGACAGCAGGAAATAGCTTCTAATCAAAACATTCCATTAAAAGAAGATCTCCTTCACGATGCGTAATGGTTACAATGCCGTCTTTTTCGACAGAATTACTGCTCCCTGTTCTGTAGCCCATTGTCAGCGTATCGTCGTTTAATTCGTATTTTAAATTGGTTGAATTAATGCCGTTTACAATACCAATGGGAATCAGTGAAATTGGTGTTTTTGCGGTGTACCATTTCTCGAATTTTGTTGGCAAAAGAAATATTTTTGAATGATCGTCTAGAATTACAATTTTTAATAAATCTCTGTAACGAACAATTTGTGTCAAGTTTGTAATGGTGTGATCGGCGCGTTTTCCTGTTGCCCAAACGACATTTACGGCAGGAATTTTTCTTTCGATAAGATAATCAAAAGCTTTTTCTAAATCGGTTTTTTCCTGATCTGGAGTATGAACGATTTCGATCGGAAATTGTGTTGTTTTATAGATTTCAGGATCAAAACCATGGTCAAAATCGCCCAGTAAAACATCGACTTTTATGCCTAATTCAATCACTCTTTCGATAGCCGAATCTAAAACCACAACCAAAGGAGACCATTCTAACAATTGTCCTAATAATTCTGGGTCGCAGGCAGCGCCATTTGCAATTATTAAAGCTGGTTCTTGATCGTCGCGGACTATATGGTGTGATGACATAAGCGTTTTTTTGAATGTAGTGCAAATGTACGGTTTACCATTGTAGATTTTAGATTTCTGATTTTAGATTTTTTGGAATCTTTAAAATAAAAAACCAAAATCTAAAATGTCTTTATTTAATTGGCTTTAAAAGCAACAGCATCAACTTCGATCTGCATTCCGTCGAGTGCTAATTTTGGAACAGGAATTAATGTGCTGGCAGGAAAAGGATTGTTTTTCCACACTTTACTGATTTCTTCTTCCCAAATTTTTAGTTTTTCTGAAGAATGGTCAACAATTAGAATTGTGATTTTCATTACATTTTCTGGTTTTAGTTCGTA
>NZ_JBHNPP010000020.1:0-100451 GCF_042436695.1 Flavobacterium sp. HJSW_4
TGGAAAAATAATGTATTCTTCTGAAAGAGTATCAATTGATGCCTTTGCCATGATGGCTGACACGGTTCACACAGGAGTTTTCGATAATAAAATGTCCAAACAGCTTAATCTTTGGGGAGCGTATTCTAAAATAATTTTCCCAAAAGCAGGAAATCTCGATCTGTATTATCTCGGGTTCAGAAGAGACCAATCTATTTTTGAAGAAGGAATTGCTCCTGAAAGAAGGCACACAATAGGTTCTAGATTATGGAAATACGGCGGCGGTTTTATTTACAACCTTGAAGCAGCATATCAATTTGGAACTTTTGGTTCTGGAAATATCAATGCCTGGACAGGATCTGTTGATCTTGGGTATATGTTTGAAAATGTAAAATTTAAACCAACCATCAATCTTAGAAACGATTATATCTCGGGAGATAAAAATCAAGGCAACGGAAATCTTCAGACATTTAATCCGCTGTATCCAAAAGGAGGATATTTTGGTTTTAGTCCGCAAGTTGGGCCAGTAAACCTTATCGATATTCATCCTTACGCAACGATGGATTTATTGCCACAGCTAAAGATGCAGGTCGATGTGGTTTTGAACTGGAGATTCTCAACAGAAGACGGAGTTTATAGACCAAGCGGAATCCTAAACCTTCGCGGAAGCGATTCTGACGAAAGATATATTGGAACTGCCTATCTCGCCAATTTTACTTATAGTGTAAACAAATATATTTCGGTTGTCAGCGGTATTCAGTATTTCAAAACAGGTGCTTTTATCAATGACATTATTCCGAACTCAAAAGATGGGGTTTTCTTTAACGCCAGACTTGGATTCAAATTTTAAACAAACAATTAATATAATTTAAAACACATAGAGACATCGCTTTCTTTCTTTTTTCTTTTTTAAGTAAAAAAATCTATGTCTCTATGTGTTTAAAAAAAATTTCACTAAACCCTTAACAATGAAAACAAACACTTCAACATACAGATTCAGATTTTCGCATCTATTTCTTTTAATTATAACATTTGCAGGCGCTCTTAGTAACAACGCTTTTGCTCAAACAGCTTCAATCGGTTCTACGGTAACTTGGGGGAAAGTAGACGGAATTGCAGTAAACGGATTGGTTCAGGGACCATCTGCAGCAGAAGCTGACTTACAAGTTGCCTGCGTTTTTGAATATACAGAAGGTGATATCTTCAACCCTCCTGCCCTTCCAGCAAACTTAAACGGAATGGTGCATTTAGACGATGCTTTAAAAGGAATCATTACAGAATTACGCAAAAGCGGAAAATTTACTGGTCATTCACTTGAAACTTTATTGATAACGCCAGCAAAAGGAACTTTAGCTGCCAAACAATTATTATTAATCGGATTGGGAGATCGCAATAAATTTACACCAGATTTAATGAAAAGTGTCGGAAGCACTGCCATGCGTGAGGCTTTACGTTTGGGCGTTTCTAACTTCTCTTTTGCAAGTGATATTAAAGATGCCGGAATCGATTCTCCAACAGCTCTTGTGGCAGAAAATGTGGTTTTAGGTTCTTTTGAAGCTTACAGAACTCAGGCTTATTTGAAAGATAAAAAATTAGCAAACTACAAACCTTTAAACAAAGTAATTTTATTGGCAGGTCCTGCTTTTTATACAGTTGCTGGAGAAGGAATCAAAGAAGCAATTACAAAGTTGAACGCTAAATAAATTGAATTATGAAAGCAGATTTAATTTTATTCAACGGTAAAATTCATAGTTTCAATGCCGAAACTCCAAACGTTACAGCAGTTGCCATTAAAGACGGAAAATTTATTGCAGTTGGAAATGATAGTGACATCATGTCTTTTGCTTCTGAGGAAACCAAAATAATTGATCTTCAGAATAAAAGAGTCGTTCCTGGAATCAACGATTCTCACATTCACTTAATCCGTGGAGGGTTAAACTATAATTTAGAATTACGTTGGGACGGCGTTCCTTCTTTGGCAGATGCACTTCGAATGTTAAAAGAACAAGTAGATCGCACTCCAAATCCGCAATGGGTTCGTGTTGTGGGCGGTTGGTCAGAGTTTCAGTTTGCTGAACGCAGAATGCCCACTTTAGAAGAAATCAATGCGATTGCACCAGATACTCCTGTTTTTATTTTGCATTTGTACGACAGAGCAATTATGAACAGAGCAGCTTTGAGAGCGGTTGGTTACAATAAAAATACGCCTGCGCCTCCGGGAGGACAAATCGAACGCGATTCTAACGGAGAACCAACCGGACTTATTATAGCGACTCCAAATGCCATGATTTTGTATTCGACTTTAGCTAAAGGTCCAACGCTTTCTTATGAGCATCAAATCAATTCTACTCGCCATTTTATGAAAGAATTGAACCGTTTCGGAATCACAAGTGTGATTGATGCTGGTGGTGGATTTCAGAATTTTCCAGACGATTATAAAGTGGTTAATGAATTGAACGAAAAGAAACAATTGACCGTAAGAATCGCGTACAATCTTTTCACTCAAAAACCAAAACACGAATTTGAAGATTTTAACGACTGGATTGATACAGTAAAATTATATCAGGGCGACGATATGTACCGCCATAATGGAGCTGGCGAAATGTTGGTTTTCTCTGCAGCCGATTTTGAAGATTTCCTTCAGCCAAGACCAGATCTTCCTGAAAACATGGAAGCTGAATTAGAAAAAGTAGTTCGTCTATTGGTAGAAAATCGTTGGCCATTTAGATTACATGCAACTTACAACGAAAGTATTACCAGATTTTTGAATGTTTTCGAAAAAATCAATCAAGACGTTCCTTTCAACGGACTTCCTTGGATTTTTGATCACGCTGAAACGATTGACGAAAGAAACATCGAACGTGTAAAAGCTCTTGGAGGCGGAATCGCAGTTCAAAGCAGAATGGCGTATCAAGGTGAATATTTCACAGATCGTTATGGAGCAAAAGCAGCAGAAAACACTCCGCCAATCAAAAAGATGATTGAAATGGAAGTTCCTGTTGGTGCGGGTTCAGACGCTACACGTGTGAGCAGTTACAATCCGTGGGTTTCAATGTATTGGATGACGGTTGGGAAAACAGTTGGAGGATTACAATTGTACAACGAAACGAGATTGAACAGACAAACGGCTTTGGAATTGTACACCAGAGGAAGCGCTTGGTTTTCGCAAGAACAAACTAAAAAAGGAGATATTAAAGTTGGAATGTTTGCTGATTTAGTGGTTTTAGATCGCGATTATTTCACAATTGACGACGAAGACATCAAAAAAATCGAAGCCGATTTGACAATTGTAGACGGAAAAATTGTGTATGCTAATGGAGATTTTTCTTCGTTCTCACCGCCTCATATTCCGATTTTGCCAGATTGGTCGCCAACGAATATTTACAACGGATATCCAGTAAGAAGCGGTTTGCAAAGTGCGATTGAAAAAAATGCAAAAGCAGATGCAAAACCAAAACTTACTTCGCAGATTCACAGCTGTAGCGGAAGTTGCGATGTTCACTTGCACAATCACGATGCTGCGAGAATGAGCAATGTTCCGGTAAACAATTACAATGCATTCTGGGGCGCTTTAGGCTGTTCTTGCTTTGCTTTCTAAATTTTAAAGAAATGATCGAAATTATAAAACAAATATTGCATTCCGATTTAGGGAATTCATTTAATAACGCTGCGCTTTTAGCATTTAGAGTGTTGCTTGCAATTGAACTTTTCAGAGTACACGGAATGAAAAAATTTAGAGTTCAAAATGGAGAAAAAGAACACGTTCCGAATCCGTTGCATTTACCCGAAAAACTAAACGGTTTAGTTGCAACATTTTCAGATACCATAATTCCATTTTTTATCATTTTCGGACTCGGAACACGTCTTGCGGTACTACCTACAATTGGCGTAACTGCAATTGGCTATTTCGTAGTTCATAAAAATGATTCGCTTGAAGTTCGCGACGTTCCGTACATGTACACGCTGTCATTGTTATTGCTTCTCGCGCTTGGTGCAGGAACTTATTCACTAGATAATTATCTACTAGCATTATTAAATAATTAATTTAAACACAAAAAAAATCTTTGCACAAAGCTATGTGTTAGAAACTAGTTTCTTTCTTTTTCCTTTTTTTAAGTAAAGAAAATCTATGTTTCTATGTGTTTAAATTAATTCATAATTAACATAAAATATTATTCATCAAACCTAATTTAAAAATGAAAACAAACATCGGAATTAAACAAGAAAACATCTCAAAAGTTGTTGATGTATTAACTAAAGTTCTTGCAGACGAATTCGTACTTTATACCAAAACAAAAAGAGCACACTGGAACGTTGAAGGTCCAGATTTTTACAACAAACATATCTTTTTCGAGCAGCAATACGATGCAATTGACGAAATTGTAGATACAGTTGCAGAAAGAATCAGATCTTTAGGACACTATACGCCAGCAACTTTAAAAGACTTTTTAGCATTGACGCATCTTACAGAAGAATTAAAAGAAAGTAATGATAGCAATGGTTTTATGAAAGAATTGCTTCTTGATCACGAAAGCATTATTATTTATCTTAGAGAAAATATTAACCCTATTGCTAGTGAATGGCAAGACGCTGGAACGAGCGATTTTATCACAGGTCTTGTAGAAAATCATGAAAAAATGGCGTGGATGCTTCGCGCACATTTGAAATAAAAACAAATTATGGAAATTCAACAAAAAAATATTTGGTACGTAACCCTGCTTTTAACCATTATAGCAGGGTATTGCGATACCGTAACTTTTGTCGCTGCCGATTCGATATTTTCGGCGCACGTAACGGGTAACTTTATCGTTTTTGCCTATCAGATTGTAAAAGGTTCAGACCTTCATGCTTGGGTAAAACTGCTTACTTTCCCTATTTTTATTATTGCCGTAATTACAGGAGGAAGAATCGCGCTTAAAGCAACCAATCGTTACACTATTTTATTTTGGGAAGGCCTAATTTTGCTTTTATGCGGAATTGCATCGTATGTTTTTGGCTATTTGCAAAACTTCGAAGAATGGACAATGTACACCGTTGCGATGGCAACAGTTTTTGCAATGGGACTTCAGAATGCTTTTGGAAAGCTTTACGCGAAAGAAACGCACGGCCCAACAACTATGATGACTGGGAATGTAACTCAAGCTTCTCTTGATTTAGGAAACCTATTAAAAAACGGACTTAAAGATGCAGAAGTATTTTTAAGTTTTAAAAAACAGCTTGTTACCTTAATCGGATTTCTTGTTGGATGTTTTCTAGGAGCAATTGCAGGAAAGTTTTTCGGATTAGGAACTTTAATTCTGCCAGGAGCAGCAATGATTATTTGCTACTTATACCACCGAAATAACTAAGCAAAACGCCAATTTTCAGATTGCAGATTTCTGATAATATAGTATCTTTAAAAATTGATTTTAGCGCTCTTTTCTTCAAAAAAGAGTGCCAAAATCCATCCAAAAGAAATTTCCAAAAAGCTCCAAATTCTTGGCTATTCTTGAGATTATACAAATAATGTAATGAAGGAGAAACTACTAATTGTTGAAGATGAATTTATAGTTGCAAATGATTTAAAAATCATACTGCAAAAAGTGGGGTATCAAGTTGTTGGTATTGCTGCCTCTGTGGTTCAGGCAAGAAAACTAATCGAGGAAAAAAAACCTGATTGGATTTTGTTAGATATCATTTTAAAAGGCAATCTAACTGGAATTGATTTGGCTTGGGAACTACGCGAAATGAATCTGCCTTTTCTGTATATTTCGGCAAATACCAACCAAAGTACACTTGAAGCTGTAAAAGCTACGCATCCGTATGGCTTTACGGTAAAACCTTTTAGAGAAAAAGATCTTACTGTAATGCTTGATATTGCCAGATATCGATTTAATCAAGAAAAAGAAGATTTGGCAGTAAATCAAATTGATCCTAAAAATCAAGAAATTGAAGGGATCATTGGTCAAAGTTCTCTTTTAAAAGAAGCGATTGAAAAAATAAAAATTGTAGCACCTGCCGAAACTTCTGTTTTGATTTTGGGCGAAAGCGGAACAGGAAAAGAAAGAGCAGCAAACGCCATACACGAACTTTCATCAAACAAATTAAATCCGATTGTGGTTGTAAACTGTGCAGCTTTACCACACTCTCTAATAGAATCTGAACTTTTCGGACATGAAAAAGGAGCTTTTACAGGAGCTAATGCATTAAGAATCGGTAAATTTGAGCAAGCCAATAATGGAACTATTTTTTTGGATGAAATTGGCGAGTTACCGCTCGATTCTCAAGTAAAATTATTACGTGTTCTTCAGGAAAAGGAAATTCAGCGTCTTGGAAGCAATAAAACCATTAAAATTAATGTTCGTATTGTAGCCGCTACAAACAAATCGTTGGAAAAAGAAGTTGCAGAAGGACGCTTTAGATTGGATTTATATTATAGATTAAATGTATTTCCTATAGAATTGCCTTCTTTAAGAGAGCGCAAAGAAGATATTGAAGTATTGGCTAATTATTTTCTAAAAAAATACGCCGCAAGTTCTAAAAGAAATGTAAACAGAATAAGTGCAACAGCATTAGAACAATTAAAAAATTACAATTGGCCAGGAAATGTGCGTGAATTAGAACATTTGATAGAAAGAAATGTGCTTCTCACCAAAACAAACGAAATTGAAAAATTTGACCTACCTTCCATTACTCCTACTGTCTCCTTAGAAATCGGAACGGGTAAACTAAAATCGATGGAAGAAATGGAAAAAGAACATATTATGAATGCGCTTCAAATCTGTAATGGTAAAGTTTCTGGTGCTGGCGGAGCCGCCGAACTTTTGAAATTGCAACCGCAGACTTTGTATTCAAAAATGAAAAAATTAGGTATAAAACAAGGATATAATTAATCTACATTAAGTTGTCTTAAGTCCAGGCTTCGCTAACTTTGCTTATATAAAACAAACCATAAAATAAAAAAATATGGAAACAATAAAACTAGAATTAGACGAAAAAAAACACGGTGCTTTCAACCTTTATGTAGACGATAAAAAACAAGGTGAAATGACGGTAAGCATCAAACCCGATTTATTAACAGTTTACCATACAGGAGTTGAGCCTGAAGCAGAAGGAAAAGGTTATGCTAAGAAACTTTTAGAAGAAATGGTTTCTTACGTTCGTGCCAATAACTTGAAAGTTTTACCGCTTTGTCCTTATGTTCACGCACAATTTAAAAGACATCCAGACGAATACGAAGATATTTGGAAGAAGTAATTCTTTAAAAAGAATATTGTCAAAATTGTGCTACTAATTTAAAACCAAAACAACATGAATACAGATATTTTAACAGACGGTATTCCTTTAAACGAAGCTAAAAAAGCCTTGGTCATGATTCACGGACGAGGTGCTAGCGCTCATGATATTCTTTCAATTGCTAAACATCTTAAAGTTGATGATTTTGCATTGGTTGCGCCTCAGGCAGAAAACAGAACTTGGTATCCGTATTCGTTTTTAGCTCCTTTAAACGAAAATGAACCTTCTTTTTCAAAATCATTAGATGCGATCCATCAAGTTGTTGTAGCGATTCAGCAAAACGGAATCGAAAAAGAAAACATCTATTTCTTAGGATTCTCTCAAGGTGCTTGCCTTGCTTTGGAATTCACTACCAGAAATGCAGCAAAATATGGCGGAGTCGTAGCCTTTACAGGCGGATTAATTGGTGATAAAGTTTATGAAGATCATTATTCAGGAAACTTCGAAAATACACCAGTTTTTATCGGAACAAGCGATCCAGATTTTCACGTTCCTGTTGAAAGAGTCAATGAAACTGAAACGCTTATGGAAAAAATGGGTGCTGATGTTACTAAAAAAATCTACCCAAATATGGGGCATACCATCAGTCAAGATGAAGTAGATTGTGCCAACGCCTTAATTTTCAATAAAAAATAATGATTGCGATTACTCGTGTTTACAGTGATGCCAACGGAGAAAGTCATTTTGAAGATTTTGAAGTTCCGTTGAAAAACAATGGCGATATTGGATTTTTATCGGATGATGAACCTGTTAAATCGATCGTTTTTAGAGAAGTTAGTCCTTCGTACGATTACGATTTTCATAACGCTCCCGATCGCCAATACATTGTTTTGCTGGAAGGAGTAGTAGAAATCGAAACTTCATTAGGAGAAAAAAGAACATTTCCAACTGGTTCAATTTTACTGGTAGAAGATACTACGGGAAAAGGACATAAAACCAAGAATCTTGAGCCTAAACTTCGAAAATCTATTTTTATAAAGTTGGTTTAAAGACTTCGTTTCAAGTTTCAAGTTTCTGCTGTACTTTGTCAAAGTTTGAAAGTTTGACAAAGTTGATTTTTTTTAAAACACATAGAAACATAGATTTTTTTAATCTTGAAAAGGCTACAAAAAGAAACTAGTTTCTAACACATAGCTCTATGTGAAATATTGCAAGTGAAACGCCTTTTCACACAAGCCAAAACTATGTTTCTATGTGTTTAAATTTAATAATTCTTTGCGAGAACTTTGTCAAAGTTTCACGTTTTCAAAAAACATCAATCTAAAAAATGTTCTTTTTTAATTCCTAGTTTACGCATTCTAGAAGTCAATGTTGTAGAAGGCAAACCGAGTAAAACCGCCGCGCCTTGGGGGCCAGAAATTCGTCCGTTGCACTTTTTTATGACTTTTAGAATGTGCTCCTTCTCTACTTCTTGAAGGGTTTTGGTATAAAAATCATTTACTAAAGCGTCTGAACTAGCAATTACAACTTCAGGAAAAATCATTTCTTTGATCTTTTCGTCTTTCGCAAACAAAATGCTTCTTTCTACCATATTTTCTAGTTCGCGTACATTTCCTGGCCATGCATTAGCCATCATGCTGTTGAGGACTTTTTTAGAAAAACGTTTTACATTTCTGCCCATTTTTGCAGCATGTTTTTCTAAGAAAAAATGTCCCAAAACAGGAATATCTTCTTTACGGTCGCGCAAAGTAGGAAGCTTGATGGGGTAAACATTCAATCGGAAATATAAATCGTTTCTAAAGCGCTCGCCATAAACTTCTTTTTCAAGTATTTTATTGGTTGCAGCTATCACTCTAGCATTCACTTTTATGCTTTTGTTTCCGCCAACTCTTTCAATTTCTTTTTCTTGCAAAACACGAAGCAATTTCCCTTGTAATTCTAAAGGCAGCTCTCCTATTTCATCTAAAAAAATGGTACTATTTTCGGCTTGTTCAAACTTACCGATTCTTTGTTCTGTCGCTCCTGTAAAAGCACCTTTCTCATGTCCGAATAATTCGCTTTCGATCAAATTTTCAGGAATCGAAGCACAATTGACCTTAATCATTTTTTGATTTGAAACCTCAGATAAATCATGAATGGCACTTGCCACTAGTTCTTTGCCTGTTCCTGTTTCGCCTAAAATTAAAACAGTCGAATTTGAAGTTGCCACTTGCGAAATCAATTCGTAAACTTCTTTCATAGCAGCGCTTGATCCTATAATTCCATGAAAACCTTCATTCTTGTGACTGTTTTTTTCTTTCTTTTTTCCTGAAATATTCCTCTTCAATAATTCCAATTCGGCAAGGATACTTTCATTTTGTTCTGTCAACATAATATTTCTAAGCGCAATAGAGAGCTGCATCGTAATTCCTCTCAAAATACGATTCGATTCTCTGCTGAAAGTTTTGGCATTTTTGAAGAAAAGAAAAAGCACATTTCGATTTCCTTTTATATAAGGAAGACTAATTCCGAATGCATTTTTAAAACCTTTTTTATAAATATTCTGAATGTAATCTGGGTTCTTTGAATTTGATAAATCAAAAGAAACAATATCGGCAGAATTAATACATTCATCAAAAAAGCCATCGTTTATAGCATAATTTCTTGAATTTGAATTTATATCTATTGAATGAAAGATGAAATATTCTTCTTTGCTTTCATTAGAAGAAGCTAGAATAAAATCATCAAATTGGAAGTTATCTTTTAATATTCCGTTGATGAAAGTGCCTAATTCCTTTTTGTTTAAAACCTTAGAAAGTGCCGTACAGATAGACATAATGAGCATTTGTTCTTTTTCTCTTTCCTGCAATCGGTTTATTGTGATCGCAGTTTTATCTGTAGGCTTTTGCATAAACGGTAGTTGTTGTGGTATTTTGGCGGTGACAGCGTAAAAATAAGGATTCACATTTAGTAAACAAGTATAGATTGTCTAAATATGCCATTTTAAAATCATAAAATTACGATATATCGTATCACCTGAAATTTAGTTTTTCTTCAAAAGCCTTGTTCTCAAAGCCTTTTTCAAATCGGAATGTTATTTGGTTAGTGTAAGATGTTTTCAAAAAACAGCGCGTTTTTATTTCTTAATCTAGGTTAATCGATGCAGAAGCATAACCGCCGTAAATTTGTAAAAGAAAAATCAAACAACAATTTAAAATAACAAATACCATGGAAAATAAAATTTTAGGCTTACACCATATTACTGCAATTGCAGGAGACGCTAAACGCAATTTTGACTTTTATTCAAAAGTTTTAGGATTAAGATTCATCAAAAAAACAGTGAACTTTGATGATCCAGGAACTTACCACTTTTACTTTGGTGATGAAGTAGGAAGCGCAGGAACTATTTTGACTTTCTTCCCTTGGGGAGCTGGAATTCAGCAAGGAAGAAAAGGTTCTGGAATGGCAACTGAAATTGGTTATTCTGTTCCAAAAGGAAGCTTAGATTTCTGGCAAAAACGTTTCGAGCAGTACAATGTAATTTACAATAAACCATCTGAAAAATTTGGTGAAAAATATTTGACTTTTTTAGATCCAGACGGATTAAAACTAGAGTTAATCGAATCTAAAACAGACGATAACAGAAAAGCTTGGGAAACTGACGAAGTGAAAGCTGATGTAGCTACAAAAGGTTTTCATAACATTACTTTGACTTTAAACAGCATTAAAGCAACTGCCGCAATCTTAACTGATATTTTTGGTTACAAATTGATCGATCAGGATGTAAACCGTTACCGTTATGCAACAGACGCTGTAGAAAATGCTGCAATTGTTGACTTAGTAGAATTACCTGAAGAAAAAAGAGGTTTAAATGCTAACGGAACTGTTCACCACGTAGCTTTCCGTGTACAGAACGATGAAATCTTAATGAAATTCAGAGAAAAAATCGAAGAATACGGATTGCAAATTACACCGCAAATTGACAGACAGTATTTCCACTCTCTATATTTCAGAGAACCAGGAGGAGTTTTGTTTGAAATTGCAACAGATAATCCTGGATTTACTGTAGATGAAAGCTTAGAAGAATTAGGTCAAAACTTGAAACTTCCAGCTCAATATGAGTCTCAAAGAGAAGCTATTGAAAAACATTTGGTTAAAATAAACTAATTCAAATGCTAAACTGGGTTTAATCCCGAATAACACACAACTATTTTTTGAAAAAAGCTGTTCCTTAATTGGGATGGCTTTTTTTGTTTTGGGGAATTGAATGGATTTTGATTTGTAGTAAAACTTCTTATATTTACTTGCAAATTATTAAATAGCGACAATTCACCTGTTTTCGGATGTATTGTCGCTACTTTGTAGCGAGTATATACAAGTTATCTCCAATCTTACCAATAAACAGATATTCAGTGAATCAAAATTAACAAATATAAACCCCAATTAACAATCTTTTCCTTTTATCTCATTAATTTAAAAGTAAAGTAAATAGACAAAATTAAAATCATTATGAAAAAATTATTACTTTTTATTGCAATTATTGCTACAAACTTCACTTTCGGTCAAATTACTCTTGAGAAAAACTATGCAAACGAAGAAATTCAATCTTATTCCAATGCATCAGAAACTTTTTATTATACCGTTTGTTGGAACTCACCAGTTAAACCTATTAAGATTTACAATTCTGACCACACTCTAAAAAAACAATTTACCCCAACAATTCCATCAGGATACAACTCAATGACAATACGCTCATATTCAGACTGTAATTTTCTTTCAAAAAATATTTTCAATACAGATGACCTATTAGAAATTGTTGTTGCTTTCGGCGACAATAATTCTTACAGAATTGTCATTTTTAATGAAGATGGGATAATTGTAAAAGATTTTGGAGATAGTTATGCTTTTACAGATGAATTTGATTTTTACGTTTATCATGATAACACTAGTAATAAAAACAAATTAAGACTCTATAATACATCTACAAACTCAACTGAGATTTACAATCTTAATAGTTCATCATTGGCACTAAAAGAAATTAAATCAAAAAATAAACTTTCTGCATATCCAATTCCGACAAATAACATTTTGAATATTGAAAATCCAGATAATGGAGCCAATAATATAGAAGTTTATGACACAAATGGAAAAATGATTACTACTAAAAGTTTTAATAATTCTGAAAACATAATTTCTCTCAATGTTGAGAAGTTACCACAGGGAATCTATATATACAAAATTGGAAATTTGAGCTCAAAGTTTACTAAGAACTAAAGAGACTGCAGATAACAGCCGTTTGGCGAGATAGGGTTTTAGACTTAATGGAAAGCATAATTTTGTACTTGGGATGATTTGGCAAATCCGAAGAATGAGCTTAATTTAGTCCCAAACCCGCGGTAGTGCCAGAACGTTGGCAGTAATCAACCAAAACAAAAAAATAACCTACGTTAAAATATCGTTCACTAAAAAATGAAGAAGTGTATTATTTGCTTTAAAGAAAAAGAAATCAATGAGTTCAATGAAGAACATATATTTCCTGAAGCTATAGGTGGTAATTTAAAAATTTATGATTGTTGTAAATTATGCAACAGTAAAATGGGGGCTATAATTGACAGCGAGTTAACGAATAATGAATACATTAAAATCGTAAGGTTTCTTTTAAAAATCAAAGGAAAAAATGGTATAATTAATCCTTTTAATTCACTCTCAAATTCTGCTTTTGAAGGCATAAAAGGTAAGTTAATATTTGAAAAATCTGGAAAGTATTCGAAATTTGAAATAATACAAAAAACTACTATTGAGACTGAAAAATCACTACAAATAGTGTGTGATTCAGATAATATGGAAGGAATGTTAAAAACCATTAACAAAAAAATAGCCAAAAGCAATCAACCCCCATTTACTATTGAAGATTTAAGAAAAAACACAACATCTATTCCACATCCTAAACTTAACTACATAAATATCATAATAAACCAAGAAAATGATGATAAAGCTTTAATTTACTTAATTCCAGAATTATTAAAAATAACGTATGAATTAGGTTATTATCATTTTAAAGAAAAATATCTTAATGATCCTACTTCTATTGCTATCAGAAATGCTATTGAAGAAATAATATCTGGAAAACTAATTATAGATAGGCCTACATCTATTGAAATAGACGGTTTTAATTGGAAAGACATAAAACGATACAATTCGTATCAGTTTTTAATTAAAAACAATAAAATCATGTGTCATCTGAATATACTGAACTTCATTACTGCAAGAATAGTTCTAAGTGAAAATTCAAATAACTATGAATCAATCAATGAAAATATAAATGAATCTGTTTTTTAGAATAATTAGTATCCAAACTAAAAACTACTGCCAACAGGCGTTTTGAGCTAGTAGGGTTTTCCTCGGCAAGCCCAGAACGTCATATGCTATTTTGACACAGCTCTAAACTCATAAAAGTTTCAAAAAATGAAAACATACTACGTTGACTCTTTCACAAAAGAAAAATTTAAAGGAAATCCTGCAGCAGTTTGCCTCCCTGATACAGATTTAGAAGTTGAGACGATGCAAAAAATTGCAACAGAAATTGGTTTTTCTGAAACTGCATTTGTAAAACAAATCACAGACAATACTTATAGCATAAGATTTTTTACTCCAAAGATTGAAATTCCTTTGTGTGGACATGCTACATTAGCTTCATCAAAAATTATTTTCGACACAACTTCAGTTGACAAAATAAAATTTGTCAACTGTAACAACGTTGAACTACTTATTGAAAAAGTAGATACTAAAATAAAAATGCAATTTCCTGTTTATGACACTGAAGAAATTGAGGTACCAAAACAAATGTTAGACGCACTTGGGATTTCTGAAATTGTGGATAAGAGATACAGCCCAAATAATAAGATAATTTTGCTTGAAATAAAAAGTGCTTCTGATTTAGCAAATTTGAAACCTGATTTCTCAGCATTAATAAATTCATACACAGGAATAAACGGTGTTTTAGTAACATCTATTTCAGACAGTGATAGGTTTGATTTTCATTATAGATATTTTTGGCCTTGGGCAGGAACTAATGAAGACCCTGTAACAGGAGGCGTTCAAACATTCTTGACAAAGTATTGGGCAATAAAATTGAACAAGACAAAAATGAATGCTTTCCAATCTTCATTAAGGAAAGGAATTATGAGTACAGAGTTATTGCAAGACAGAGTTTGTATTTTTGGCGAAGCAGTAACAGTTTTAGAAGGCCAATTTATTTTGTAAATATGGCAATCGACACCACGCTGGCCTGAGCGGGACGCTCATGAAAGATAAAATATCTCGTCCCGATAGCTCAGATTTGCAATCCGTGCCCATAAATTATTCAGAAATTAAAGCTTTTAAGGAACTTGATATGCATTTATAATAACCGTAATAAAAATGAACCTAAAGACAATTCAACATCACAGATATGAGAAAGGACTTCCGCAAGAAGGAAATTTTATACTAGGACAAAAAAATGGTGCCAATATTTTTGTATATCAGGCATTCAATGATAGCATTGCAGATTATGCGATAAAAAATCAAAAATTCGGAGGACCTGATTACAGCTTCGATAGAATGACTTGGATAAAACCGAACTTTTTGTGGATGATGTACAGAAGTGATTGGGCAAAAAAAGATAGCAATCAAAGTCGTATTTTGGCTATTGAAATGACTTTTGAAGGTTTCGAAGAACTTCTAACTAATGGTGTTTTGACAAGTTACGACAAATCATACGGAGATGAATCAACATGGCGAGATAATCTAAGCAATAGCGATGTAAGGATTCAGTGGGATCCTGATCACAATGTCAAAGGAGAAAAACTAAAACGTAGAGCTGTTCAAATCGGAATTAAAAATGAGGCGTTACAAAAGTTTAATAACGAGTACATAAAATCAATCCAAGATATTACCGCTTTTGTAAAAGAACAAAAAACGAAAATTGATAGCGGAAACGAATGGTTTTATGTAATGAATGAATCTATAATTGAAGTCAACAGCGCTTTAAAAAAGAAATTTTCAATTCCTGAAGTATTTCGCACACCATTTCTAGAAGAACTAATTTCAGAATTCAATAATAAAAAAACAATCGACCAAACAAATTTTGAGAAGTTATTAATTGACAGTGACCAACCTGAAAGAGATGAATTTGTTGGTTATGTGAAAAATTACAAAAATGCCGAACTATCAAGATATCTATTAAAAACTGCTATCGCTTACAGAAGAGATGATGAACTTGGAGCGTTTTATTGTATGTGCGAAGATCTTTTAATGTTTAGTTACTTTGCTAGCAAAAATAAAGATGTAATAGATCTTCATTTAATTTTGGAAGCTAAAATGGTGGATTTTGACACTTGGTGTGGATTTGACGGTGAAATGATTTTTTATCCATTGGGTCTTCAACCAACAAAAGAGTATATAGCAGCGAATAAAGAATTTCTGGAGGAAAATATTGAAGGCTTTGGACTCGAAACGGCCGACTATTTTATTGAATCTTTTGATGAAGAATATGTTTATAAACAAATCCATAGTAGAGCTTTTTGGTATTTTTGATCAAAATAATATGTAATTTTAAGCATATAAAAACAAAGAAGCCATGCAAAAATTACAATTTAAAAAAGAAATAAATGCATCTGCTCAAAAAGTATATGAAACGATGCTGGGCTTAAAGGACAAAGCCACTTATGAATATTGGGTAGCAACTTTCAACCCTACTTCTACTTATGAAGGCAGTTGGGAGAAAGGAAGCAAAATCCGTTTTGTTGGAACAGATGAAAACGGTAAAAAAGCCGGAATGGTTTCGGAAATTGCAGAAAACAAACCTGCTAATTTTGTTTCCATTCGTCATTACGGTTTTTTGGATGGAGATACTGAAGTAACCACAGGCGAACAAGTTGAAAAATGGGCCGGCGGACATGAAAATTATACTTTCGAGGAAAAGAACGGCGTTACAACTGTAACCGTAGAAATGGATACTATTGATGAATATTTGGATTATTTCAACACTACGTACCCAAAAGCGATGGACAAATTAAAAGAAATTTCAGAGCAGTAAAAACTGATGCTGATTCTCAAACATAACATTTTAAAAAAGCTGCTTAAATTTTAGGTAGCTTTTTTTATAATCATTTCATCACATAATTCTTTTTTTGAAGCAAAAAAATATGCCTAAAAATGTTTTCTAAACACTTTTAAAACTCTTAGTTTTACGCTTCCAAACACTCCTAAACATGAAAAAAGTAATTTTCTTACTTTTACTAACTTTCTTTACCACACCCTCTTTTTGCCAAAATGAAACAGATAAACTTAAGCTTCAGAAAGATAGATTGATGCTGCATAACGTGGCTATTTATCTTCGAAATGTTAACCAAGGATCTATAGACATCGATAGTGCAATGATTTTGGCTTGCAAATCGCACAAACTTCCGTACACGCTTGCCAACGACGAAGGTTTTAATGACGGATCTAACTTCCCAGGAAATAATTTAATTACCAATAATTACGTTCGCGGAGCAGAATTACTATTGCCGAGATTAAGTATAGTTGACCAAATTAAGTTGTCGTTGCAAATTGCAAGTTTTTATCTTTTTAAAGCTGGTGCTAAAAAAGACGATCTCAAAAATGCGCTTTTGTATATTAATAAAGCTCAAAAACTGGCAGAAAAATCCAAAATTCAAAAATGGTATTTTCAATCTAAATACCTTCTTGGAAAATACTATTACCAAGCAGATAAACCGCAGTTGAGTAGCACTATTTTTTCGCAACTGGTTAGTGCAGCAAGAAAAACAGAAAATGAAAAAATACTAGCCGAAGCTATTGACAATCAAGGCACATTTATGCCCGACAGCAATAAGGAAAAAGCGGTTATTCTTGTCGAAGCTTTGGCTATCTATAAAAAATTAGGGAACAAAGAAAAAGAGATCGAAACCTACATGAAAATAATTCCAGTTCATTTTTGGACTGGCAAAATGAAATTGGCGAAAGAAGAATTATTTACAAGCCTTAATCTTCAGAAAAAAAATGGTTTTCTATACACACAGTATACAGAAACGACCATTTCGTATATCGAATTATTCCACAACAATTATAAAGATGCTCTTTATTATGCCTTGGAAAGCGTTAGTTCGATGGAGAAAACGAAAGATTATGCTTTTGCAGACAGCTTTTACATACGTCTCGGCAACGTTTACAACAGCACAGGCTATTATAACGAGGCTATTAAATATTATCAGAAGGGAATTGAGTACAATCAGAGGGAACTTAATGCTGGAACTTGGTATAAAAGTTTTTTTGGCGCTTTACGCGCATTAATGGATAATTCGAAATACTCTGAAGCTTTAAAATATCTGGAAAACAACTCTAAAAAATATCCGCCAAAAAACGATTTGGACAATATGATTCTAAATCAGCTTAAGGCGCGCTGTTATGAAGAGTTAGGAAAATTGAAAGAAGCCGAAGCCAGTTATAAAAAACTTGAATTTTTTGCAGAAAGATTAAATTCAGCAGAAACAATCAAAGATATTGCAGACTGCTACTCGATCATGGCTTTGTTTTATGTCAAAATTAATAAACCACAAAAAGCAAAAGAAATTACAGATCGAATTATCTCAAAAGCTAGTAGTACAGAAGGTTACAGCCGTCACAATTTAGAACTTGCTTTATCTAAAATTGATTCGCTAAACGGAAATTATCTTTCTGCCATGAAGCATATGGAGATTTATAATCGAATTCAGGATTCGATGGATAACATTAGTAAAAATCGTGATTATGAAAATTTGAAATTCAGGTTTGAAACTAGTGCTAAAGTACAGAATATAAAATCTTTAAAGCAGCAAACCGATCTTCAGAAACGTGAATTGCATTCATCAAAACTTTTAAACATCATTTCTGTAAGCAGTTTATTTTTATTGCTGATTATCATTATTTTATTATACAACAGAGCTAAAATTAAACAACGAAGCACTAGCCGATTGCAATTAAAAGAAAAAGAAATTAAGCTTAAAAATGTAAAATTGGAACGTTTGGTTGAAGAAAAAGAATGGCTTTTGAAGGAAATTCACCATCGTGTAAAAAACAATCTTCAAACTGTAATTAGTCTTTTGAACTCGCAATCTTCTTATTTGAAAGATGATTTGGCTATTTCTACCATTAAAAATAGTCAAAACAGAATTTATGCTATGTCGCTGATTCATCAGAGATTGTATCAGGAAGATAATGTTTCGATGATTAATATGCCTGATTATTGCAATGAATTGGTCGAATATTTAAAAGAATCTTTCAATGCAGAACACATTCATTTTGAAGTCAAAATTGCTTCAATAGAATTGGATATTTCTCAAGCAATTGCCGTCGGATTAATTACTAACGAAATCATAACCAATTCGATAAAATACGCTTTTAAGGAAAATTCAAATTGCATCATTCGCCTTTCTTTATCTGAAGTAAGCGAAAATTGCTATATGCTCGAGGTTTCTGACAATGGAATTGGAATAACCGATATCGAAGAATTGCAAAACAGTAATTCGTTCGGAATGACGCTTATAAATGGTTTAAGCAATACGCTTGAAGGAAATTTAGCCATTAAAAATGAAAATGGTCTTAGTTTTCAATTAGTTTTCAAAAAGGATTTTAGATAAAAAAACTAGTCTTCGGCGGCCATTAATTCTATTTTCGCCATAATTAATGCTAAATTATTTTCTAAAGAAATCTTTCCGTCGCGCCACTCTCTTTTATTGGATCCTCTTGAAATTCTAAAAATAAAATCACCAGTAAAAATGTAACCAGAAGTTTCTCTTAAACCGCTTTTGGTTACTCTTTTCTGTGCTTCTCTCAAATCGATTTTTATTTCATTTTCGTTTTTAAAAACAATAGTTTCCAAACCGTCAAGACCTTTTCTAAATTCATGTCCGCGATATTGAATTAGTTTGATAAAAGTATTCATAAACAGCAAAGCTCGATTTCTGCTTTCTTCAGAAACATTTAGATTAAGAATCTCAAGCACATCTGGCTGAATATCTTTATTTAAAATTTTATTTTCCCAATATTGCTTTGTTGCCAAAATAATCTCAAGCGGATTTTCCAGCTTATCGCTAATGGTCAACGGAGCCTGAACATCGTTTTTTATACTTTGCGCCAAATCCAATAAAGGCGTAGATTTTGAAGGAACTCTAAGTTGCATTTCGTACGTTTTTTTCAAAATGGCAATCTCATTATTTCCTTTAAAATCAGGTGGCAACTGGGGAACATTATTCCTCTTATAGGCTGGTCCAATCCAATATCTGCTTTTTGGAAGCGGAATATTCATTTTTTCGCAAGCGTTTTTAATTCCCATACTAGAAACTTCATAATGTTTTGCAATCTGCGGAATTGGAAATTTCCAAACCAAAGTATAAAGTTCTGATCGGGTAAAAGTAATTTTGTCCATAAATCAATTCAAAAGAAAATTCACCATCTCCATAATTGCTTACAGAAATGGTGAATTAAAAAAATTAAGTACTACTCTACTCCGCCTCCTAAAGCACGGTACAGGTTAATTGCTGCATTCAGTTTTTCGAGTTTTATTGTTACCAGATCCAATTCGTTTTGAAGCGAACTGTTCTGAGCTGCAATTACTTCAAGATAATTTGCCATTCCGCTTTTGTAAAGCAAACCAGCATCTGAAGTCGCTTTGTCTAACGATTCCGCTTTATCTTTTGCTAAAATGATACGTTCGTCAGCATATTTTAATCTTGACATAGCATCGTTAACTTCGCCAACTGCAGTTATGAAAGATTGTTTGAATTGTACAACTGCTTTTTCTTGTTCTAAAACCGCCACTTCATAAGCTGTTCGCAATGCTTTTTTTCTAAAAATTGGCTGTGCTAAATTGGCTGCGATTGTTTTAGTAACCGAACCTGGAAAATCGAACCAGTTTTCAAATTCAAAAGAATTTACTCCAATTGACGGACTCAAACTTAACGTCGGATACATCGTAGCTTTTGCCAATCCAGTTTTAGCGTTAGCAGACATAACCGCATATTCACTAGCTTTTACATCTGGTCTTCTGCTTAAAAGTGAGGCAGGAATTCCTGATGGAAAAAGTACCGAAACTTCTGCCGCGTCGATATTTCCTGCTCTTTCGATCTTGTCTGGATATTCTCCGCATAAAATCTGCAAAGCATTTTCTTGAACCGCAATATTCGCTTTCGCTAAAGGCACTAACAATTCAGCCGTTTTCTTCTGAGCCTCAGTCTGATTTACTGCTAACGAACTAATTGAACCTGATTTGTATTGCAATTCCATCATGCTCAAAGTATTAGTGCTCAATTCGATGTTTTTCTCTGCAATTTTCAGCTGTTCGTCTAAACCTAAAAGATTATAATAAGCTTGCGCCACTTGAACAATAATTCGAGTTTTTAAGGCTGAAACATTCTCTTTTTGAGCAAAATAAGTTGCTTTAGCGTCTCTTTTCTGCATGGCTGCTTTTCCCCAAATATCAACTTCCCAAGAAAGACGCAGATTCGCACTGTAATCATCCATGTAATCTTTACCAATAAATTGTTGGCTTAAAGATCCGTTTAGGGAATTTTTAGAAGGGTAAGAACGGCTCGCTCCAGCATCGAAATCTAGTGTGGGTAATAACGATAATTTGGCTTGTTTATAACTGAGGTCGAGCTGTTCCATGCTTTTCATAGCAATGATCACTTCATTATTTTTGACTAAAGCTTTTTCAATCAAAGCAACCAATAAAGGATCTTTGTAATAGTTTTTCCACGGAAGCAAAACCGTGTCTCCAGTAACCGCGACTTCTTCGCGGAATTTTTCTGGAGCTTGTAAATCTGTACGAGAATATTTTTTTCCTACCACGCACGATGTCATGACCGCTCCGGTAAGTAAAACCATTCCGATTTTATATAGTGTTTTCATTCTTATTCTTTTATCGTTTGAACTTGAGTTGCGATTTTTTTCCTTGATACTTTTTCCTGTAAATATTGGAATACAATGAAAAGCAACGGAATCACAAAAATTCCTAGAATAACACCGCTAAACATTCCTACTGCGGCGCTGACACTAATTGATCGGTTTCCAACTGCAGTTCCTCCAGAAGCAAACATCAACGGAATCATACCTACAATAAAAGCTAACGAAGTCATGATAATTGGTCGTAACCTTGATCTTGATCCTTCAATTGCGGCATCTATTATCGTTAATCCTGCCAAACGTCTTTGTAGAGCAAATTCTACAATCAAAATGGCGTTTTTCGCGAGAAGTCCGACCAGCATGATTAATCCAACCTGAACATAAATATTGTTATCTAAACCAACTGCTTTGATTCCGGCGAAAGCTCCTAAAATTCCTGTTGGGATAGAAAGCAATACCGCAAGTGGCAATAAATAACTTTCGTATTGTGCTGCCAATAAGAAGAATACAAACAATAAACACAATCCAAAAATGGCAACGGTTTGACTACCTCCTGCTTTTTCTTCCAAACTTAAACCTGTCCATTCGTAACTGTAATCAGATGGAAGTTTATCTAAAACTTGCTCTAGATTACCCATAATTTGTCCGTTACTATAACCTGGCAAAGCCATCGCAGTAATATTTACCGAATTATAAAGGTTATATCGATTCACCGATTCTGGACCGTAAACTTTGTGGAATTTCACGATAGATTTAACTGGAACCATTTGCATATCAGCATTTCTCACGAAAATTTCATTAAATGCATCTTCATCCATTCTAAAAATACCATCAGCTTTTACATTCACTCTGTAAAACTTACCAAATCGGGTAAAATCTGAAGATTGATCTCCTGCAAAATACGTCTGGATATTTCCTAAAAGTTCCTTGATATTCACT
Source organism: Flavobacterium sp. HJSW_4 (assembly GCF_042436695.1). NCBI lineage: Bacteria > Pseudomonadati > Bacteroidota > Flavobacteriia > Flavobacteriales > Flavobacteriaceae > Flavobacterium > Flavobacterium sp. HJSW_4. The sequence goes on from NZ_JBHNPP010000020.1 coordinate 22,033, forward strand.
CCCATTTGACGTGCTTTGTCTTCATCAACTTCCAATTCCAACTGCGGATAATCGGCTCTAAAAGTCGTGTAAGCGTATTGAACACCTGGCTGCTGCATAATTTGAGCAATCACTTTATCAGACATCTTTTTTAAAGTTTCTGGATCTCTTGCCATTCTATCCTGCAACACAATCTCAGCACCACTTGTTACCCCAAATCCTTCAACTGGAGGCATTCTGAAAACCATAACCTGACCTTCTTTAATTGTCGATAATTTGGCTGTAACGCTATTCAAAATTTCATCAATATCCTTAACTTCACCTCTTTCTTTTTTAGGTTTTAATTTAATAAACCCTAAACCGTAAGCTGTACTGGCACTATTACTCAAAATGTTAAATCCTGTAATACTCGTATTAACATCAATAGCTTTTTCTGTTTCTAATATTTTCTCCATTCTCTCCACCACTGCAGTTGTACGATCCAACGCTGTTCCTGGAGGCATAGATAAACTGTACACCATGAAACCGTCATCTTCTAGAGGAACGAAACTTTTTGGAGTTGACATCATCATGTAAACCGCAATTGCCGTAATTCCAGTTACTAAACCAGCAGCAATCCATTTTTTTCCAATTAAAAAACGAACTCCTTTAATATATCTCCCCGTTAAATTGTCGAAACTTGAATTAAATCCGACGAAAAAACGGTCTTTAAAACTCGTTTTATGTTCATGATCACCATGTTTCGCACCGTGATTCTTTAGCAAAAGCGCACATAATGCAGGTGTTAGCGTCAAGGCATTTACAGCAGAAATGATAATCGCAATGGCCAATGTATAAGCAAATTGTTTGTAGAAAATCCCCGAAGATCCCGTCATGAATCCAATCGGAATAAATACCGCCGACATTACCAAAGTAATCGAAATTACAGCTCCTGTGATTTCTGCCATCGCTCCGTGAGTTGCATCTTTAGCCGAAATTTCTTCGTCTTCTTCCATTTTACTGTGAACGGCTTCGACTACGACAATCGCATCATCGACCACAATTCCGATCGCTAATACCAAGGCGAAAAGCGTTAAGATGTTAATCGTAAATCCGAAAACTAGAAGGAAGAAAAATGTTCCTACAATCGCCACAGGCACTGCAATAGCTGGAATAATCGTCGAGCGAATGTCTTGAAGGAAAATAAACACCACGATAAACACCAGAATAAACGCTTCAAACAAAGTCGATTTTACCTGACCTGTTGCTTCGTCCAATCTTTCTTTGGTACTCATTACGTTTACGTATTTAATACCTGGAGGGAAAGATTTAGACAAACGTTCTACTTCTTTATTAATTCCGATTTCGATGTCATTAGCATTTGAACCCGAAGTTTGTAAAATTGCCATTGTAACGGCATTTTTACTATTCGATTTGTTATCACCACTGTACGAAATAGAACCAAATTCAACTCGCGCAACATCTTTCAATCTTAAAACATTGCTGCCAATATTTTTAACCACAATATTTTCATACTGTTCTGGCTTGTTCTTTTTTCCTTTATAACGAATTACATATTCTAAAGCTGCTTTAGATTCTTCCCCCAATTTACCTGGAGCCGATTCTAAACTTTGCTCTGCAATGGCTTGCGTAACATCTGAAGGCACTAAACCTGCATTTGCCATTTTACGCGGATCTAACCAAACGCGCATCGAATAATCTTTCTGTCCGAAAATCTGAACTTGTCCAACTCCTGGAACACGTTTCATTTGAGGCACTAAGTTGATATTCGCGTAATTCTGCAAGAACAATTCATCGTATTTGCTATTATCATCTGTATACAAGTTGAAAATAACAATCATACTATTTTGCTGTTTCGAAGTCGTTAATCCCATTCGGATAACTTCTTGAGGCAATTTTGGAGTTGCTTGCTGTACTCTATTTTGAACGTTTACCGCAGCCTGATCTGGATCTACTCCTTGTTTAAAAATTACACTGATAGAGAAAGATCCGTCATTACTTGCAGTCGATTTGATATACTGCATGTTCTCAACTCCGTTAATCTGCTCTTCTAGAGGCGTTACTACCGAACGAATAACGGTTTCACTGTTTCCTCCTGGATAAGAACCGCTTACCATAACGGTTGGTGGCGAAATATCTGGGAATCGCGTTACAGATAATCTCGTAAGACCTATAATCCCCAGTATAACCAGTACAATAGAGATAACTGTGGCCAATACTGGCCTGTCTATTATTTTCTTTAACATGGAAATGTTATTTTATTAAATGAAAAATTATTTACTGCTTGCGTTTTTAGCAGCGATTTTTGGAACGACTTCCATTCCGTCATAAAGCACATCGATAGAATTCAATGCTACTTTATCCCCAGCTTTTAATCCAGATTTTACGAAATAATCTACTCCGGCACTTCCGGCAATTTCGATTGGAACCATAGCTACTTTGTTACCGTCTTTTAGAATGAAAACAAAGAATTTATCTTGAATGTCTTTTACGCTTGCCATTGGGACTGTAATCACAGATGATAAGCTTTTGTTCAACACAATTCTCGCAGAACCTCCTGCACGCAATTGCTTTTTCGGATTTGGGAAAATGGCTTTTAATGCAATTGTTCCTGTTGCACGATCGATATTTCCACTCGCAACTTCCAGTTTTCCTTTTTGATCGTATTCGCTATCATCAGCCATAATTAAACTTACGGTCTGATTGTTTTTAGCATCTTTAGAAAAAGCTAAATAATCGGCTTCTGTCAATGAAAAATAAACGAATACATTGTTGATTTCAGATAAAACCGTTAATGGAACAGCATCTGTTGGCGTTACTAAATTTCCAACTCGGTTTGGAATACGGCTAATATAGCCGCTTACAGGAGCTTTAATCAAAGAGAAATCGGCATTAATCTGAGACGATCCTAAAGCGGCTTTAGCCTGTGCTACTTGTGCAGTCGCTGCTTCGTAATTGGCTTGTGCTGTTTTTAACTGCATGTCTGAAAAAACTTTTCCTTCAACCAAAGGTTTGATTTTCTCGACTTCCAGTTTCGCATTTGCCTGATTTGCTAAAGCGCTTTTATAAGCTGCACGGCTGTTGTTTACTTGCTCAGCGTAAACGTCACCTTTAATTTTAAAAAGAGATTGTCCTTTGTTTACATAATCTCCTTCTTTAACATAAATTGCTTCAAGATAGCCTGAAACTTGTGCTTTTATATCAACATTTACAGCACCTTCGACTGTTCCTGGATATTTCTTTTCTACTTCTCCTGTAGCCGAATTGGTCTGAAGAAAGTCAACTTCTGGCTTTGGAGGAGCCATTTGTGCATCTCCGCTTTTCCCGCATGAAGCAAGAGAAATGGTTATCAATAAAATTGCAATTCTGCCAATTGCTTTATTATTTTTAAAAAACTGTTTTGTCATTTTACTTTTCATTTTTAAATGAATTACCTCAAATTTGGGCGCAAAATAACAGCGGAAAACAGCTTTTTTAGGGAAGAAAGTTACCCAAACGACATTTTTTGATACTGAAACGGATGGTTTTTTAAAGCTTCTGAGTGGCTAAGATGCTAAGTTTTTTTCTGCCACGAATTCACGAATTTTCTCTAATTAAATTCTTGTGTGAAATACTGGCGAGATAATTTCTCGAATTTTTATTTCTCCTTCGTCGAAAGGACAAAAATGCAAGTAAACACAGTAAAAAAATTAGCGAAAATTTGTGGAATTTGTGGCAAAAAAAACTTCGCATATTTACGTTTTCATAGCAAAGAAATTCGTGAATTCGTGGCGAAAAAAAAACTTAGCACCTTAGTGACTTTGCGGCAAGAAAAAAAAACTTAGAATCTCAGCATCTCAGAACCTTAGCAACTTAAATTTATCTATCCATCCACTGCTTAAAGAAAGGTGTTTTTTCTCTACTAATGATCACCTCGCGTTCGGGATCTAGTTTAAGTTGGATTTTTAGTTTTGCGTTGAAGTAGTTCGCAATAGATTTGATGCTTTCTGCACGAATGAAAAACTGGCGATTGGCACGAAAAAAAAGATTCGGATCTAATTCTTGTTCCAGTTCTTCCATAGTTTGCGGAATAGAGATAATTACACCAGATTTAAGAAACAAATTGCTGGTTTTAAATTCCGAATATATAAAGTCAATATCTGAAACGTCTACGCTTTTGTAACCGTCGCGATACGTGACTAAAAAACGCATTCTGAAAACTGGTTTTTCAATCAGTTCTTTTAAAATTCCTGCGATATTGGTTACGCTAGATTCGTTTTTATTTAGGGATTTGAATTTTGTTAAGGCAAATTCCAACTCATTTTTTTGAATTGGTTTCATCAAATAATCGATGCTGTTTACCTTAAAAGCACGAATCGCATATTCGTCATACGCTGTGGTGAAAATTACAGGACAAGTGATATTGATTTCATCAAAAATAGCAAAACTCAATCCGTCGGCTAAACGGATATCCATTGTGATTAAATCTGGACATGGATTTGATTTTAGCCATGCCACAGTATCCACAACCGTGTCAATAATGCCTAAAATTTCACAATTAGGTTCTAGCTCTTCCAACAGCCTTTTTAGTCTGCTGGCGTTAATACTTTCATCTTCTACAATTAAAATTTTCATAACTCTTAAATTAATGGCAGACGCACTTCATAATAGCCGTTTGATTCGCTAAAAGTTGGCATTCTTTCAGATAAAATTTTATAACGAAATTCAATGTTTTTATTTCCGATTCCAGTTGAAACCAAGCTTTTTCCAGCCGTTCGCTGCAAGTTATTTCGAACAATGATATCTCCAGAATCAGAGAAAACAGTAATTGTAAGCGGATTGGCTAAAGTTGCCATATTATGTTTTACAGCATTTTCTACCAATAACTGCAACGTTAAAGGCGGTAAATGAAGTGCCAGCGAAACAGCATCAACCTCAATTTGCAAATCGATTTTTTCGCCCAATCTTTTCTTCAATAAATAAAAATAAGCATTCAGGAATTCGATTTCCTCTTTTACTGTAATGGTATCTTTATTTGAATTGGAGATCATATAACGATATACTCTCGTTATATTTTCTAAGAACGAAGCCGCTTCTTTCTGATCGTCATAAATCAGCTCTGTCAAGGTGCTGAAATTATTAAATACAAAATGCGGATCTAACTGCATTTTAAGAGACTCCAATTTTGAACGTGTTACCGCTTCTTGAAGTTCTGATGCTTTTATCTTTAATTCAGCTGTTTCTATAGCATTTAAACGCCATCTGTTCAAAAGAAATATTCCCGTATGAATGGCACTTATGAAAAGCGAAATAATCGCCGCCATAATTTTAGATTGCCAAATCGTAACTAAATCATTTTCTTCTAAAGCTGTACAAGGATATAAATAATCCCAAAGGCAAGAAAAAAAGTAGTTTAAAAGTATATTTCCTGCTATAAGACAAATAAATTGTGCTATCGCTCTAAAAGCGGGATTTTGTTCCCAACTGATGTAGTAATTTAATTTTCGGCCAACAAACAAAGTCAGTTCTGTAAGGATGGCGCAGTAAAGCAAAATAATGAAGATATCGAAGGTCTGATCTAAGTCGAGCAAACCTTCCTCTTCAAAATTTCGGTACGGATTTAGAAAATAATACGAAGAAAGATAAACCAAAAAAACGGCTGGAATTACTATAACCCTGTAATATTTATAGAAAAAATTCTTGCCTGTTTTTTTATTTTGGTTCTTTCTACCCATTTATTCCCTCAACTGTAAAAATTGAAAAATCCTATCTTATTAGTGTTCAACAAGAATACCTTCTTCTTTGTTGTCTGCTTTTATAGTAGCAACTGGATTTTTCTCACGCATAACGCCCCATTTCAAGCACGTTGCGCCCCAAGAAAATCCTGCTCCAAAAGTAGTGATCAATACATTTTGTCCTTCTTTAAAATCGTCTTTGAAATCCCATAAACACAACGGAACTGTTGCAGATGTTGTATTTCCGTAACGATCAATATTCACTTTAACTTTATCTGAATCAATATTTAAGCTTTCGCCCACGGCATTAATAATTCTCAAATTAGCTTGATGTGGCACAACCCAGTCAATTTGAGTTGCTTCTAAATCATTTTTCACCAAAGCATCTTGAGAAACTTGGCTCATTGCTGCAACGGCTCTTTTAAATACAAAAGCTCCGTCTTGTTTTAAATAATGCGTTCTGTGTAAAAGACTCTGCATAGAAGTTGGATTTCTAGAACCTCCAGCTGGTACAGCCAAAGAAGAAACTCCGCTTCCGTCTGTTTTCAAAATCGTTTTCATTAAACCGTACTCAGATTCAGACTTTTCTAACAAAACTGCTCCTGCTCCATCTCCGAAAAGAATACAAGTATTACGGTCTTCATAATCTACGATAGAGCTCATTTTATCTGCTCCAACGATGATTAATTTCTTATAACGTCCGCTTTCGATCATGTTTGCACCCATTTCTAACGCATATAAAAATCCGCTGCAAGCTGCATTCATGTCAATTCCAAAAGCATTTGTAAGTCCGCTTTTGTCGCAAACAATACTTGCTGTTGGTGCTAAAATGTGATCTGGAGTTGCTGTTGCCACAAGCAAAGCCTCAATCTCATTGCGATCTACATTATAATTTTCGAAAAGATTTTCGATCGCTGCTGCGGCAAGATCAGATGTTGCTGTGTCGTCGTCTGCGATTCTACGTTCTCTAATTCCAGTTCTTTTTATGATCCATTCCTCCGATGTATCAACTGTTTCTGAAATCTTTTTATTGGTCAGAATTGATGATGGTACGAAACCACCTATAGCTGTAATTACTGCGCTCATTGTTTTTTGTTTTTTTAAGCTTTGTACTCTTAGAACCCAATGCTTACTACTTTTCCCTTCTTTTTACAGCGTTTAAAACTGATTTAGGAAACCTAATTGTATTCCTTAAAAGCCGATTAAATCTGATAACAATAACTTTTCTGAGAAATATTGTTTTAAAAACCTGAACAAACCAAAAACACTATACAAAATCCAATCAAAATAAATTAAAAATATACACCAAGTGTTCTCTCGGTATTACTTGGTATACAATCTTTAATTTATTTTATTTTTAAAATCATACAATGCTGTTTCAGTTTGTAGATAATCCCCAATTATAGCTGTTGCCATACTGATAAAAAAACCTATTTGCATTTAAGTTTTTAGAGTGCTACAAAATTAATTTAAAAAAATCTGAAACTAGCAGACAATTAAGAATAATTAACAAAACTGACTGAAATGTTAAAATATAATTTTGATATTAGACAACCAGCACTAAAAATTATAGAATCCCTAAAATCAAAAAAAATCTGTTAAAATTTATTTTGATAAAATTTCTTCAAAAAAACCTTGTAATTTTTATATCATTATTTTTAAATCAAATCAATCTTTAATAATTCGGAAACGACAATAATGGGATTTCAAGTCCTGCTGCAAGAATCCTAGTTTTGCTTCTGTGAACCAAAGAATCCCAAAAACCGTATTTTTGAGGCACCATTATCAGCAAATCAGCCTCATAATTCTTAATTTCCTTCTTAATTTCGTTAATAACCGCATTCGATCTTACGGTTTTATATAGATATTTTACGTCTTCAAATTCTTTTTCAATATTCGAATTCATTAAAACTCTGTGCTGTTCTTCTTTTAAATCGTCTAATTTTTCGTCTACGCTGAAAAACTCGATTTCTGCTCCAAAATCTCCCAAAGCATTTTTAATCCAGCTGAATCTTTTAATAGCCGAAAAACTCAAACTGTCGCAAGCGTATAATACTTTTTTAATGTTTATGAAACGTGCATTTTCAGGAACTGCTAAAACTGGAATTTGAAGATTTTTGATTGCTGTTGTGGTTGAATTTCCAAGTAATTCTTGTTCAAAAGAACGTTCTGCCATTCCCATTACCACAACGTCTGCATTTGTTTCTTTAATAATTTTCGGAAGTTCATCTTCCAAGAAAGAATAAGTACAAATTGCTGATGTTTCAATTTTAAACGAATCGGCAATTTCTGTGGCTAAATTTTCTAGTCTCGAAATTGCTTTTTCAATTTGTTTCTGCATGGCATCTGCAGTGATATGCGAGTTTGCACTATGCACACTCAATGAAAATGAATTAAATAAAACCAATTTTGCGCCCGTAGCTTTTGCAAGTCCGGCTGCATAATTAACAGCATTAGTGGCGATGGCTGAAAAATTTGTTGCGGCGATTATAGTAAGAGGTGAATTCATAATATATAATTAAGCTTTCCAGCAAAATTGCTCAAATAAAGGCTTCAATATTTTTTTATATAACCGAATAATCATTTTTAACGACTCAACCGTAAAATTTCATTTCTGAAAAAACAAGCTTTCCTTTTTTGTTTCTTACTTTAAAAACCATCAGAAAATAATCGGCTCTAACCGTTTCAATATTTATTACTTTTACTGCTATTAAAACTGCTGCGATGGATGCCAAAAATCTTTTAAAAGAACATGTTTCTAAAATTGTTTCCTTAACGGACGAACAGTTTGATTATTTCTTTTCGCATTTTAAAACAGAAACTTTTAAGAAAGGGCAAACCATTATTAGTGAAGGCCAGGATGTTGGCAAAGAGTATTTTGTTATTTCGGGTTGTTTAAAATCTTTTTATGTGAACGACGAAGTAAAAATGTACATTCTGCAATTTGCCATGCCAACTTGGTGGGCTTCTGATTATGCAGCACTTTACAACAAAACAAAAGCTACTATTAATGTAGATTGCGTTTCGGATGTTGAAATTCTATCGCTTTCCAATCAGGATCGAGAGAAAATTTGTCGTGAAATACACGAAGTAGAACATTTTTTCAGATGGAGAACCAATCGCGGTTATGTCGCTTCTCAAAAAAGGTTGCTTTCTTTTATGAATAATGACACCAAAACGAGATACGAAGAATTGCTTTCGCTCTATCCTGCCCTATACAACACTGTTCCAAAACATTTAATCGCTGCTTATCTTGGCGTTTCCAGAGAAACTTTAAGCCGATTATACAACGCTTCTAAACCGCATTGACGAATGTGATCTACATCACGTAATCAATTTTGAATGTCGCCATTACTTTGTACTATAAATTAATAACAATTTAAAACACAAAAAAATGGAAACTAAAAATTTTAAAATTTCGAATACTGAAAGTCAAGTAAACTGGATAGGAAAAAAAGTTACTGGACAACACAATGGAACAATTAATATTGAAGAAGGTAATTTTACTTTTTCTAATGACGAACTTACTGGTGGAAATGTCGTTATCGACACTACTTCTATCGTAATTCTTGACGTTACCGATCCCGCAACAAATCAGCAGTTTGCAGGACATTTGGCTTCTGATGATTTCTTTTCTATCGACAAATTCAAAACGGCTTCTTTAGACATTAAAGTTGTTTCTAAACAATCTTCTTCAGATTATTTCATCGAAGGAAATCTTACTATCAAAGGCATTACGCATCCAACTGGTTTTAATTTAGAAGTAAAAAGAAACGAAAGCGACTTGAAAGCTTCAGGCAAAATCATTATTGACCGCACCAAATATGATATGAAATTCCGTTCTGGAAATTTCTTCACCAATCTTGGAGACACTTTGATTTACAACGAATTTGAATTGGATGTAAACCTAACAGCAAAACTTGCTTAATACCTAGAAATCATGCCATACGTAAAAATTGAAGTAACTCGTGAAGGCGTTACAAGAGAACAAAAACAGCAGCTCATATCTGGCATTACACAATTAATAACAGATGTTTTAGACAAAGATCCAAGCCTTACACACATCGTGATTCAAGAAATAGAATTAGACGATTGGGGATTTGCAGGAGAACAGGTTTCTGTATTGCGCGAAAAAGGCATTACAGCCCAAAAGAAATAATTTAAAATCAGAAAACAAATGAAAACAATTATAGTAACCGGTGCCTCAACAGGCATCGGTAAATCAATAGCTCAATTATTTTTAGAAAAAGGCTACAATGTAGTGATCAATTCTGCGAATTTACAGAATCTTGAAACTACTTTTAAAGAGCTTGGACATGATAGCCAATTGGCGATGGTTCACGGTGATGTAAGCCGTATTGCAACAGGAAAACAATTAGTGCAAACTGCTTTGGAACGTTTTGGAAGTATCGACGTATTAATAAACAATGCAGGAATTTTTCAGCCACAATCTTTCTTAGATGTTGAAGAAGAAGACTTAGATCGTTTTTTAAACATTAATTTAAAAGGAACATATTTTACAAGCCAAGCAGCAGTAAAACAAATGCTACAGCAAGGTGAAGGATCAATCATTAATATCGGAACTGTTTTGGTAGATCACGCCATTGACGGATTTCCTGCCACTGCTCCTATTTCAAGCAAAGGCGGCGTTCATGCCTTTACGAGACAGCTTGCCGCTGAATTCGGGAAAAACAATATTCGTGTAAATGCGATTGCTCCAGGGATTATCAGAAGTCCGCTTCAAGCTAAAACGGGTGTAGATAACGCAGATAGTTTGGCCGGTTTGCATCTTTTGAAACGTATCGGAGAAACTAGCGATGTCGCACAATTAGCTCTTTATTTGGCTGAAAGTAATTTTGTAACGGGCGAAATCATTAATTTAGATGGCGGTCACGTTGCTGGACACAGCATTTGATAACTTCAAAACTTTAAATCATGGAAAATTTTGGCACAAATGCGGCTTTAATTACAGCTGTACTCATGAATTATTTTAACGGAATTTATAACGGTGATGTTGCTTTATTGAAAAGTGCTTTTCATCCGCAGGCGGTTGTATCAGGAGATATTAACGGTGCACCTTATTTTAAAACTATTGATCAATATCTTGAAGGTGTAAAAAATCGTAAAAGTCCATACGACTTTGGAGAAGAATTCAAGATGAAAATCTTATCTTTAGAAATCATCAATAATACCGCTGTCGCGAAAGTTCAGGTTCCAATATTTGAGTACAATTACTATGATCAGCTAAGCCTTGTCATTGTTGACGGAAAATGGGTTATTGTGAATAAATTACTAACAAACGTAAAATAAATACAATGTGGAATTCAACCAAAATAACACAATTACTAGGTATTGAGTATCCAATTTTACAAGGTCCGATGGGCGGTGGTTTTTCAACTGCCGCTCTTTTGGCTTCTGTAAGCAATGCCGGCGGATTGGGCAGTTACGGTGCTTATACCCTTACTCCAGAAGAAATTCGAGAAGCTGGAAAAGAAATTAAACTTGCCACTTCTAAACCTTATAATATCAATTTATGGGTTAATGATGTTGACAAAAGTCTTCTAAATTATCCTCCAGAAAAACTGGAAAAGATAAAACAGAATTTTAAACCGTATTTCGATGAATTAGGGATTCCACTTCCCGATTTGTCTTCTAATATTCCTTCGAAATTTGAAAAACAAGTTGAAGTTTTGTTCGAACTTAAACCCGCTGTTTTCAGTTTCATTTTCGGAATTCCATCAAAAGAAATCCTTCAAGAAAGCCGTAAACTCGGAATAAAAACCATTGGCGCTGCCACAACATTAGAAGAAGCGCTTGCTCTAGAAGATGCCGAAGTTGATGCCATTATCGCTGCAGGATTTGAAGCTGGCGGACACAGACCTTCTTTTCTTAAACCAGCACAAGAATCTTTTACAGGATTATTCACTTTAGTTCAGCAATTAAAAGCAAAAACTAAAACGCCAATTATTGCCGCTGGCGGAATTATAGATGCAAAAGGAATCGCTGCTGCTATGGCTTTAGGTGCTGATGCTGTACAATTGGGAACGGCTTTTATGGTTACAGATGAATCTGGTGCTGCTCCTGTTCATAAAGAAATGCTTTTTAAGAATCCGAATGTTCCAACTACGGTTTCAAAATCGCTTACAGGAAGAATGGGCCGAATGATCAGCAACAAAATCTCTGATGCTGTTCCTTTTGAGACCGAAGTGCTTCCTTTTCCGCTTCAAACCAAATTAATTGCACCTTTAAAAGTCGCTGCACTCGCTCAAGGAAGAACCGATATGATTAGTTTTTGGTCGGGACAAAACACTAGTAATTTAAAACACCATAAAGCTGGAGAATTGATGCAGGCTTTAATTTCTGAAACAGCTGAATTGTTGTAGTTTTTTAACCGCAAAGCACGCAAAGTTTTTTCTCTGGATTATGTTTTAAGTTCGCAAAGCTTTGTGAATTAGAATGATGCCAATTTCTCGCAAAGTCACAAAGTCGCAGAGTTTTTAAATTCTTCGCGACTTCGCGAATTTGGAATTGTTTTGCTAGAAAAGATTTAAAGTTTTTCTCTCGCAGATTTGGCAGATTGAGCAGATAATTAGAAAAGAAATCTGCCGAATCTGCGAGATCTGCGAGAGATTTTTTTTTAGCCACGAATTTCACATCGTTTCGTTTATAAAGCTTTGCGAACTTAAAACATAATCCAGAGAAAAACCTTTGCTCCTGATAGCTATCGGGATTGCGATAAAAAAACACAACTCAAAGACTGTCCAGTTCACCCCGAAGTTTGTCCGCTTCACCATATTTTCGATTTCGTTTTTAAGGCTTTCGGCGCACATTTGTACCGTTAAATAACTTTAAATATCAAAATCATGAACTCAAAAACAACAAAAATTATCTATTGGACAGGCGCAGTATTAACTTCTTTATGGTTTGGCGCAAGCGGTTTCTTCGAATTAACAAACAATCCATTGGTTTGGGGAATCACTCAACAATTGGGGTATCCAGGGCATTTTATTTATATCCTTGGCGTTTTTAAATTAGCCGGTGTCATTACACTTTTAATTCCGAACAAATTATTACGATTGAAAGAATGGGTTTTCGCAGGAGTATTTTTCGACATCATTTTTGCTTTCTTTTCAAAAATCGCTGTCTTAGGTTTTGGCGCTGCAACAGATGCTATAATCGCCTTCGTAATGGTAAGCGTAACGTATGCAATGTATAGAAAATTATACACAGCAACTTACGCTCCATCAGAAATCAATTAAAACAAAATTACATCAAAATAAAAATGCCTAATACTTGAATATTAGGCATTTTATTATTTTCTATTTAATCTTTCTTTAATAAATAATTATCATGAAAAAGATCGTTTTAATTCTCTGTTTTATACTTTCAGCTTTGTTTTTTATAAGCTGTTTTATGTTTCCAGGACTATAAAAATCAAGCCAATTAGTTTATCTCAGAAAACGATAAATTAATTGGTTTTATCTATTTTCTAACCAGCTTAAAAACGCGGTTGCTTTTTCTTTTCCGACCAATAATTTTTCTTCTGTCGGAACACTTAATTTTACGATTATTTTACGCGAAAAATAATGCTCTGCTTCTCTTACCGCTGCAAAATTAACCAAGTATTGTCGGTTGACTCTAAAAAACTGAATTGGCGATAAAAGCTTATGAATTTCGTCTAAAGACTGCGTTAACGGATATTCATTTTTATCCAAAGTCATAATCGTTGGCGTTTCGTTTTTAATGAAAAAAAACGCAATATTCTCCGTTAAAACCGTTTGATATTTGTTGTTTTTGAAAACCAAAAAACTGCTTTTCCCTTTGTTTTCACCATTTCTCGTTAATAAAAGTTCGAAATCTGGCATCGCTTTTTTATTTCGTTGGAAGAAGTTTTTCAATTCTCCCGCTTTCTTCAAAGCTTGCGAAATGCTGTCTCTTGAAAAAGGTTTTAGAACATAATCAATTCCGTTTGACTTGAAGGCATCGATGGCATAATCGTCAAAAGCAGTACAGAAAATCACGGGCGATACCACCTCAACATTCTTAAAAATCTCGAAACATTGTCCGTCTGCTAGCTGAATATCCATAAAAATAAGATCAGGCTGATCATTTTCCATAAGATAATCAACCGCTCCATCAATGCTTTGTATATACGACAAAATCTGAACATCAGGTCTGATGCTCAGAATAAGCTGGCCAAGTGCTTTAGCCGTTTTTACTTCATCTTCAATTATTATGATATTCATAATTCAATGGTATTTTTACTTTAAAAGTGGTTTCGTCTTTATCAATTTCAATTTCTTTGTGAATCAGGTGCATAAAACGCTGGTTGATATTATCCAAGCCAACACCAGTAGACACTGCTCCTCTTTTGAGCTGAATTTTATTTTCAATTACTAAAAACTCATTTTCGGTGTAGAGTTTAATAATCAAAGGCTTATCTAAAGAAACAACATTGTGTTTGATACAGTTTTCGATCAGCAATTGCAAGCTAAAAGGCGGAATTGCGCAATCGTATTGTTTTTGATCTACTTTATTTTCTAAAACAAATCCGTCTTCAAAACGTGCCTTCAATAAATAAACATACGAATCTAAAATCTGAAGTTCTTCGCTTAGCGGAATCAAATCCATTTTTCGGCTTTCTAATGTAAAACGATAAAAATCTGAAAGTTTAAGAATAAAATCAGAACTCTGCGGATCTTGCATATCAACCATCGATTTCAGTGTATTCAAGCTATTAAAAAGAAAATGCGGATTAACTTGTTGTTTCAATAATTCGTATTGAGCACCTAGATTTACTGCTTTTGTACGCTCCAATTCTACTCCCATTTGTTGCGTTTGATAATTTTGAAAAAGCAAATGCAAAAACATATAAACAATAAGATTGATCAAAACACCACGAAGTTCGAACATAATCGGCGCGTCCATTTTTGACACCTGAAAAAGTTCTTGATGCGCAATTACCAGAATTACCATCAACAAAATTCCCATTACGACACTCAACAAAAGTTTCCAGTTAAACAGACTTTTATTTGCGCGATGCGAAGAAAATTTGGGTAAGCTATAAATATTGTAATACCATATAAAAAGGGAGAACAATAGTGTAATCGAAGAATTTATGATAAGATCACCAGGTGTAGTATCGGCATCAAATAATTTAGGTATCGAAGCCATAATCGCCAGTGCGATAGAACTTCCCCAAATGACTTTCTGAGAAACCTGAAAGCGTTTAACTTTTTCCATAATTTAGGTTTGTTTTTTTGATCTTGCTCTGCCAAAGATAGGTTTATTTTTAAAAAATTAAATTAGATTTTGCTCTCGCAGATTATGCAGATTGAGCAGATTTTTTATTTTTTTTCAAACACATAGAAACATAGATTTCTTTATTCTACTATAAATGAAATAAAAGAAAAAAACTAGTTTTTAACACATAGTCAGACTGCGTAAAAGCTTTGTCAAAGTTTGAAACTTTGACAAAGCTTAAGACAGCAGCTATGTGCTTTTATGCAAAAGTGAAACGCCTTTAACCGCAAAGCAATCTATGTTTCTATGTGTTTAAATAAATAATCTGTACGAAACAAAAACTTAAGCACGTTTCACTCCCAGAATAGCACCCGATTTCATATCTTGAACAAATCCAACTACTTCAAAGTCTTGTGAATTAAAATTCTTAGGCAGAGTAATTATTGAACTTCCTTTTGCTGTTTTCAAATCTATGGTTTGCAAACGCTGTACAATTTGAAAATGCGATAAAACGCGGTGTGCATTCTCTCCTCTTTTCACATTGCTTTTAGCCGATTTCTGAACTACTGCAACTAACAAATGACTGTTTTTAAAAGCACCGTTAATACTGTAATTCAACGTCAATTTATCATTTTGCTGTTTTGTATCTAGAGACAAATCGACTGCAGAAGGTTTAGAAAGAGCTGATTTTATTCCGTTTCTTAAACTGGTTTCTTGAGAACCGATATAATCTGATTTTCCGTTAATGATTACTTGCGGAGTGTAGATTGGTTCTTTTCCCAAAAATTGCGCATAATCGTATTGTCTTTGTGTATAACTGGCATTGCTAAAAATGTCTTTCCAACCTTGCTTGTCCCAATAATCCACGTGATAAGCCAATACATAAACATTTTTATCTTGATATTCATTCTGAATCTTTCCAAGCAATTCATCAGCTGGCGGACAACTTGAACAACCTTCTGAAGTATACAATTCTAAAAGTGCAAAACCTTTTTTATCTGAGTTTTGACTAAAAATGCTGCTTGCACTAAGGAAAAACAGCATTGTAAAAGCTACTAATATTTTCATTTTTTTAAATTATAAATTAGGAGCTATGAATTATGAGTTCGTCTTGAATTTATCAAAACTTATAACTCATAATTCATAACTTCTAATTGTTAAAGGATATTGAGTTCAACATAAATATTTCCTCTTGTTGCTTTAGAATACGGACAAGTCTGGTGCGCTTGTGCTGCCAAAGCTTCTGCAGTTTCAGTGTCCAATCCTGGAAGGCTGATGTTTAATCTTGCTTGAAGCGAATATTCTCCTTCCGTTACACATAAATCAACCTCAGCATCTACTGCAGTATCAGCAGGAAGTTTGATTCCTTGTTTTGAAGCCGCAATTCCTAAAGCTCCAATAAAACAAGCCGACCATCCTGCAGCAAATAACTGCTCTGGATTTGTTCCCGGACGTGAAGATCCTGGTGCGCTTAATTTGATATTTAATTGTTCGTCTGAACTTTGAGAAGCTCCTTCTCTACCGCCTGTTGTATGTGTTTTTCCTGTGTATAAAACTTTTGTGCTCATGATAATTTTAGATTTTAAATTGTTGATTTTAGATTATTTTAAAATTTGATATTTTTTGATATTTTCATTGACATTGATATTTATTTAGAAACATCAATTATCGCTTGTGCAAATGCTTTTGGATCTTCTTGCGGAACGTTGTGTCCGATTCCTTTTAAAATTCTGTGTTCGTATTTTCCTGTGAATTTGTTTGCGTAAGCTTTCCCATCCGCGAAAGCGCCGTCAAAATCACTTCCTATTGTAATCGTTGGAACTTTAATTTCTGGTTTTGCTGAAAGACGTTTTTCTAAAGCATCGTATTTAGATTCTCCTGCTTCTAGAGATTGTCTCCATCTGTAGTTGTGAATTACAATTGCTACGTGATCTGGGTTGTCAAAAGATTGAGCAGTTTGATCGTAAGTTGCTTTGTCGAAATTCCATAGCGGAGAAGCAATTTTCCAGATTAATTTATTGAAATCGTAAGTATTTTGTGTGTAACCTTGTTTTCCTCTTTCGGTTGCGAAATAATATTGGTACCACCATCCTAATTCAGCTGTTGGAGGAAGCGGTTTTAAATTTGCCTCTAAATTCACTACCAAGTAACCGCTTACAGAAACCAATCCTTTTACGCGTTCTGGCCAAAGTGCTGAAACTACAACTGCTGTTCTCGCTCCCCAATCGAAACCGCCAATTACAGCTTTGTCAATTTTAAGTGCATCCATAAAAGCAATAATATCACTTGCTAAAGCTGCTTGCTGACCGTTTCTGAATGTATCTTTAGAAAGAAAAGTTGTTGTTCCGAATCCTCTTAAATAAGGCGTAAAAACGTGATATCCTTTTGCTACTAAAAGCGGAACCACTTCGTTGTAACTGTGAATGTCATAAGGCCATCCGTGAAGCAAGATTACTGGAGTTCCGTTTGCAGGTCCTGCTTCTGTGTAACCTACGTTTAATAAACCTGCGTTGATTTGTTTTAAAGTTCCTAATGAACTGCTTACTTCGATCGCTTTTTGTGTTGAAGTTTGTGCTTGAGTTAAATTTGCATTCATAAAAAGAATTGCGATTAAAACTATTTTAGTTGCGATGTTGTTTGTAATTTTTAAGATCGTTTTCATAATTATTTGTTTTTTATTATTTTGATTATCAGTTAATTTCTTCGTCAAAGGTATCTCGACAATGGTTGTTTTAAAAGGTAAAAAAAGGTGAAGTGGACAAAGTTGGGGTTGAAGTGGACAGGCTTTACATTGTGATAATTTAACCGCAAAGCACGCTAAGGTTTACGTAAGGTTCGCAAGTTTTTTTAATCTCGCAAAGTCGCAAGGACGCAAAGTTTTATTTCGCCTAGCTTTACGCTCTTTGCGTTTTTACAAAGTCCTATAGGTAAAAAACCTTGCTCCCGATAGCTATCGGGATTGCAGTTAAACCCCATACGCATTTCAACATGCAACCTGAAACATTAAACTTGAAACTATTTCTTCAACGTCAAGATTGGTTTTCCTTTTTCTACTATATAAGTTGCCAGTTCTGCTGCATTGGCATTGGTATTATTTTTTGCTGAATGCACTACGCCTGCTGGAATAAAAAGTACTTCTCCTGCTTTTAGCGTTATAGGTTTTTCCCCTTCAACTTGATATTCTAAAGTGCCTTCTATTACGTAAATCACTTCTTCTCCTGGGTGATAGTGGTTTCCAAATGCTGAATGTGCTGCAAAATCGATTCTCGCTTGAACCATTTCTTTTCCCGGAGTACTAAGATCGTGTCTTTGCAAATCGGTACGTTTTACTCCTGTTTGTGCTGCAAGCTGATTCGGAACTAGAAAGGCAATGATTCCTAAAATAATAATTGCGATTACAACCCATGCTTTTTGTTTTTTCGTTTCCATGATTTTTTATTTTTTATGTTTTAATTATTTCACGCAGATTTCAAAAAGATTTGAGCTGATCTAGCAGATTTTTTAATTTAAATCTGCGTGAAACAACTTTTATCTTTTTTCTTTTATCTATGTTCTATATTCTTTATTAATGTTTCCCTCTTAAACTTCTGAAAGCATCACGAAGTTCGATAGTGAAAATCTGTGGCTCTTCCCATGAAGCGAAATGTCCGCCTTTGTTTACCTCATTATAGTAAGACAAGTTTTTGTACGCTTTTTCAGCCCAACTTTTTGGCGCTTGATAAATCTCACCTGGGAATACCGTAATCGCTACTGGAATTTTAATATCAGCTGTTTTTTGTTCGAAAGCATTAAAGTTGTTATTGTTATTTTCCCAATACAATTGAGCCGAAGAATTAGCTGTATTCGTTAACCAATACAATGAAATATCATCTAACATTTCGTCTTTCGTAAGTGATTTTTCGGCATTTCCTCCGCTGAATGTCCATTCGTTGAATTTATCCAAGAAAAATGAAGCCAATCCAACAGGAGAATCTGTCAATCCGTAACCTAAAGTTTGCGGACGAGTTACCATCATTCCGGCATAACCACCACCTTTTGTATATAATTTGTTTAGCGAATTAAAAGCTGCTTTTTCCTTAACAGATAATCCTACAGGAGCTGGATCTCCATCTTTTAAAGCTTTTGCCACATCAGCAGGAACAGTCGCAGGCATGTTCACGTGAATTCCTAACAAACCATCTGGAGCTTGGCGCGCCATGGCATCTGCAACTACAGAACCCCAATCGCCACCTTGCGAAACGTAATTTTTATATCCTAAACGTTTCATTAAAACATCCCAAGCGTTTCCAATTTTCTCTGGTCCCCAACCTGTTCCTTTTGGTTTTTCAGAAAAACCGTAACCTGGCATAGACGGAATTACTAAATCAAAAGCATCTTCTGCTTTTCCTCCATACGAAGTCGGATCTGTAAGCGGCCCAACTACTTTCAAAAGTTCAAAAACCGAACCTGGCCAACCGTGCGTAATAATCAGCGGCATTGCATTTTTATGTTTCGATTTTACATGTACAAATTGAATATCCAATCCGTCGATGTTTGTTACAAATTGAGGAAGAGCGTTTAGTTTGTCTTCGGCTTTATGCCAATCATAATCCGTTCCCCAATATTTTACCAAACCTTGAATCTGATTTAGTTTTACTCCTTGTGATTGATCGCTAACCGTTTCTTGATCTGGCCATCTTGTCGCATTGATTCGATTGCGAAGATCTGTAATCGCTTCCTGCGAAACGCTGATATGATAAGGGCGAATTAAACTCGCATCATTTTTAGTTTGTTTGTCTTTGTTTTGTGCGAAAGAAGCTGATGCCAATAACATAAAAGTTCCCGCTGCAATTGTTTGTATGAATGAATGTCTGTTTCTCTGAAGTGTTTTCATTTTTTCTGATTTTTAAATTAGTGTTATTCGTTAATTTCTTTGTCAAAAGTATTTCGATAACCCTTCTTACGAAATGAGAAAATAGGTGAAACGGACAATCTTCAGGGTGAAACGGACAGGCTGTACGTTGTGGAATTTGAGATGTGAAATGCTGGATGTTTTTTACCGCAAAGCACGCAGGATTTTTACCTATTAGGACTTTGTAAAAACGCAAAGAACGCAAAGCTGGGGAATAAAACTTTGCATCCTTGCGACTTTGCAAGATTAAAAAAGCCTTGCGTACTTTACGTAAACCTTTGCGTCCTTTGCGGTTAAATAACTTTAGGCAAAAAAAATCAGGCACAGTATTTCTACCATTCCTGATTTTTGAATTATAACTAACTTTTATTCTTTAGAATTTTTACCTTCTTCCCCTAAAGCCTCCGCCACCTCTAAATCCGCCGCCACCGCCTAAACGGCCTGCTCCTCCTTCTCTTTGGAAGTTTTGGAAATTACGTGTTTGCGTTTCTCCTCGATCTCTTGAAAAAGCAGAACGATCAAGATCGTTTGTAATATCAGGATGACCTGCTTCTCCAAGCGGTTTATTCGGTTGCCCTAGAGTTTGATCTGCTTTAGGGAAATTATCGCGCTGCATTCCCCCGTCACCAATTCTGGTTTCACCTCTTAGGTTTTGGTTTGCTTTTGGCAGGTTATCACGCTGAATTCTTTCTCCTGCTCCGTTCGCTCCAAGTCCTTGATTTGGGTTGTCGCGTTGAATTCTCTCTCCTGCCCCATTAGCGCCAAGTTCTTTATTAGGTTTATTTCTCTGAATCGCATTACCTGATTTTTTGGACGAACCCAAAGTTCCTGCTTGTGTCCAGCCACCGTTTCCGTTATTGTAATGACTCCAATTTCCGTTGGCGTCTCTTTTATATACGTGTCCATCGTGACCTGCGTAAAGATTATTATTATTCGTATGAACAGTTGTTCCTCCACCTCTACGATGTGTAATTACACCTTCTTTTCCACCTGAGGTTTGATAAGCAACTGCCGATCCACGTCTTGTAGTAATATGTCCAGTCTGCGCCCACTGATTTCCATTTGTCGCAGCCGAATGTCCCCATTGTGCATACGCGTTATGTCCTTGATTGGTTCTGGCGTAATTTCCCGTCCACGGATTATAAGTACTTGCTGCCGTGCGACCACCGTACCAACCTTGCACACTTGCAGAACGTCCGTATCTTCCTGTTGCAGGATTGTACCAAGCCGAAGTTCCCGCAGCGCCATAAGGTCCGTAAACGCGTCTTCCTGCGGCATAACCACCAGTCCACGGATTGTAAACTGCTCCTCCTCCATACGCATAAGGCCACGGACGATAAATTGGATACATTCCGCCATAATACACATAAGGCGGATAATACCAACCTGTGCCATACGTCAAGATAGCGCCAAACGTTGCTCCAATAATAAACGCACCCAAATAACCCGCCGTAGAACTGCTTTCTACTGTTGTATCGGTTGTAGTTTGCGTCACATACGTCACATTATATACAGGTGAACTTGGCGGAATCATATAAATTTCTTTCGGAACAGAATCGGCTGTTTTCCAAGGTCCGTTTGGACTTGTCGACATAAACCAAACCGCCTGAAAACATAAATAATACAAATCGCCTACTTTTATAATTTTCTCTTGCGTATTGCTCGCATATTGCATTTTTGTTCCATCAATAGGTTTAAATTGAGCCGTTCCGCCATCATAAGCTACTTTTACTTTTGCTTCTGCATCCGATTTTTTCAAAACAGCAGTTGTCGGAACTTGAGCCAACATCACAGCATCTTTCGCTTCCTGAGTTCCAGGCACAGACGACAATACATTCGCACGTGGAGAATCTTTCGGAATCTTAGTAAAATCAGCAGGCAAATTATTTCCTGCATACGACCAAGGCCCTGTTAATTCTTTCGATTTAAACCATCGCCCAGATAATAATACATAATACTGACCATCACCTTCATTGGCAAAAACATCATTTTCTGTGTTGTCAATGTACATTAATTTAGTTCCATCAATTTTAACGAATTTCGGACTTCCATTTACTGCAATCAATTCAGCAGGTTTATTACTGTAGAAAACCTCTGGAGCCGCTCCCGAAGACGGTGGCGGAATCATTTTTTTAACTTCATCATAATTCTGTCCCGAAGGCAGATTATTTAAACTCGCAGGCAATTTGGTCGTTTTCGTCCATTTACCCGGAATATCTTTAGAAGTCAGCCAAATATTATCAACCAAGAGATAATAATCTTTACCTGCTTTATCATAAAACACATCCCAATTTGTATTCACCACAAATTGCATATCCGATTTATCTATAGGTACCAAAACCGGTTCTCCCTGCACAATCAGTAAAATTGCTGGATTCGTGCTATAAAAAATCGTAGGCGCATCATTTTTAGCCACAATTCCTTTCGGTGGATTATTAGTTTGACTTAAATCTGCCAAAATACGATCTACCGAAATCGGTTCTCCGCTTTGAGGCATTGTTTCCTCAAACAGTTTTTTCATTTCAGGAACTTTCTTTTCGTCCAGAGCGGGAAATCTTATATCCGTTACCTGAAGATTTTTAATAAAAGCATTCCGATTGTCTTTGTCTACCAATGTTTCTGCTTTTAAAGAAGCCACACCCAAAACCTGTTTTCCGTCTTTTGGAGTCAGCGAAAAAGCCACACGCGCCGTAAGTTCTTTAAAATCCTTCCAATCGTCTACCTGAGGCTGATAATAAACCAGTTTTGTACCGTTTTTCTCTGCTTCGCGTGGCCAACCATTATCAGCAATTAATCCGGTGTTGGTTGTATCAGACTTTTCCGTTTCTGTATTCAATTGATCTTTATCTTTTTTGCAGGAGAACAAAATGGAACTCAGACAAACTGCAATTAGTAGAAAAGCATTTTTCATAAATTTAAAAGTTAGATTATTCATTAAAAATTTATTCTTCTGGTCGTCTTATAAAATTCTTTCCATAAAATTAAATTCACCAAATAAAAAAAACTAAAAATCAGCACGTTACTTTGTTTCAGATTGTAATTTGAAACCAAATAGTGTAGAAATCTTTATTCTTTTAGTACCTAAAATTTTTAAATCTGTCTTTATAAAGTAAAGTTTGAAGTGAGGATTTTTATTAGAAGCTATTTCCTGCTATCCGTTGCAATCTTTTGTGGTGAACCCCACCACAAAAGGATTTCCACTTCTATCAGGGCTAGGGTTTTCGTTTTCATAAGAAGATTTTCAGAAATCAATTTTAATAAAACCTTATTTTGATAGTTTTTTGACCTCTAGGAACACTTCCTGTTTTTTTTCTCTACCTACATTTACATACTATTCTATATGAATTGCACTTAAACAAGCAATATATCCAAAAACATACTTAAAACCCGTATTATCCTTTTTCCAATGTGAACTTAGGATAACATAACTATTGCATCAAGCTAATCGTAAAACATACCACATAAATTTTCCAACATACATCAATTAAACAGTAAAAAATTAACCAACCATCATCTTTTCTAATTCTTAAAAAATGTCAAAATTTTCAGAACAGGTTCATATCACCATAGAAGGCTTTAGCCAAAACGTCATTTACTATAATTTGGAGCTCTCCCAAAAAATGGCAGACCATCATTATTTCTCCTTCTTTTGGCAATACACCGGAAAACCAATCATTGCGCCACAAGATCAGGAAAAAGCGTTCAGCAACTATATGGGCAGCGAGGTGATTTTCACTTTTAAGGTAAAAGGTATCCGACTGATGTCTAAAGGCAGAATTACAAAATTGGGCTCAATCGATCTTAACGGAAGTCCCGCCGGACTGCACGTAACAGGAACAAGCCATACCATTGCTATTGATGATATGCCGAAATCGAGAATCTTTCATGAGAAAAACCTCCAACAAATTGGTATTGAGATTTTAGCTGAAGAAAATTCGGGAGAATTTTATCAAAGAGAAGCAATTGTACCAACCTATACAAAAGAATTCAAATTCAAAACCCAATACAACGAAACAAGCTTCAATTTCCTCAAACGCCTTTCTGCCCGTTATGCACAATGGTTTTATTTTGACGGAATGCGTATGCAGTTTGGCAAAATTAAAAACACCGAGATAAAGCTTATAAACGAATCATCTTTGCATAATTTCAGCATTGAAGCTAATCTGGTTTCGCATAAAGCTTCATTCAGCGGCTATGACTATGGCAGTGCTTCTGGCATAAGAAACGGTGCCGAAAAAACCACAGAAGGGAGCCAAGACCGTTTTGCTTCACTTGCCGTTTTCAAGCAGCCTTATATTGTAAGGCCAGGACTCGAAAACGGCGCATACACTGGCGACGCCCAAAATAAAGAAGAAATCGATGAAATGGTGAAAATGCAGACCGCTGGACGCGATGCCAACAGCATATTCTACAGTGGTACCTCCTACCTGCCTTTAGGATTGGGACAGACTTTTTACATTGAAAACAAAAACGTAGAGCACCATTTGCTCGCTGTTGAAATTACACACCGCTCAGAAGTGAATGGAAATTACACCTGCATATTCAAAGCCATTCCCGCGGATGTTGCAGCGCCGCACTACACAGACGCAAATGCATTTGCTTCTGCCGAAAGTCAGCCTGCAAAAGTAATTGACAATAACGATCCCAAAAAAATGGGGCGCATTAAAGTGGAGTTCTTCTGGAGCGGATGGGAATGCAAAAGTGGCTGGATGCGCGTGGTGCAGCATTATGCAGGCTCAGGAAAAGGGCTTTATTTCAGGCCAGAAATCGGAGAAGAAGTGCAGATAAGCTTCGAAGGCGGCAATGCCGACTGCCCATACGTATCCGGCGCCTATTACAACGGAAAAGAAATGCCTGAGTTTTTTGACGAGAAAAACAGCATCAAAGGCTGGAAGCTTCGTTTTGGCCAGTTATTGAAATTTGTGGAAAAAATTGGCATCTGGCTTTCTGACCCAAGCGGAAATGAGTTGCACATGGACGAACAGACTAAAAGCACTACTCTGAATGTGCCAGAAACTTTTACAATCAACTGCAAAAATTTTGTCATAAATGTCGAAGAAAATATGACAACTAATGTTATCGTAAGTAAAAATGATACGGTTGGTTTAAATCACACTGAAAAAATAGGCGGAATTAAAGAGCTTGGCGTCACTGGCGATTTTAATGCCGTCATTGAAGGAAAATATTCTGAACATATTAAAGGAGACTTAGAGTCGACAACTGAAAAGGAAAGGCATGAAAGCGGAAAAGAGGGATTTACTAATAATAGCGAAAAAAGCATAAACAAAAATGCACAAAATGGAATACAAAACAATAGTGGTGAACAAACTAGACAAAACTAAAAGATATGAGTAGAATAAGAATTGTTGAGGGAACAATCACCAAAAATACACGTGGTGACCATTATATCTATTCCGAAGGAAATATTGTTTTTAACGCTGGTCAGTATATTAATGAAAATGCACCAATACATACTTACGGCGAACCAATAAAACCTACTTTTATGAAAGATGACCGTATTGTAAATGTAAACGGCCATTTTTATAATAAAGACGGTACTTTTGAAGGGAAAATAAATGAGCCTGAAAATGATGGAAGCGTGGAGGATGTCTATGTTTGCGATGGAAAATCGATCCAGAAGGACAAAGATGGTAATGATTTTATGACTTATAATAATACCAAAATATTGAAAGAAAATGATGAAAACATAGTACATTCAGATTTTCAAAAAATATGCAATATTGTAAAGCATGAAGGCTTATCATCTGAAAATGATGAGTATTTATATATTGCACATACCAATTATAATGAAGCCAAAAGGATTAAAAAAACAATGTTACAATTACTAAATTCTGGATATTCTAGCGTTGAAGCTAAGTTTAAAGTTGAGATGAAGATCTCAGTAAATGATACTAATTCGTTATATTCAAGAGCGGGAGTTATAGATGCCATTTTAAGAAATACAAATGAAGAAAAAGAAGATCCTACAGATGGTGCTACGCAATGGGATGGTGAAGATTTTTTGGCTTGGGGTATAGATAGTGATTTAAAACCCGACAGCAAAACTAAATACGGTCATAATAAATTTGACGAATATGATTACATAAAAATTAATGAAACCTTATATGACACTTTTGTTGAAAAAGTAACTAACAGACGAGGGAATACAATAAGTTATAACTCAGTCCACGATACGACGAAAACTGAAAATGGCACACACACGCACAAAGTAATAAAAAAGAAAGATAAAGCAATTTACGACTTACCAAATGCCGATTTCTCAAAAGAAAAATATTGGACTACAGGGGATTTCTATTATTCAAATGCAAATAAAAAAACTTTTGGACTAGAAGCAACTCGTGTAGCTGGGTATACCATTTTTTGGAAAAAGATAAAAATTTAATTATGAAAAAGATTTCAAGAATTTACTTTATATCATTTATACTGTTAATGTCTAATCTGAATGTCTTGGCACAATCATCAAAATTTTACGCTACAGTCTATATTCTTAACAAAATTATTGATGAGGGTGAATATGTAAATGATGAAAGAATCAATACAAAACAAGAAATCAATACAAATCATTTAATTTATACATACAACTTTAAGAAAGATACAATAGTTTATTATGACTTTTATGGATCCGAAATAAATACAAAAAAAAGCCTTCTGTATGCTCTCTCGCAAAAAGAAAAGACACTTTGTTATTGAGTTTTAAAAGAAATAGTTACGTAAATAAAATTAGGCTAAATTTTAATACTCAGGAAAAATCAATTTCAATAAATGATAACGATATTTTTTATCTGAATGGAGTTTATTACAAATATCTTTATAAAAGTGTTAACCAAAATCTCAATATTAAGGACCTTATAGACCTTTTGGAAGATTTCTTAGAGGATTATAACCTTGAAGATTTAAAGTTTATATCCTCAAATGAAAAATATAAGCATAGAGATTTTAAGCTGATCAAAGCTTATATGGAATCGTACAGATCACAAGCGACAGATTGTTTAGACAAATGGAATATAAAATTTTCATATAACAAGAAAGGTATTTTAAATTACGTATTAAAAAAATCAGCCGAAGATGATCAATCTTTAGAAAAAAAATTAATTATTTCAAAAGATAAAACTTTTAAATATCGTATTAGCAGAAATAATGAAAGCAGATTAATTCTAAATAGTGAAGAGTCTTTTAATACAAGTAAAAATAGTTACAATTCAAAGATTTCAGCTCTCCAAGTCGGGTTGGGAAAAGAAACAAAATATGAGATTAAAAGAATTGTTTATAAAGTACTCAATTCTAAAAAAATATTTTTAGATCAAAAGGAAATTTCTGAGATTATTGCTTTGAAATAAATTAATTCGCTCCTCTACTTGCGCGAGTGTCTCGCTTGTGATATTTTGGATTGTCTAAATTGAGTGCACGAGCGAGACGCTCGCGTCAGCGGTGGAAATTGCAAAAAAGAAGAAAAAAAGAAGTATATACCCTTTTATTATAGTAGCTCAACTAGAATAATTGCTTCTGGCGATTCTGTATGGATGACAAACTATCTTCAAAAATCTAAAAAAGCAAAAGAATTTACAGCTAAATATTCCAAAATCCTAGTCATTCTTTTAGCTTATATTAACTCCATAATTAAATTACATTCAAACTAAATCACCTAACATAAACCATTTACCAATTATAAAAGATTCAATAATATTGTGGTTTATTTTTCCTTTGAGGTAGCTTTGCCTTTTTATATTATTAGAAAAACATATCACCCTAAAGAATTCCAATGAAAAAAATTATATGTTTTATTTTTTTAGCATTTTTTAATCAATTCTTTATATTTAGGGGATTATTTAGCTATTTGGATTCTTATACACCAGAAAATACATCTGGTAATCTTATATTATTAGCATTAGAAATGGCAGTTGTTGTAATTGTTTGTTTTACAATTTTTATATTAGCCATAATAGAAAGAGCGGTTACGACCAATCTTAAATACATATATCTTTCCTTATTATGTTTGCATTGTATATTTCAATTTTGTTGTGTTGCTTTTTTTGAATATGATTTATTTAATGATCCAAAATCGTTTGATTTTTCAGCAATTACAACAATTTTAAGTTATTTTGTTCTTGAGTTATTTATAATTTATTATGTTGTAAATCGATTGTATAAATCTGTTAATTAAAATTTTAATGAAAAAAATAATTTATTTAAGCATAATGATCATTAGTTTTTTTTCTTGTTCTAAAAAACAAAAAGATTTAAAACTAGAATTGTTAACAAGCAAAATTATTTGTGTAGATGATTTAAAGAGCTTTGATTATATAGAAACTCGCTATCAACCAAACAAAAAGTATGATAGTTTGTCAAAAAACATACTTCACTATAAATTAACTAACAATTCTGATAAAAAATATTTCATAATGTTTAATGAGAATTCAATTGGGACATTAGAAAGAGATCTGTATCGTGAAGCTATAGGAAAAAAAGACTTTTCGCCATTAAATTCATTAGATTTTAGTTTGTATAAAAACGATTCCATTTTAGAAGGTTGTACCACAAGACCAGAAATATTTTGTGGCACTATGACGGGCTTTGAAATGCAAAAAGAAGAATATCTGATAGACAATTTTATGAAACATAATAAACTTGAACGGAAATACGCCTTAAAACGAGTTGATTTTCCTGATGAGACATTAAATAGTTTTGTTATGCATCCGGGAGAAACAAAATATTTCACTTCAATAATCAATTTACCCTATCGCAATTATAAAAGATGGTTTTCAAAGGTAGATAAACTAAAACCAAATATGGGTTCAATTTCTTTAAAAAATGATTCCATATTTACAAAATCAAAAATAACCGACGATCAAAAAAAGGAAATCAAAGAAAATGGATATGTTCTGTTTGACGGAATTATTTATTCAAAAAAAGTTCCCGTTAAATTAATAAAAATATAAGGGAGTTTAGCCCCCAGCTGCCGCTAACGTCAAGCTCATGATATTTGATAATCATTATCTAAATTGAATTCACAGGCGAGACGCTCACCCCTCGCTGGAGACAAGATTCTTTGAAAATTAATAGATCTAATTGTTAAAGAGACGGCTTAAACTGTCTCTTTCTTTTTTGAATTAATCCTTTGGCTTATGATCATGCTCCTTTAAAGGCGGATAATCTTTCTTTTTGTCAGGTGTAACACGTCTTCTTTCATCTAATGTTCCATCTTCCTTTTTTGGTTTTGGACCAGGCTTAATTGCTTCAATTGTTTCCATTAATGTATTTTTAAATTAAACATTTATAACGAGACTAGAGATTTAATCAACTAATCTTAAAACAAATAACATTAATAAATTCAAGACTTAATTACGGAAAACCATAACTACAGTTTAAAATTTTTTCTCTGTTGAATTCATCCTTAATTTATCCCACACCTATCTCAATCAATAGTTATAAATAAATTTTATAACTACTTAAAATTATTAATTTGATTAATAAACACCTTCCCTATACCTTTGTCTCATCAAAATCAAAGAAATGATTTGAACATCTTAAAAAATAATTTAAAAAATAGAAATCATGAAATTTACAAGAAGAGCAAACGCAAACTGGAAAGGTACAGGAATGGAAGGAAAAGGAACCATTAGTACACAAAGCACAACTTTAGACAATACCCAATTATCATTCAAAACTCGTTTTGAGCAAGGTGTTGGAACCAATCCTGAGGAATTAATCGCAGCGGCACATTCTGGCTGTTTTACAATGCAATTAAGCTTTTTATTGTCTGAAGCTGGTTTCGTTCCAGAAGATTTAGACACAACCGCTAAAGTAACTTTTGAAGACGGAACTATTACTTTAATTCAACTAGAACTTACCGGAAAAGTACCTGGAATTTCTGCAGAAGAATTTCAGCAAACAGCTCAAAAAGCAAAAGAAATTTGTCCAATTTCTAAGTTATTGAATACGGAGATTACTCTTTCAATTACTTTACTATAAATAAATTCCAAATCCCAAAGCTTTGTCCTCCTGAACGAAGTCGAAGGACGCACTAGAAACTCCGCAAAGAATATTACCAAATCTTTGTCGAGCTACTTACGAAGATTCCTCGTTCCTCGGAATGACAAGATTGTGGGAAATTGGACTTTAATTACAAAAAATCTAAAATCAATCCCGAAGCTTCGGGACTAAAATCTAAAATTTATAATCATGAAAACTTTAAATATAAAACAAAAATTGAATCGCTCTCTAGCATTCGCAGCATTGATCTTTAGCTTCTTATTGGCGTCAGTAAACGTAAACGCCCAAAAAGCAGCAGCTCCACAAATTAAAAATGTCGTATTGGTTCACGGTGCATTTGCAGATGGTTCTGGATGGCAGGGTTTATACAAGGTTTTGACTAAAAAAGGCTATAATGTAACAATCGTTCAGAATCCGTTGAGTTCTTTGGAGGATGATGTTCAAGCTACTAACTTAGCTTTAGACAAACAAGACGGGCCAACAATTTTGGTGGGACATTCTTGGGGCGGAACTGTAATTACAGAAGCTGGAAATCACCCGAAAGTAGCGGCTTTGGTTTATGTTGCGGCTTTACAACCTGATAATGGCGAAAATTCTGTTCAATGGTTGCAAACTGCTCCTCCAGCTCCAGAAAATGGTGTATTGCCTCCAGATGAAAAAGGGATTGCTTATTATGACAAAGCTAAATTCCACGCTGGTTTTGCAGGAGATTTGAGCAAAGAACAAGCCGATTTTATGTATGCTTCGCAAGGTGCTTTTCATGCTCAAGGTTTTTTAACAAAAATAACTAACGCGGCTTGGAGAACTAAACCTTCGTACGGAATCGTAGCAACTGAAGATAAAAGCATCAATCCTGATATCGAACGTGCAATGTACAAACGTTCTAACACCAAAATCACTGAAATTAAAGGAAGTCATGTGGTGTTTATTTCTCAGCCTGAGAAAGTGGCGAGTGTGATAATCGATGCATCTAAAAATTAAATTCCAATTTCTTAAATTGCTTCGCCTGTTCGCTATCGCTCGGGTCCAAATTCCAAGTTTTCTTGTCATTTCGAGGAACGAGAAATCACACTAGTAGCTCTACAAAGATTGGCGACATTCTTTGTAGAGTTTCTTGCGTATCCTTCGACTTCGCTCAGGAGGACAAAACTCTGTATGAAATTCCAAACTTCCCCCAATATTGTCATTTCGACGAAGGAGAAATCTTCGCGAGTAGCTCTACAAAGATTGGCGACATTCTATACGGAGCTACTTGCATAATAAACTGTGCGGAGTTACTTGCGGAGATTTCTCGTCCCTCGAAATGACAAACTGTGGGGAAATATTTCAAACAAAAAATTCCAAATTCCAAGCTATACAGTAATTGGAATTTGGAATTTTAATATTGAGATTTATTCCGTATTGGAATTTTAAGAAAGCTTACTAATAGCTTTTATAAAATAAGGCGAATCGTTCCAGCGGATTTTTTTATAGGTGAAATCTTTTTTGAGTGATTCGGGAAGGCAGTTCCAGATGGCTTCGTTCATTTTTTCGAGCAATAATTTCTTGGAGAAAGAATCGGAAACTACTAGGCTTATTTCTCTTACGGGAACAGGTTCTTTAAAAGGCTTAAAAAGTCCGCCTGATTCGTTTATGGTCGAAAGTTTCGGAATAATCGCAAATCCTAAATGGGCGCGAACTAAATTTTTTAAGGTTTCAATTGAATTGATATCGTAAGTAAATTGTTCTTTTATTTTATCGGATGTTTTGAGTCCGCAAATGTCTAGCAATTGTGCGTTGTAGCAATATTCATGATGCAACAATAATAATTCGGTTTTGTCGCCAGGCTGCATTTCGTAAAATTCATCATTCGCCATAGGATGCCCCTGATTTAAATAGGCTACAAATGGTTCTTTAAAAACAACATGTTCAATTAAATTCGGGTTTCCGGTTGGTGTCGCCATAATGGCAACGTCAATTGCACCCGTTTCTAAATCCTTCATTAAATGTCCGGTGTAACCTTCTTTAATAATAAAATGCACTTTTGGCGCCGCTTCTTTCATGGCCTGAATAAATAACGGAATCAGATAAGGCGATAAAGTGGAAATAATTCCAAGCTTCAACTCCCCTTCTAGCAGATTTTTTTCGTTGATTACAAAATC
This sequence comes from Flavobacterium sp. HJSW_4, assembly GCF_042436695.1. NCBI lineage: Bacteria > Pseudomonadati > Bacteroidota > Flavobacteriia > Flavobacteriales > Flavobacteriaceae > Flavobacterium > Flavobacterium sp. HJSW_4. The sequence continues at coordinate 54,012 of NZ_JBHNPP010000020.1, forward strand.
ACGAATTTCGTCGACTTCACGAAGTATCTTTTTGGCTTTATTGATAATTTCGATTCCTAAAACGGTTGGCGTCAAAGGCACTTTATTTCGATCAAAAATCTTAATTCCGATTTCTTCTTCCAGATTTTTTAACTGAATAGTCAATCCGGGCTGCGTTACCATACAAACTTCGGCAGCTCTTGCAAAATGGCGTTCTTCGTCTAAGGCAACAATATATTTTAACTGCTGAATAGTCATTTTTATAGTTTCTAAGATACTGAGATGCTAAGGTACTGAGTTGCTCTTTTTAATTTTTAGTTTTTTGGGAAAACTTTGTCAAAGTTTGAAACTTTTACAGAGTGCTCGCCAACCTAAATTATTTAGAATCAAAATAATTATCATCTTTTTCATAAAAAATAAAATCCAAAGCATCCAACTTATCGTACATATTTATGAACAGCGTGACAGAATGAAGTAAATGCAGATGGAGTAGTTTTTGGAGCATATTGTGTTTATCATTCTTAAATGATGTTTTTTCAAAATAAACTTATTTGAAATCAAAAAAGCGATCCTAATCAGATCGCTTTTGTTTTTATTAAGTTTTTTTTCAGCACTAGGAAAAAAACTTAGTCCCTTAGCACCTTAGCAACTCAGAATCTTAAGCTAAAACCATTCCTCCATCCATAATAACATCAGATCCAGTCATAAATACTGCAGCATCACTACTTAGATACGACACCATTTTAGCAACATCTTCTGCCCTTCCCATTTGTTTTAGCGGCACTTTTTCTACGACGACATCCATAATGCCTTTTACGGTAGTTTCGTCTAAACCTACTTTTTTCATAACCTCAGTTTCAGTTGGGCCCGGACTCACCGAATTCACTCTGATTTTTCTTGGCGCTAATTCTAATGCTGCCGATTTCATTATGGAATTCAAAGCCGTTTTACTTGCCGAATAAACCGAAGATCCTGGACCTGGCATACTCGCTGTATTAGAAGAAAGAAATACTACCGAAGCACCATTTTTCAAAATCGGTGTAAATTTGCTTAAAGTGAAAAAAGCACCTTTCAAATTCACATTCATAATACTATCAAATAGCTCTTCTGTAGTTTGTTCAATTGTTCCCAAACCTGCAATTCCTGCATTGATAAACAAAATATCAACCGAACCGAAATCGGCTTTTACTTGAGCTGCTAGTTTTTCGATATCTGAAACACTCGATTGATCTGCTGTGATTGCCGTAACGCCCAATTCTAAAGCTGCTTTTTCTATCGCTTCTTTTCTTCTTCCTGTAATAATCACATTGGCGCCTTGCTCTTTTAGCTGTTTCGCTGTTGCATATCCGATTCCGCTATTTCCGCCTGTTATAACGGCTGTTTTATTTTTTAGATTTTCCATTTTTTCAATTATTTAAAAATTATTTAGCAAATTTAATTCCAAATTGGTATAACTTTGTAACCAGTATCACGGAGTATACCAAACTAAATTCTATCCGTTGCGATGGGAAAAATTATTAGCCACGAAATCACGAATTTATTTTTCATAATCTATGCGGAAAATATTGGCTAATTACACGAATTATACTGGTTGATTTATATTTAATCAGTGTAATTCGCGACTAGTCAATTCGGGGCGGAAAAGCTCTGATTAAAAAAATAATTCGTGAATTACTTCGTCTGTTCCTTCGGTCGAGTCGTGGCGGAAAAAAAATTAAATACAATGGAAAGAAACCAGAAAGAAGAAGTACAAGCACTTCAGGACACCTTACATGTTTTGGGAGGAAAATGGCGTTTGCCGATTATCAATTCTATTTGTAACGGAAATCATCGCTTTAGGGAAATAGAACGCAGTATTCCTGGAATCACAACTCGCATGCTTTCGAGAGAACTCAAAGAAATGGAAATCAACATGCTCATCAAAAGAACCGAAGATCGCGATGCCGAAATTCAGGTCAAATATGAATCGACACCGTATTGCAAGTCTTTTGCTCCTGTGATTGAAGAAATGATCAGATGGGGAAAATCGCATCGAAAAGAAATCATTAGAAATTCATAAAAAAAGCGACTATTCAAACCTTAAAAAGTCCTTAAAAATGTAGTTTTCAGAAGATTTTTAGCTATAAAAACCGTATATTACAAACTAAAGCCGGTTCTGTTGGCCCTATCGGCTATTGCTATAATTTTTAAAAACTACAAAAAATGAAACAATTACTACAATGGACCATCATAATTCCGATTCTATCTTGGGCGCTTCTATTTAGCGGACTGATAGAAAACAGTACTATTTTTCAAATTGTTGCGAGTATTCTGCTCATTCTAAGTGTGATGTCAGCTGTGCATCATTCGGAAATTATTGCGGAACGTGTTGGAGAACCTTACGGAACGATTATTTTGGCGATTTCAATCACTGTTATTGAAGTTTCTATCATTGTTTCATTAATGCTTTCTGAAGGTTCAGAAGCGGCCTCTTTGGCCAGAGATACCGTTTATGCAGCAACGATGCTGATCTTGAACGGAATTATAGGTTTGTGTCTTCTTATTGGAAGCATCAAACATTATGAACAGAATTTTTCGACTTCTTCGGTAACAATTGGTTTAGTTTCGCTGATTTCTATTATTGTATTTACTCTGGTTTTTCCTACTTTTACCGAAAGTGTTCACGGTTCGTATTATTCAACACCACAACTTATTTTTGCTTCCATTGCTTGTTTGGTTATTTACGGTTCGTTTTTATTTGCTCAAACTAAAGGCTACCGCCAATATTTTCTAACGAATGGAACTGATGAAGAAGCTAAAATTCATCCCATAGAAATCAATAATAAAACATTTTATACGAGTCTTATTTTTCTATTGGTTAGTTTAGGAATTGTGGTTTTATTGGCTAAAACGCTGTCGCCGACTATTGAAACGATTATTATTGGTTACAATCTTCCGAAATCTCTTGTTGGGGTTATCATCGCGATTATTATTTTACTGCCAGAAGCGATTGCAGCGATTATTGCAGCTAGAAAAAATAGATTGCAAACGAGTTTAAATTTGGCTTTAGGTTCTGCTCTTGCCAGTATTGGATTAACGATTCCGAGTGTGGCAGCGGTTTGTATTGTCATGAATATGCCAATTGTTTTAGGCCTTGATATTAAGTCTATTGTTTTATTGGCTTTATCTGTTTTTACGGTAATGCTTTCTTTAAGCAAAGGCAAATCTAATATCGTTTATGGTGTGGTTCTTTTGGTGAATTTGTTTGCTTTTATGTTTTTGATGATTTATCCTTAAAATATTTTTAAACACATAGAAACAGATTTTTTTTACTTTAGAGGACTAAGAAAGAAACTAGTTTCTAACACATAGTTTTAAAACAATGTCAATCCAAAACTCCATCCTATCCATCCTAAAATATCTTTGCTATTATTGCTAATTACTCTATAGCGTTTAGTACGATCTTGAACAAATGTTGAAGTGTTTGCATTGCCATTTTGATCTTGTTTTTCAGACCAATACAAATTAAAAGAAGGTCCCGCAGAAAGGGCTACGCCTTTACATAATTGAAAAGAAAAAGAAGAATCGAATTTAGACAAAGAATTATAGACATCCCAATTTCCTAAATAAAGATATTGCGTGCTGAATTCGGGATTAAAAGTAAAACGTTTTCCTAACGGAATGTTCTTTCCTAATCCAATTCCGAAAGAAAAAAGCTTTTCTTCATCGTTTCGATCGCTTCTTCCTGCCATCAAAATGGTGTACATTTTATGATCTCCTGTTTTTACAGAAAGATTGATATCTGAGATTTCGTTACTTGTAATACTGATTTTCTTGTAACCGCCTTTTTTAAAGTTCAACAAACCAAAACTGTAACCAGACGGCGAATCGGTAATGTTTACTAATCCAAATTGGACTCCGTTTAATTCTTTGGCATAATTAAAAAGTCCTGTAATTTGAGCGCCACGCACTGTGTCTCTTCCTATATTGTAAATTCCAGAAAACTGCAATCCGTTTTGAGAACCTTTTACGGTATTACCAATTCCTGCAACTTGAACTCCTTTTGAATCTTTATAAACGTTGTTGTAAATACCGCCCATCTGTAAACCGACTTGCGAACCTTTTACACTATTATGAATTCCGCTTACCTGTAATCCTCTTAAATTACCAAAAACATTATTATAAATTCCGGCTAACTGAACTCCGTTTACAGATCCTCCGACAGTATTAAATATTCCGGCCATTTGAAGCGCATCAACATTCATACGATTGATGTTGTAAAGTCCAGCCATTTCTAATCCGCGAACTCCAGCATTATAACCTCCTAATATATTTAGCGAAAAATTATTGACTATTTGAGTGTTCAGCATTCCTCGCGTACTGATACTCGGAATTAAAGAAGCTTGCAAGGGAACTTTAGAAATAAATCCTCCTAAATTGAGCGCTTGTATTTTTTGTTTAGAAGAAATAAAGAAACGACCAATTCCTGATCTTTCAATTGCAGAGAAATCTCCATCAATATAATCGGTTTTATTTTTTTTGTCTCCCATCTGAATTTTAATTTCAGAAAGAAATACCGTCGTCACTGTTTTATAATTTTCCTTAACTGCTGTAAGTTCTATGGCTTGAGGTGCATTTTTTAATCGAAGTTCAAAATAACCTTCTCTATTGGTTAAGGTAGATACTAGTGCATTTTTCTCTAAAACACTCACATTTTCGACGCGATTGTTTGTTTTTGTATCTACAATATAACCGCTTACAATTTGCTGTCCGTCGCTCATAACAGTGTTTCTTTCTAATACGAGAGCCAATTCTAAAGGAGCATAACGAACAATAATATATCCTGGCGATTCTTTGTATTCGTATTTAGAACCTAATAATTGATCTAAAGCTCCTTTTATGGTAGTATTATCGCCATGAATGCTAACGACACTATCTTTTATCGCCAGTTTACCATAATAAGCAAATCTAAAATTTCCTTTTTCTTCCACTAAGTCCAAAACACTGCCTAATGGTTTCTTGTCTGTATGAACTGAGATTTCGTTTTCTAATAGTGATTGTGCATTTACTTTAAAAAAGACACTCGAAATAAGCATCAATAAAATGGTTGCAAAAATAAACTTCGTATTACTGGGCATATAAAAGGGAATTACTCTACTATAATTATTCGATTTTTATCATTACTCTTTATTAAAATTCAAATTTTAACAAACTAAAGATTGCATTTCCAAAATTACCTGAAATACTATATTTTCAATAAACATTTTTAGATTTTTTTCCCTTTTATGTTCACGAACAATATATTATTGACACTCATAATTCGCAATATCAGTATTACAACGTTTTAGTAGCGTAAATGGTTAGAAATAATTATAATAAGCGTATTTTTTACACATAAAAAGTATCACAATAAAGACCAAAAGTGAACTATTTTACACCTCCTTTTTCAGCATTTTTGCCTAACTTAGCGGTCTGCATTTTGAATGTAAAAAAATTAAAATAACCATTGTTTTTCTGCAAAACATTGAACTAAAAAACATTACAGTGCTTTTTCGTGCTTTTTTATGCAAAAAACAGCTTTCTAATAATTTAGTTAATTGAAAACTATGAACAAATTTGATTTTGGAATTGTAGGACTTGGTGTAATGGGCCGTAACCTACTTTTAAATATCGCTAGCCACAACTTCGCGGCTGCAGGTTTAGACTTAGATACCGAAAAAGTCAACTCTCTTCAACAAGAAGCTGCTCCTGATCATACAATCGAAGCGACTACAGATGTAAAGCATTTTGTAGAACTTATTCAACAGCCAAGAGCGATCATGTTATTGGTTCCTGCGGGAAAACCAGTTGACAGCGCAATTGCTAGTTTACTTCCTCATTTAGATAAAGGAGATATCATCATCGACGGTGGAAACACTTATTTTACAGATACTGACAGAAGATTTTTAGAATTATCTGAAAAAGGAATCCACTTCTTTGGAATGGGAATTTCTGGTGGTGAAAAAGGGGCTCGTTTTGGTCCTGCTATGATGCCAGGTGGAGATCAAAAAGCATACGAAAGACTTCGTCCTATTTTTGAAGCAATTGCAGCAAAAGTTGACGGAGAGCCTTGTGTAGAATATTTAGGAAACGGTTCTGCTGGAAACTACGTAAAAATGGTACACAACGGAATTGAATACGGAATCATGCAGTTGATTTCTGAGATTTATGACTTAATGAAAAGAGGTTATAACTTGGATGATGAAACGATTCAGAAAACTTTTGCTGAATGGAACCAAACTGACGATTTAAGATCGTATTTGATTGAAATTACTGGAAACATCTTAAAACAAAAAGATGAAGACGGAACGCAATTAATCAACAAAATCTCGGATTGGGCAAGATCTAAAGGTACAGGGAAATGGACTTCGCAAAACGCTATGGATTTACAAGTTCCAGTTCCGACAATCGACGCAGCGGTTAACATGCGTGATATGTCTAAAACAAAACCTGAAAGAATTGAAGCTGCTAAACATTTAGTTTGGAATGCTGGTGAAACAAATGTTTCTCAAAGTGAAGCTATTGCTTCTTTAAAATCGGCTTTGTTCTTTTCTATCGTTGTGACTTACGCTCAAGGTTTGGCACAACTTCACACGGCTTCTAAAGAATACAACTACGGATTAAATCTAGAAACAGTTGCTAAAATTTGGCGTGGCGGATGTATCATTCGTGCTACCATTTTAGAAGATTTCAGAAAAGCGTATGTTGCAAAAACAGATTTGCCAAACTTGCTTTTAGATGGCGGAATCGCTTCAAAATTAGTAGACAACCAATCAGGAATGAGAGCGGTTATTCAGTTTGCAGTTCAAAAAGGATTACCAGTTTCAGGATTAATGAACTCGTTAGCGTATTTTGATGCTTATCGTTCTGCAAATCTTCCGACCAATTTAATTCAGGCACAACGTGATTATTTTGGAGCGCATACTTACGAGCGTATCGATAAAGAAGGCGTTTTTCATACTCAATGGGCTGAGTAAACAATTAAAGCAACACAACTACACCACACAATGACTAAAAATAAACTAAAGAATCCAACAATTATAGTAATTTTTGGAGGAACTGGGGATCTAGCGAAAAGAAAGCTCTTCCCCGCTTTTCAAAATCTGTACCTTGACGGACGTATGTCTGAAAAGTTTCAGATTATTGCTCTTGGTAGAGCTGAAAAAACCGATGAAGATTTTCGCGCTTATGTAGCGGAGAATTTAGATCTTTTTTCAAGAAGAAAAGGAACTAATGACCCAGAAACAGAAAAGTTTCTTTCGCACATTACTTACCACAGTCTTGACATTGACAAAGAAGAATCATATATCGGATTGAACGAGAAAATTAACAATTTTGATTTGGCTTTTGGCGAACGTGCTAATCGCCTTTTCTATCTTTCGATTACGCCTTCTTTCATTTCGACAATTTCGAGCAATATCAAGAAAATTGGATTGGCTGCAAATCCGAAACAAGATCGTATTATTATCGAAAAACCTTTTGGTTACGATAAAGCTTCTGCAATTGAATTGAATGAAATGCTTTCGCAAACTTTCAAAGAAGAGCAGATTTACAGAATCGATCATTATTTAGGAAAAGAAACCGTTCAGAATATTTTGGCTTTCCGTTTTGGAAATTCAATGTTTGAGCCTTTATGGAGTCGTAATTTTATTGATTTCGTGCAAATTACCGTTGCAGAAGAAGTCGGCGTTGAAGAACGAGGCGGATTCTACGAAGGTGTTGGAGCATTGAAAGATATGATTCAGAACCACTTGCTTCAAATTTTATGTATGACAGCTATGGAAGCGCCTGCTTCTTTAAACGCTGATGACATTCGTAATCGTAAAGCAGATGTTTTAAAATCGATTCGCAGAATTAAACCAGAAGAAGTGGATCATTATATTGTAAGAGGTCAATACGATGCTGGAGAAATAAAAGGTGTTCCTGTTCCAGGTTACCGTCAAGATAAAGGTATTGCTCCCGATTCTCTTACAGAAACGTATGTGGCAATGAAAATCTATTTGGACAACTGGAGATGGCAAGGAATTCCGTTCTATTTGCGTTCAGGAAAAAGAATGGAAGAAAAACAATCTTCAATCATTATTCAGTTTAAACCAGTGCCACATTCTTCATTCTCTTATGGCAAAGAAGGCATGACACCAAACAGACTGATTATCAATATCCAGCCTTCAATGGACATTAAGTTGCAATTTATGACCAAAAAACCAGGTTTATCTATGTCTTTAAGACCTGCTGAAATGGTTTTTGATTATTTTGCTTGCTCTACAATGTCGCCAGAAGCATATGAAACATTGATTGCAGATGCCTTATTAGGAGATCCTACTCTATTTATGCGTTGGGATCAGGTAGAAGAAGCTTGGGACGCAATTGAAACCATTCAGCAAGTTTGGAAAACAACTGCTCCGAAGAATTTCCCAAATTACAAAGCAGGAAGCTGGGGACCTGAAGAAGCCGACGAATTGTTAGCGCGCCAAGGCCACAAATGGATTCCGAATACACAAACAAAAGAAGAAGTTTTAAATGATACAGATTTATAATAATACAGAAGAAATTAATGCTACAGCTGCAGACCTTTTTGTCGCTTCTGCAGAAAAAGCTATTGCTGCAAAAGGCAAATTTACAGCTGTTCTTACAGGAGGGTCTTCTCCTGCAGGAATTTACAAATTATTAGCTTCTGATGCTTACAAAAACAAAATAGACTGGAGCAAAGTTTATATTTTTTGGGGTGACGAAAGATGGGTTCCGTTAAATGATGATTTGAGTAATGCTAAAATGTCTTATTCAACATTATTGAGCCACGTTGCTATTCCGCAAGAGAATATCTTCGAGATGTACAAAGACGGCGTAACTCCTGAAGAATATGCTACATCTTACGAGCAATCAGTTAGAACTGCTTTAGGCGAAGAAGGAAAATTTGACCTGATTTTATTAGGTATGGGAGATGACGGACACACGGCTTCTCTTTTTCCGGGCGAAGCTGTTTTAGAAGAGCAAACAAAATGGGTTGACGCTTATTATTTAGCTCCGCAAAAAATGTATCGCATTACTCTTACTGCACCATTAATCAATAAAGCAGAAAAAATCGTCGTTGTGGCTTTCGGAGAAAAGAAAACGCACGCTTTGAAAGAAGTTACAACTGGAGAATATAATCCTACATTATATCCGATGCAATTGATTAAACCAGTTTCTGGTGAATTATTGTTTTTGGTTGATAAAGCTGCTGCTGGAACAAACTAAGAAATTGGTTTTACAACTATAAAAAATTAAGGTTTATACTTTTCAGTATAAACCTTTTTTATTTTTCTTCTCTCGCAGATTTAGCAGATTAATTAAAACACCAATTCTAATATTAAAATTGTCAGTAGAAAAATGACTCCTAAAACAATAAATGATATAGAAGTCCAATATAACTTCAAATTGCTGTAATCTTTATAATAATCCAAAAGATTCTCTCTTTTTATTCCAGCTTCTGGTTTTCCATTATTTTTATATTTCTTGATATAAACAAGAGAACCAACTGCAATCATAAACAAGCAAACAAATATTAATTCTCCCATTTTTTCTCTAAAAATAGCTTAAAAGCCAATACAAAAAACCGTCTCCCCTTTATTCACAGGCGGCGTTCCAATTTTATACAAAATAACTCCAGTTGCTGGCGATTTAATTTCAGCTAAAACCTTTCCAAATTCATTAGAAACAAATCCGATTTTGTCGCCTTTTTTAATGTAATCGCCACTTTTTAAATTGCTTTGAAAAATTCCAGCAACTTCTGCTTTTACATATTCCTGATTGTTTAAATAAACCGCTGAAGGATTTTTCTCTGGAGCAGATCCGTTACTATACATTTCCATGTAATTGAGCATATTATAAACTGCTTTTTTAATCAAATGAACCGATTCTGTCTGCACATTTCCTAATTTTCCTGCTTCGATACTTAAAGCCGTTTTCCCGTTTTGTGAAGCTTGTTTGAAAGCATATTTTGCAGGTTCGGTTTTGGTGATCGTGTACGGATAAGAAACAATATGATTGATTCCTGAAATCTCTGAAAGTTTAGCGCTTAATTCTGTTTTCTTTTCTTCTGATGTATTGTTGTAATAACAAACAAACGGCAGTAAATCTTCGTTGGCATCGCCTCCATGAATATCTAAAAAAACATCTGACTGTGGAATAATCTGCTTTGAAATATAATTAGCAATTTGTTCTGTAATAGTTCCTGTTTCTGAACCTGGAAAAGCATTATTCAAATTTTTATGATCGGATGGATTTACAAATGGTGTTCTTTTGTAAAACGAACCGACATTTGCAATTGGAACAATAATCAAAGTTCCTTTTAACTTATTTGGATCTATTTCTTTTATTAATTCCTGAACTGCTACAATCGGAGGATATTCGTAACCGTGAATTCCTGCAATAATGGTAAAAACTGGACCTTTTTCTTTGCCTGAAAATATCGTTACAGGCATATAATTGTAAGGCGAGTCGGTTTTAAAATGAACTAAAGTATCCGTTCTTTTTCCGATATTTTCTTTTATTGATTTTTCTAGATTTTGTCCATAACCCATTACGGTTAGAATTAGCATTAATTTTGTTCCGAAAAGCTTTAAATAATTCACGTGGTATTCTTTTTATTATAGGAAACAACGTTTTGTTTCCTTGTATTCTTATAACGCAAAGATAAAAAAGTTAAATAGTTTGGGCTAAATAGTCGTTTAGGATTTCCTTTTTAATTCTCAATTAACTCGATATCCATCGTTTTAATCAAGCCGTCTTGAAAAGTATAAACATGTTTTACCAATCCGTCAAACATCAAATTACCTTGAAGATCTTTCACATTTTGGTGGACTTTTACTTCTAAACTTCCATTTTCTCTTTCGTCAAAACCAACCGGCAACACTTTCGGATTAATTTCTGTCCATTGTCTTGTCCAATATTCACGGATTTCGTCGTGACCGCTAATATAACCGCCTTCCCAAGCTTTTGACCATTGTACATTATTTTGCATTGTAGATAAACAATTATCTATATTTCTTTCGTTAAAAGCATTATACGCTTTTTCTATTACGTGTTCTAATTGATTTGACATATTTGATTGTTTTTTAATTAGTTCTATAAAAGTAGAACAGAAATAATAACTTTTTAGCACAAATCCGAATAAATATTAAAACCTTAAAAACCAACTTCAAATATTATCAAATTTTTAATTTTCACAGTTTTTAGAAAAAATTTAAGAAACCTTACTTTTCAAATTACTATATTTGGCGCACTTTAAACAATAATTAACTCTCTTTTTCTAAGGAATAAATTTTATAATCTACTGTACTGTAAATGAAACCGGTTAAGTTCATATATGTCGTTTTACTTTCGCTGCTTTGCTTTTTCAGAGGCACCGAAACGTACACGCCGATGTATAACATCAGTAGTTGTATTACCTTAGATAGTGTTGCGGCAGACGATACGCAGATTTTTTCTACTGACTTTTCTTCTTCTAAAAATCTAGAAGTTCATTACAAGCTCAAAAAGAAAATGAAATGCAGAGCGACTACTTTGGAACAAAGTACGATCAAAGCTCCGTATTTTAGCAATTTAGTCAATTTCAAACTCGCAAAAGAAACTTTAATATACGGTATAGCTTCAATATACCACATCGAAAGACATCCTCATCTACATTTATACCAACTTTTCTAGGCTTTAAATTTTTGACGTTTTTATATTCCAGTTTCTGGAATAATTCCTCATTTGCATACGTAATTGAGCCGTTATTGCTATAAAAACATTCCTAAAACGGTACTTTTCTAACAGAGAAGCATCCAAATCCATTATTATTTTCTGTTTCGATTGTTATCGAAAACAAAATCCAAATTCATAACTCCCGATATTTCACTATCAAGGGAGAACATCTATTTATTCAAAAATTTAAACCTAATGATGAGCATTTATAAAAATCCATTTCTTTTATGCACCTTGGCTTTATTCGTTTTAGTCTCGTGCGGAGATAAATCAAAAAAAGATTCAAATAACGTTAAAACATTTCCTGTTTATAAGGTTACTGTAAAAGACACTATAGTTTCGAGCAAATTTGTTGCCGATGTACATGCTAAAAATAATGTAGAAATTCACGTTCGTATTCCTGGTTTATTAGACAAAGTATACGTTAGCGAAGGTCAAAAAGTAAAAAAAGGACAAATCCTTTTCAAAATAAGCGATGTTGAACTTCAGATTCAACTTTTAAAAGCAGAAGCTGTTTACAAAAGTTCAAAAGCCGATTTAAGAATCGCAACTGTTGAGTTGGAACAAGCACAAACGCTTTTCAATAAAAAAGTAATTGCAGACAAAGAATTAGAATTATCTAAAGCGAAATATGAAGCCGCTTCCGCGAAAGTAGCTCACGCAGTTGCAGAGAAAAAAGCAATTGACCAACAAATTAGTTTCACGACAATCCGCGCGCCATTTGACGGAACGATTGACCGTATTCCGTTCAAAGAAGGAAGTTTAGTAGAAAACGGTTCATTATTGACAACAGTTTCTCAACTAGACGATGTTTACGCGTACTTCTCAATTCCAGAGAACACGTATTTCCAAATGATGGAAGACAAAACTTTAAACACCCAAGGCGACATTAAATTGGTATTGCCAAACGGACAAGTTTATGATCAAAAAGGAGAATTAAGAACCGCTGACGGAGAAATCGACAGACAGACAGGTTCTATTCAATACAAAGCAAAATTTCACAATCCACAAGGATTTATCAAACACGGAACTTCTGGAAAATTGATTATTTCAGAGCCAAAAACCAATGCAATTTTAATTCCGCAGAAAGCAGTTTTTTCTATTCAGGACAAGCAATACGTTTTCCGCGTGAACAAAGATGGAGTAGTTAAAATGACGAATGTTACAATTGAAACGACTCTAGATGATGTTTATATCTTGAACGATGGTCTAAAAAGCGACGACCTAATTGTACAAGAAGGTACGCAATCATTGAGAGACGGCGATAAAATCAACATGAAACAAATGTAGGTTATCGACCTGTAAAACAGTTATTTAATTATTTATCTAAAAAATTTAAAATGATAGAGTTATTTATCAGAAGGAAAATATTGTCATTAATCATCTCGGTTATGATAGTCCTTCTGGGATTGCTGGCGTTGTTTCAGCTTCCCATTACCCAATTCCCAGATATTGTACCACCGTCTGTAACCGTTACAGCAAAATATACAGGAGCAAATGCAGAGGTTTCCGCCAATGCCGTCGCTCTTCCGTTAGAAAGAGCCATAAATGGAGTTCCAGGGATGACTTATATGTCAACCGTAACTTCAAATGATGGTTTGACTTTAATTCAGGTTTTCTTTGAAGTAGGAACCGATCCCGATTTGGCTGCCGTAAACGTGCAAAACAGGGTTACCACAATTCTAGATGAGCTTCCAGAAGAGGTAATTCGTGCCGGAGTTACGACCGAAAAAGAGGTTAATAGTATGTTGATGTACTTGAACATTACAAGTACCGACAAAACTCAGGATGAGCAGTTTATCTTCAACTTTACGGATATTAACATTCTTCAAGAATTAAAACGTATTGATGGTGTCGGACGTGCCGAAATCATGGGACAAAAAGAATATTCGATGCGTGTCTGGCTAGATCCAGAAAAGATGCTTTCGTATAATATTTCTGCGAATGAAGTGATTGCTTCACTTCAAAAACAAAACATTTCTGCTGCGCCGGGTAAAGTTGGTGAAGGTTCAGGACAAATGAATAATCAGCTGCAATATGTAATTAAGTATGGCGGAAAATTCTTTGAACCAAAACAATACGAAGAAATTCCGTTAAGAGCCAATCCAGACGGAACAATTTTAAGATTAAAAGACATTTCGAAAATTGAATTTGGTGCAATGAGTTACGGAATGGTTTCTAAAACCGACGGAAAACCTTCTGCATCAATCATGTTGAAACAACGTCCAGGTTCGAACGCTTCTGAAGTTATCGCGAGCGTAAAAGAAAAAATGGCAGAGTTGAAAGTGTCTTCTTTCCCTCCAGGAATGGAATTCAACATTGCGTATGACGTATCTCGTTTCCTTGATGCTTCTATTCATGAAGTATTGAGAACATTGGTTGAAGCCTTTATTTTAGTGGCATTTGTAGTTTTCCTTTTCCTTCAAGATTGGAGATCTACTTTAATTCCTGTTCTGGCAGTTCCTGTCGCACTTATTGGTGCATTTACTTTTATGTCGATGATGGGATTCTCGATCAACTTATTGACACTTTTCGCTTTAGTACTTTCGATCGGAATTGTGGTTGATAACGCGATTGTCGTTGTCGAAGCGGTCCACGTAAAAATCACCGAAGAACACATGTCGCCAATGGACGCTACTATTAGCGCCATGAAAGAAATTACAGGTGCCGTTATCGCGATTACAATTGTAATGGCTGCGGTGTTTATTCCAGTTGCTTTCTTGAGCGGTCCCGTTGGAGTTTTCTACAGACAGTTCTCATTAACAATGGCAATTAGTATCGTGATTTCGGGTATTAATGCCCTTACACTTACTCCTGCCCTTTGTGCTATTATGCTGAAAGCACACGATCCTAATAAAGAGAAAAAATCGCTTTTAGATCGTTTCTTCCAAAGATTCAACAATTGGTTTGATAATATTACTTCAAAATACATCAAAGTATTAGTGAAATTCGCTGACCGTAACACGGTTACAGTTGGTTTATTAGTGCTGTTTTGTATTTTAACTTGGGGAACAACAAGATTTTTAGCATCAGGATTTATCCCTACGGAAGATCAAGGTATGGTTTACGTGAGCGTTACAACTCCTCAAGGAGCAACAGTAGAACGTACTGAAAAAGCGTTGGACGAAGTAACCAAAATCGCAAAAGGAATTCAAGGTGTTGACAACGTTACGACTCTTGCAGGGTACAGTATTGTTACTGAAATCGCTGGAGCTTCTTACGGTATGGGAATGATCAACTTGAAAGACTGGAGTGAACGCGATATTTCGGTTACCGAATTTATGGCCGAACTTACAGAAAAAACAAAAAACATTACCGACGCGCAGATCGAGATTTTCGCTCCGCCAACCGTTCCTGGTTTTGGTAATACGAGTGGTTTCGAGCTTCGTTTGTTAGACAAATCTGGAGGAAGTATTACGAATACCGATAAAGTAACCAAAGAGTTTATCAAAGAATTGAATGCTTCGCCAGAAATTCAGAACTCATTCTCGAGTTTTGATGCTACTTTCCCTCAATATTTAATTCATATTGATTACGATTTAGCTGCCAAAAAAGGAATTTCTGTAGACAATGCCATGAGCACTTTACAGACGATGTTAGGTTCTTTTTATGCAACCAATTTTATCCGTTTCTCTCAAATGTATAAAGTTATGGTTCAGGCGAGTCCGCAGTTCCGTCAAAATCCAGAAAGCATTTTGGATATGTATTTGAAGAATGACGCAGGCGAAATGGTTCCGTTTTCTACTTTCATCAAATTAGAAAGAGTTTATGGTCCAGAGGTTTTAACGCGTTACAATATGTATATGTCGGCTATGATTAACGGTGAACCAGCTGAAGGTTACAGTTCTGGAGATGCGATTGCAGCCGTGGAAAGAATTGCTGCAGAAAAATTGCCTAGCCGTTTTGAATTAGAATGGTCTGGTATGACACGTGAAGAGATTCTTTCGGGTAACCAAACAATCTACATTTTTGGGCTTTGTATACTTTTCGTATACTTATTATTGGCTGCTCAATACGAAAGTTTATTGCTTCCGTTCCCAGTATTATTGAGTTTGCCTGTTGGAGTTTTCGGTTCTTACATCGCACTTGTAATGGTCGGACTAGACAATAACATTTATGCCCAAGTAGCCCTCGTCATGCTGATTGGTCTGCTCGCCAAGAACGCCATTCTGATTGTCGAATTCGCTATGGCGCAAAACAAACTCGGACGCGATATTGTCGAAGCTGCGATTGAAGGAGCCAGACTTCGTTTCCGTCCTATTTTGATGACTTCTTTTGCCTTTATTTCAGGATTGATTCCGTTGTGTATCGCTTCTGGTGCGGGTGCAATTGGTAACCGTTCTATCGGAACTGCGGCTGCGGGTGGAATGTTAATCGGAACTGTATTTGGTCTTTTAATTATTCCTGGACTTTATATACTGTTTGCGAAATTGGAAAAACGAATGAGCAAATCTTAATACGTAATTTTTTAAACACATAGAATCATAGGATTTGGAATGCGTTGAAAGGCGTTTCACTTAGCTTAAATAAACATAGCTAAATGGTAATCACCAAAACATTAAGTTATGCCTATGTGTTAGAAACTAGTTTCTTTCCATTCCCTTTTCGAAAAAGAAAAACCTATGTTTCTATGTGTTAGAATAAAAATTTACATAACGGATTGAACAAATAAAATTAAACAATGAAAGAGATATTAAATCAATATAAAAATACTGATGTGATAAGGACAACTAAAAGCGCCGTTGCAATAACTGGAGTTTTACTTATAACAGCTTGTTCTGCACCAAAAGTCAGTAGTAAACTAGACGCTGCAAAGCTTCCAGACAATTTTGATACGCAGAAAAAAGAAGCTTCAACTGAGACTGAACCATTTATTCCGTTAAAAACAGAAACGTTTTTTAAAGATCCCAAATTAGAGGAATTACTAAAAAAAGCCATCACCAAAAATCCTGATTATTTAATTATGCAGGAGAGAATTTTAATTGCCAATTCGCATTTAAAAGTGGCTAAACTAGCACTTCTTCCCTCTTTAGATCTTGTGGCAGATGCTTCTGGAACGCATTACGGAAAATATACAATGGACGGGGTTGGTAACTTTGATACCAATTTTTCTCAAAATATTAACGAAAAACAAAGAATCAACGAAGATCTTACGCCTAATTTATTTTTAGGAGCCAAAGTTTCTTGGGAAGCTGATATTTGGGGCAAATTAAGCAATCGTAAAAAAGCGGCTCAGCAACGATTTTTTGCTTCTCAGCAAGGAATGCGTTTGTTGCAAACACGCCTTTTAGGAGATGTTGCTGACTTGTATTTCAAGCTTATCGCTTTAGACAAACAAGCCCTAATTTATGATGACAACTTAAAAACGCAGGAAAGAGCGCTTGATATTGTTTCGGCACAAAGATCGGTTGGAAAAGCTACAGAATTGGCTGTACAACAGTTTAATGCACAAAACAATAACATTCACGCCGAAGCATCAGAATTAAAATTAAGCATCGATCAAACCGAAAAAGCTTTATTGACTCTTTTGGGAGAATACGGCGGAAAAATCGACAGAAGCAACGATTTCTTATCTGGACATTTAGAGGTTTTAAATCAAAAAATAAGCGTGGATTCTATCATTCACAAAAGACCAGATGTATCTGAGGCTTACTTTGAATTATTAGCAAGTAATGCAGATGCGAAATCGGCTCGTGCGGCTTTTTTCCCGACTGTAAACTTGGGCGGATATGCAGGTTTCAATTCGTTTTCGTTCAATACTTTCTTTGATGCTGGTTCTTTCGCTTGGCAAATATTAGGCGGTTTGACAGCTCCAGTTTTCAATAAAGGTCAAATTAAACAGGAATTTTATGTTTCGAATAGAAGACAAGAAATTTCTTTTCTTCAATATCAAAATACAGTTACAACGGCTTTCAACGAGTTAAGTGCTTTATTGCATAGAAATCAAGCTTTTGAAGATGTTTTAAAATATAAATTAAATGAAATTGATCACTTAGAAATTGCCGTAAATGTCTCAAACGATTTGTATTTGAGCGGTTATGCTAATTATCTGGAAATCATCAATGCACAAAAAAACAAATTGCAGGCCGAACTGGATTTTGTCGACATTCAACTTCGAAATGCAAACTCACAAGTATTGCTTTACAAAGCTTTAGGCGGAGGAATAAATTAGTTTATATGTTGGTCAAAAATTGCTTCTGTTTATAATAGCTCATCGCAGAGGCTGTTTTATATCCCATTTCAAATTGAAATGGGATTTTTTTTTACCAAAATTATTTCCAAATCGGAATTTTCACAAAACTGTCATTGTACCATTTTATTTTTAAAGGCTCGTTTGCATCCTCAATTGTTTCCTTGCTAACCTCATTTCCTGTTCCATAATTCAACTCAGAAAAGGCATTTTTATTCACATTTAATGTAATCAGCAAACGGCTTCCCATTTGCAATTGCTTACTGACCAAATGGGTATTATAAAAACTAAACGATTCCATTTTATTCGGTTTCAATAAATTTCTCTTCGTACTATCTTTTGCATAACTGGCTCGACCTATAAAATAAGCCAAATGAAAATACGATCCGTCTGGCATAACTTCGTACAAAGTCACTCCAACATCCAAATCTTTTTTACTAATGCTCAGTTTTATTTCTCCTAAAAAAGAACCGTTAACCAGCAAAGGTTCTTTAAAAGGTTCACTAATAAAAGTAAATCCGTTACTCGTATCAATTTCTTTTCTTATAATGGGATCCGGATAATAATCATTGTTACTGATTGATCTGTCTGCAAAATCAACTTCCTGCGACAAATAATTTTTCTTTGTCGGTTTTTCTGAACTCAAAGTGTAAAATTTCTGTGATTTTGCATCCGAAAGATAAAATTTCAAATAGCCATTGCTCATTTTTTCAATTGATGGCGCGCTCCTCCACTCATTCGCTCCCATAACCTGATAATTAATTTGATCCTTTAAAATTTCTGGTTTTGGGCCGTTTTTTAAAATATAATCAAACCATTGATACGTGATTTCTGGAGTATTAATTAGTGCGTTTTCATCTACTTTATAGCCATTCAATACTGCCGCTCCTTTTCTTTGTGCTCCAAAATGACTGTACGGACCAATGATTAAATAAGGTCTATTTTTAGGGTTATATTTCTGAAGTTCTCTCAAATAATATAAACTCGAATTTTGCGAATCGTTATAATAGCCGTCAATTACCAAAATCGGAATATTGATCTGAGCAAAGTCCTTTTTATAAGGCGCCATTTTCTGCCAATATTCATCAAATGAAGGATGTTTTATCCAACGCTGAAAAAGTCGATTTGGACTGTTGTCAATGCTGTCCATTTTAGAATAAGCAACTCCTGTTTCCCACCATCTAAATTGCATTTTTCTAAAACGCTGCCTATCATTTCCTACAATGGTATCTAAATATTTGTTGTTCGCAACATAAAAAGACCATTCGTAATTCGGATTTATAAATACATTATTTTCCATTGGCAATCCCATTCCAGGCCTATTTGCAACATAAGGAACAATCGTTTTTAAAGCTGGATGCATTTTTTTACATGCTGCCCATTGCGTAAAACCATTATAACTTCCGCCGTACATTCCAATACTTCCGTTGCACCAGTTTTGTTTGCTAATCCAGTCTATAACATCGTATGCATCATTACTATCGTTTTCATACGGAAAAATTTCATCAGGACTAAATCGCTTGCCTCTGGAATAAGCAATCACTCCAACGTAATCATTATCAGCTGCTTTTTCTAAAGATTTAAGATCATTAGGAGAAACGTAAATTGTGAATTGAAATAGCACTGGTTTTGGAACAGAAACACCTTTTTTTCGTACTATAATAGCTGAAATCGAAGCTCCGTCTCGTGTCTTAATCATAACGCTGTCCTGAACATCGTAAGCACTTTTTAAATGCTCTGATACTGTCAATTTTGTTTGCTGACAAAAGACATTAGTTAGCATTAAAATAAATAATGCAACGCTTAAAACTGATTTCATAGGATTGATTTATTTCATTAATTATAAAAAACAGAAGCCTCCAGAACATATAAAAACGCAAATAATCAACTGCATTTTCAATGCCTTTAACAGATTTATTATTAAAAAAAGAGTATTTTAAATTCCGTTACTGTTTTTAAATTTAACGGATTGACGTTTGGAGACCTTCAGTAATTGACCAGTTTTGAGTTTTATTTCCAGCCAGCCTCCTACAGTTGTATTTATCTCTTCAATGTATTTAACATTTACTATTTCTATTCTGTTTATTCTGAAAAAAGTATTTTCGTCCAGAATTTCCTCCCATTGGCGCAAAGAACGTCTTTGCATTGCTTTTTTATCTTTAAAAAATAATCGGGTATAATTTTCAAGCGATTCTATTAAATAAATTTCATCTAATCGGATAAAGAATCGTTTTTCACCGTCTTTAATAAAGATTTTTCGATCTTGATTAATCGAATTATTTGTAGCAACTTTTGTCTCATTAGCATTTCGTATTTTTTCAATTGCTTTAGAAAATCGCTCTTCTCGAATTGGTTTCATCAAATAATCTAAAGCATTAACCTCAAATGCCTGAACTGCATACTGATCGTAGGCCGTAACAAAAATCACATCTGGCACATAACTTAATGTTTCTAATAAATCAAAACCCGATTGTTCTGGCATTTGAATATCTAAAAAAATTAGGTCTGGTAATTTTGTTTCAATCAAGTCTTTTGCGTCGTCTGCATTTTCGGCTTCGCCAATCACAATAAAATCTTCATATTCTAGCAATGCTCTTTTTAGTTCTTCTCTTGCCGAGCGCTCGTCATCCACGATAATAACTTTTATTTTTTTCATTTTGCTGGCAGTAAAATAGTTGCTAAAACCGTTTCATTTCCTAATTCTTTTATATCAAAAGTAGCTTCAGTGTTATATTGCAGCAATAATCTCTTTTTGAGATTCGTTAGTCCAATTCCTGAGCTTTGAACTTCTGTATTTAATTTCCCCGAATTCTGAACAGTAATTTTTATAAAATCCTGAATCAATTCGGCTTTTACATTTATAAATCCGCCATTTTTTCTTTTTTCAATTCCGTGTTTAATGGCATTTTCAACTAATAGTTGAATGCTAAAAGGAAGAATGAAATGACTAGATAAATTAACATTAGTTTCAATTTTCACTTCTAAACGCTCTTCAAATCGTATTTTTTCCAACTCCAGATAATCCTTAACAAGATTAAATTCTTCCTCTAAAGTTATAAACTGTCCTTTTGTATTATCTAACGAATTTCGAAGCAGTTCTGACAAAAGATCAATTGCTCTTCGTGCAGACTTCGGATTCTCCAAAACCAAATATTTGATATTATTTAAAGAATTAAAAAAGAAATGCGGATTAAGTTGTGCGCTAAGGCTTTGTAATTGAGCTTCTTTAACTGTAATTGATAATTGCGCATTTTCTTTTACTATTTGAATTTCCTGTCTTGAATAATGATAAAGATGGTATGCTAAAATCCAAATCGACATTAATCTGGTTCCAGTTATAAAAAGCTGCAATTGAACCGATTTGAAAAACACCCAAAATGAAACTGAATTCTCTCCCAGAACAAACATCCGAATCAGATATAACTTACCAGCAATCAAAAACATATAGAAAATCGAAAGCACTAAAACGCCACAAAATAATCTTGGAATTAGCTTTTTTAAGTTGAATTTATTCCATCCCTTACTTAAAGCAAAATTCCGGTATAAATGAGTTAATCCAATTCCAATCGAAACATCCAATATAAAATCGGCTAAACCCATTTTCCAAATAAAAGGGCCACTTATAAAAGCTACAAATCCCCAATATAAAGAAGCAGTAATCCATCCTATTAACTGGATTTTCCAATAGATCGATATTCTTTTTTTAATTATTTTCAATATAAAAATTATTAATGCTATAGTAAAGATATTTGTCTAATAGGGAACGAACAAATAAATGTACATGAAAGAAAAATTTTAGAGGATGAATGAAATATGAAAAGTAAAATACAATAATTCTAACTGAAATTTTCTGTTCAATGCTACAACTAGTATCTTTATTCCAAATTTAAAAAAGCTAAAAATGGATATTTCTAATATTCTAGATAATATATACCAGCTTCCTGAACAGTCAAAATTGGCGTTGCAAAATAATGTCTCCGAAATTGCTTTCCCGAAAGGACATATTTTACTTAAAGCCAACAAAATAGAATCGAATATTTATTTTATAAAAAAAGGATTGGTACGAGCGTATGTAGAACGAGACAATGAAGTGACTTTTTGGTTTGGAAAAGAAGGCGAAACCGTAATTTCAATGAAAAGTTATGTCGAAGATTTACCTGGTTACGAAACTATAGAACTTCTGGAAGATTGCGAATTGTACGAACTCAAAACAGAAAACTTGAGAAAGCTTTTCAGCGAAGACGTTCATATTGCCAATTGGGGAAGAAAATTTGCAGAAAAAGAATTAATCAAAACCGAAGAACGACTGATTTCCAAACAATTCAAAAATGCCTCTGAAAGATATTTAGAATTAATGAAAGATCATCCTGTATTGCTTCAAAGAGTACAATTAGGACATATTGCTTCTTATTTAGGAATCACGCAAGTCAGTTTAAGCAGAATTCGTGCAGAGTTAAAATAAAATAACTCAGCAACCGAAATTATTTTTAACACATAGAAACATAGTTTATTGGAATGTACAAAAGGCGTTTCACTAATTTCAGTACATATAGCTATGTGTTAAAGCTTGCTTTTTTTGTAATCTTAGCGACAACAAGAAAATCTATGTTTCTATGTGTTTAAATTATAGTGGCTAAAATAACTTCATTTTTTATCATTTGTTAAATTTTTTCTGCATTTCATGAAGGAACTTTGCACCTCAAAATTTAATTATATGAACTGGATTATTTTAATCATTGCAGGCTTATTTGAAGTAGCCTTCGCCTCATGTCTTGGAAAAGCAAAAGCAACAACAGGAACCGAAATGTACTATTGGTATATTGGATTCTTCATCTCTTTAACAGTAAGTATGCTATTGTTAATGAAAGCTACTGAAACGCTACCGCTAGGAACTGCTTATGCCGTTTGGACAGGAATTGGAGCAGTTGGAACTGTATTGGTAGGAATATTTGTTTTTAAAGAACCTGCAGCTTTCTGGAGATTATTTTTCTTAGCAACTTTGGTTGGTTCTATTGTAGGTTTAAAAGCGGTTTCGCATTAAAAATATACTTTTTTTGTTTCAGGTTTCAAGTTTCACGTTACTCAACTTAACTTGAAACTTTTAAAATTGTTACACTCAACTTTGTCAAAGTTTGAAACTTTGACAAAGTTTTTTTGTTTAAACTAACCACAATCTTGTCATTTCGAGGAACGAGAAATCTTCGCAAGAAACTCGACAAAGATTGGCAATATTCTGGGCGGAGCTACTTGCGAAGATTTCTCGTTCCTCGAAATGACAAACTGTTGGCATAACTTTGTCAAAATTTGCGTTTTGGAATTTACAATTTCAAATTTGATATTCCAAAAAACAATTAATGCATTTTCAGCATCACATGATAAAAAAATAGCATTTTACCACATTATTCTCTGCTTTATCTTTGTCAAAAATTAAAGCCTAAAATTAAAATGACATTCAGCCATTCCATTAAATCTTTTGACGAATTAACCAATCACGAATTATACGATATGCTTCGTTTGAGATGTGACGTTTTTGTAGTCGAACAAAACTGCCCGTATCTCGACTTAGACAATAAAGACCAGAAAGGTTTTCATTTATTGTATTTCGTTGATAACCAATTGGCAGGCGTAACGCGTTTGCTTCCTTCTGGAGTTTCTTATAATGAAATTTCGATCGGAAGAGTTGCAATTGCATTATCACATCGCGGACTAGGTTTAGGAAGAAAATTGATGGAAGCTTCAATAGTGGGCTGCGAAGAAAAGTTTGGGAAAGCGCCAATCAGAATCAGTGCGCAGTATCATTTATCTAAATTTTACCAATCGCTTGGATTTGTGGAGCAAGGCGAAGTTTACGATGAAGATGGAATTCCGCATATCCAAATGCTTCGCGCATAAGATTTACGGAATAATCAATTTCAAAACATTGGACAACACAGGATTATGATCTTCGGTTCTCCAATTGATGTACAAATCGGTTTCTAAAGGCAATTTGATAAATCGAATTCCTGGAATTTCATGAAAAACATAAGAATCAGGTAAAATCGCGATTCCGAGTCCTTTTCGAACCAAAGCAATAATTGAAGAACCAAATTCAGAATGAAGATAAACTTCTGGAGCATTTTCTAAAGAATTGAATAACCTTCGAATAAGATCGCTGTAACTGCTTCCTTCATCGTTGGTTGGCAATATAAACTTTTGAGAACCAAGCGTTTCTTTGGTCAGATCTTCGGGAGTTTTATAAGGATGATTTTCGGGAACGACGATCGCTAAATGATCGGTATAGATTTTTTGAGACTGAATATCTTTAGCATTATTGATATCTCTCGTAATCGCCAAATCGATTTTATAATTGCGAAGGAAATCCTGCTGATTCTCATACAAAACCTGAACCAGTTTGACTTTAAGTTTTGGAAAAGCATCAGAAATACGAGATAAAATTTCGGGCATCATAGAAGCCGAAATAGAATCGGGATGAGAAATGGTAATCGTACCGCTCTCCCCTAACTGAATCTGGCGGGCAGATTGATGAATAAATTCTAATTTACTCAATTCTACCTCCCATTTTTCTTTTAAGAATTGGCCAGCTGCTGTAAGTTTGACATTGCGTTTATTACGTTCAAACAGCTGTACGCCAAGCTGATTCTCTAAAGACTGAATCTGACGGCTCAATGCTGATTGTGTAATATTCATTTTTCCGGCAGTGTTCCAGAAATGAAGTTCGCGGGCTAAGGCCAAAAAATATTTAATCTGCTGTAAATCCATTGATGCAATTTACGCATTTATCAAGAATAAAAAATAGCTTTTAACGCATTAAAGAAATAAAAAATGAATACTCTAGAAATAATCAAAGCAACAGCAGATGATGTTTTAAAACTGCAAGCAATTGGAAGACAAACTTTTTCTGAAACCTTTGCTGATGTAAACAGCGAAGAAAACATGAAAAAATATCTGGATGAAAGCTTCGCAACAGCAAAACTGACTTCTGAATTAAACAATCCTTCGTCTTACTTTTATTTAGCCGTTTTAGACGAAAAAGTCGTTGGTTATCTAAAATTGAATACAGCTGAAGCTCAAACAGAAAAAGAAGATTTAAACGCTTTAGAAGTAGAACGTATTTATGTAGCAAAAGAATTTCATGGCAAAAAAGTCGCGCAAGCCTTATACGCTCAAGCTGAAAAAACTGCCGAAGAACTAAAAGCAACTTATATGTGGCTGGGCGTTTGGGAAGAGAATTTCAGAGCGGTAAGTTTCTACACCAAAAATGGTTTCGTGCAATTTGACACACATATTTTCAGATTAGGCGACGACGAACAAACTGATTTAATGATGAAAAAAGTATTGATTTAAAATGGAAAGAAGACAGCTTTTATTGTTTTTACTAATTCTGGGCACTGCATTTTGGGGCGTTTCTTATTCGGTTACCAAAATGGCAATTGGAAATTTTTCGCTCAACATTTTCTTATTTTATCGTTTCCTTTTGGCTGTATTTGTATTGAGTATTGTTTTCTGGAAATACGTTAAAGATATTAATCGAGAAGCGATTAAAACGGGTTTTATACTTGCTGTTCCTATGTTTTTAGGTATTCAATTACAGACTACGGCGCTCAAATATACCGATGCTTCGCAATGTTCTTTCATTGCAGGATTGACAGTAATTATTATTCCGATGCTGAAATTAGCGATCTACAGAACCAATACGCCTTTGAAAATTTGGATTGCGGCTCTGACTGCTTTAACGGGATTATTTATTATTGCGATAACAGACAAATTTACCATAAACGTCGGCGATTTATTTACAATCTCTGGCGCATTTGCTTTTGCCGTTTATTTGATTTCTGTCGAAAAACATTCGGCAGCCAAAAATCTTTTGTACTCGATTGTACCGATGTTTGCATTTTGCGCTTTATTTACTTTTTGTATTGCGCTTACTGATTCGCAAGCTGTTTGGTTTCCAAAAGACGACACATTTTGGTTGGGTGCTGTTTACTGCGCTTTGTTTTCTACAGCTTTTATGTACACGGTTTCCAACATTTCACAACGTTATTTATCAGCAGAACGTGTAGCGGTTATTTATTTGTTCGAGCCTGTTTTTGGTGCCATTGGAGCTTTCTTTATTTTGGGAGAAAATCTTTCGTGGCGCTTACTTTTGGGCGGAACTTTGATTTTTTCTGCGACTATTATCTCTGAAGTGAATTTTAAAAGTAATAGGTTAAAACTTTTTGTTCGAAAAAATTAAGTTGATTTTTTCATGTAGATTTAATAAGATTTGAGCTGATTATGCTGATTTTTTAAACACATAGAAACATAGATTGTTGAATGTGTAAAGGCGTTTCACTTTATTGAAAATAACATAGATCTAATCGCAATCTCTAATCCCAAAGTTGAACCTTTGGGCTATGTTTAAATATTTGTTGTAAGCTTTGTCAAAGTTTGAAACTTTGACAAAGTTTCACAATGTTTCTGAGTTTTTTAGTCTTTTAAATAGGCAAAAGTATATCTGAAGGATCACAAGGAAAATAGATAATGATATCGGTACCTTCGTTAGGTTTTCCTTCGGCGCGAATATCTCCTCCTACAGCCTGCATAATTTTTTTACAAAGTGCCAAACCTACTCCAGAACCGGTATAATGTTCTTGTGTATGAAGTCTTGTAAAAACTTTAAAAATAGATTCGGCATACTGTTGCTCAAAACCAATTCCGTTATCAGAAAAACGAACCCAGTGGCAGTATACTTTGTATTTGTCATGTATTAAAACTGGCTCTTGAGAAGCCGTTATTACAATCTTCGGTTGTCTTTCTGCCGAAGCATATTTTATGGAATTCTGAAGAATATTAATAAACAACTGACGCATTAAAAATCCAATAGCATGAACTTCCGGAAGGTTTTCATTCTCAATTACAGCGCCACTTTCTTTAATGCTTTCGTGCATTTCTTTAATAGTAGACTTCAAAATTTTATTTAAATCTACTTCTTGTAATTTATCTCTTGTGTTTTTTATTCGAGTATATTTCAAAATATCTTCTAGCAAACCACTCATTCTATTAGCAGATTTAGAAACACGTTGTAACGAATTCGAAATAGATTCTGTAGAAATAACATCGAGTTCCGTCAGCATTTTTGAAGTAATCAGCTGAATTTTGCGCAATGGTTCCTGTAAATCGTGTGTACTAATCCAGTTGATATTTTCTAACTCTGAATTGGTTTCTTTTAATATTTCGCTTTGACTGCGATATTTTTCTTCTTCTTCACTAAGCATAATCAAAATTAGCTGATTATGTAAAGTGTGGGCATATTGAGCTGCAGCATTAATTTCATACTGTTTCCAAGGAATACTCTGATGTTTTACAATCTGTTTCCAGATATCGAAAGAATTTCTAGGATGCAGTCCATTAGCATCCTTAATAATACTTTTCTCTGGATCCCCGCCCCAGTTAATCTCTGAAATTGTTTCAGGTCTATACCAAATTATATGACCATCAATACCCAATGAATGATAGATGATTCCAGCGAAATTAGAATTTTCAGCAAATTCAGGAAAATGGTCTGTGATTTTATTCGTTGAAAAAATTTCAGTTACATTGTTGCTGGTAATTTTTTCAACAAGACTTAAAATGTCTTCCTCAGACGGAGTTAATCCTTTTTTATAGATTTTATCTCTAGAAACTATAGAAACGCCAGAAGCATTAGCAATTTCCAATAATTGTGGCGCTTCAATAATTTTTTCTAAAGATTCTTTTACAATAGAAAGTTCGAGCGCTGTTAATTGTTCTAATGCCAAAATAGTTTTCTGCGCATTAATATATTCGTCATTAGACTGTCTAATATCTATTTGAGAAGTAATAAACTGTCCTTGAAGTTTTGCTGCCAATCTAATTTCAGGAGAAATATTTTTTTCCGAATAATGATGACAGGCAATTAATCCCCATAATTTATCGTGATGAATTAGAGAAATGGTTAACGTTGCTCCTACTCCAATATTTTTTAAATATTCTACGTGAATTGGTGATGTACTTCTTAGAATAGAAAGACTTAAATCCAGATTTTTTCCTTCTTTATCATCAACCGTATAAATTGGAACTGGTTCGTAATTAATATCAACAATCAATCTAAGCTGATTTCTGATGTATAATTCGCGGGCCTGAGCAGGAATATCCGTATGTGGGTAATGTAATCCTAGAAAAGGTTCTAAATCTTCTCTGCAATCTTCTGCAAATACTTCTCCATTGTACTGCTCATCAAAACGGTAAATCATTACACGATCGTAACCCGTTATTTCACGCGTTCCTTGCGCAACAAGAGCACATAAATCTTTTAGTGATTTGGTTCTGTTCATTTGGCTCACAAACTGAATAGTTTGTTTGTAAGCATCAGCCAATTTTTCTCTATCAGGAAATAGCAACTCAGCTTCTAAAACATAAACAGCACCGCTTTTATGAATATTAATTTGAAATAATTTTCCAAGTATTTCTATTTCAAGAGGAAAAGCATCTTGAATTTCATCCCCTTTTATATATGCCAATATTTCTTCTTGGGCAATTGAACCAAAAACAGCTGCAAAATCTTTTCCTAATACTTGAGTATGAGTCAAGTCAAAATATACAGCAATATTTTCTGTACAAAAATCTATTTTCCAGCCAGTCGTAATACCTAATAGAAAACCATGAGGTTGTATTTTACCAGGAATATGTATGGGTTCGTGTTCGCAATTGGTTAAATTAACTATCTCACGATTAACTATATCTTTAATTTTCATTTTTTACTTTCGGTCAAAATGCTTGTAAATGCTGTCAAAAGCAAATACAGCTCCTTCTATAATTTCCTCTCCACAATTGTGTTCCTGCTCATATTCTGATAGAAAAGCTAGAAAAGATTTCCAAAAACTTCCTGTTTTTTCTCCATAACCATTGAAATAAGAAACGCCTTTCTCCTCAGAAAGTTGTAATACTTTCGAAACATTTTTCAAAATAAACCTTCCGCCAAGTGTTGAACCTTCCACCACATATAAAATTCCTAATGCAAAAGCAGGAGAAATTCCTTCAGTTTGAAAAACCTTTTCTGTATTTGTTTTACTAGAATTTAAAAATAAAAGATCATTCTCTATAAGATGTTTCTTTCTTCTTTGTTCTAAATCATCAATTAAATTAGAAAAAAACGGAAAAATAAGTCCCTCCGTATCGTTGTGAACATCGTGCATTAAACTTAGATAATACGTATAATCTTCGACCTTCATTTCTGGCGACATAATCGACATTGAAACTGGAAGTTCTTCTAATTTCTTATGAGAATCAGAAGTTTGCGTTTTTAAATCAGAAAGAAAATTAGAAGCTATTGAAGATGTTGTATTACTACTCATATGTTACTTTTTGTATGTTTACGAGAGTCATTTTAAAACTGCTCTCTCACAAATTTAAAAAAAAATACATAACAGTTTTTAAAATCTTATTTTAAAAAAAACCTATCAATTTTCAATCAAAGAAATCTCAAAAACAGTTTGATTATTTTCGTTTCTATGCGAAATATAACCGCCGTGTGCTTCTATAATGTTTTTAGATAAAGTCAAACCAATTCCTGCGCCTTCGGTTCTGGTGGTGTAAAAAGGAAGAAAAATTTTGTCTTCAATTTCTTTTTCGATTCCTTTTCCGTTGTCTATAACTCGAATAAAAACGCGGTTATTTTTGGCTTCCGCCGAAATCGAAATTTGCTTCGAATCTTTGTTTTCTAATGCATTAATTGAGTTTGTCAATAAATTGATCAACACTTGTTCTGTCTGCTGAGAATCGACGTTTATCCAATAATTTTGGGTAACTAAATTACGGACTTCAATATTATTTTTCTTGAATAACGGATTCATAATTTGAATACAGTTTTCAATTAAATGCTGTAATTCTACTTTTTCTTTTTTTGGAGAAGGCAGCATTGCAAGTTTTCGATAACCTTCAACAAATTTCTGCAAATGGTCGCTTCGTCTCAACATCGTTTGAACGCTGTGTTTGATGTCTTCTAAATCTTCTGACGAAAGCGAATCTTGCTCAACTAAATCTTCCAGATTCTGGCAGATGGAACGAATTGGCGTTATAGAATTCAGCAATTCATGTGAAATCACTTTCATCAAATTAATCCAAGCATCTTTTTCTTTTTTCTCGACTACATTCTGAATCGAATCTAGTAAAACGATGAAATAATCCTGTTCAAAAATTTCGGTTCTTGATGCCTGTAAAACAAAAGTTTGTCTGCTTTGTTCGTTGATACTGATTTCGATTGAAGTTTTAATTTCATGAAAATCATCTTCTTCAATAATCTCACATAAAGCCGGCAACTGATTTTTAAGATATTTCCATTTCGAAACCTTAGAAACATTAAAATGATTCGAAAAATAATCATTCATTAAAAAAATGCTCCAATCTGCTTCTTGCTTCTGCAAAATAATGACGCCCGATTCAATATTATTTAGAATTGAACGATAAATAATATCTCTCGTAACTTGCTCATTTTGTTTGTTTTTCAGCGTTTCATACAAATTGAACAAATCGTTGTAACTGCTATTGAATTTATGTTTTGAAAAATCAGAACTGAAATCATTCTGTAAAATTGAAGAAATGGTTTTATTGTAAACCAAAACCAGATTTCGAACATAAAAATACATTTCGCGACCAAGCAGAAAAACCATGCAAAGTCCGAATATTCCAGTAAAAAGTAAACCGATTTTAAAAAAATAAAGCGACAATTCGATTCCGATGACGATAAAAATCAATCGCAGGAAAATGAGTTTGTAAGTTTGTAAAGTCTTCAACATAATTAGCCGATATTGATATTAAACTTCTCCAAACGTCTATAAAGCGCGCCTCTTGACAAGCCCAACTCTTCGGCCGTTTTACTGATATTATTATTGTTTTTAAGAAGCGCTTTCTCAACCGTAGCTTTTTCAACCGAAGAAAGCTGAATATCATCTGGATTTTCTTCGTAAGGCGTTATCATTTCTAAATCCAAATCAGAAACTGTGATTGTGTTGTTTTCGCAAAGAATAACGGCGCGTTCTATCTTATTTTCCATTTCTCGAATGTTTCCGTTCCAAGCGTGTTTTTCAATTTGCTCTAAAACTTTTTTATCAAACGCAATTTCGTCTCTTCCGTATTTTTCAATCATTTTATCCAAAAGATATTCCGCAAGCGGAATCTTATCTTCGTGTCTTTCTCTTAGCGGAGGCAAAATAATTTCCATCGTATTTATACGATAATACAAGTCTTCACGGAAGTTTTTGTCTGCAACTTCTAGTTTTAAGTTTAAATTGGTTGCGGTAATAATACGAACGTTCAAAGGTCTTGCTTTTGTTTCCCCTAATCGTGTTATTGTTTTGGTTTGAATAACTTGAAGCAATTTTGATTGTAAATGAAGTGGTACATTTCCTATTTCGTCTAAGAAAATTGTTCCGTTTTGCGCCATTTCAAAACGTCCAGGCGTATCTGTTTTAGCATCTGTAAAAGCACCTTTTGCATAACCGAATAATTCACTTTCGAAAATATTTGAATTTAAAGAACCCAAATCGACCGCAATAAAAGGTTGATTTTTTCTTTCTGATTGCGAATGAATATGATGAGCGAGAACGAATTTTCCTGTTCCATTTTCTCCTAAAATCAAAACATTAGCATCTGTTTTTGCCACTTTATCTGCTAATGAATAAGCTTTTTTTATAATTTCAGAAGTACCAACAAAAAATTCCTCTTTTATCTCAACTTCTTTATTTTTCTTCTGTTCTTTTCGTGCTTTATCTACAGCTTGTTTCACCGATTCTAAAAGCTTTTTATTTTCCCAAGGTTTTAATATATAATCAAAAGCACCCGATTTTAATCCTTCAACAGCGGTTTCTACTTTTCCAAAAGCCGTCATTAAAATCACAACTGTTTTTGGCGAAAGCGTTTTTATTTCTTTCAATAAGTACAAACCTTCTCTCCCATCTTCAAATCCTAATCTGTAATTCATATCTAACAAAACAACATCGATGGTATTTTTTGCTAATAATTCGACAATATTTTTCGGATTATTTAAAGTAAAAATGTTCTCGAAATACTTTTTCAGATAGACTTTTGACGCAAAAAGTATGTCTTCCTGATCGTCGATGATTAAAATAGAAGCGTTGGTCTTTTTCATTTTTGTTCGGTTTTGGACGAAAGGTGTCCATTAATGGACAATTCAATTTTATTTCGAAAAACAAATCCTTAAAAATAAGGCAATTGCAAGGTTTAATTTATTGGCACGAAAATCACATTAGAACTTGTAAATCATTAATAATTAACAGCTTTCGGAAGTAAAAATAGCAAAATAAATAGCGATTACACATTGTGAAAATTTTAAATCCTAAAAAATAAACCAACTAAAACCATTATCATTTATGACTCCCTATCAATCAACAATCCAATCTAACTGGCTATCAAAATTTTATTTAAGTTTCCTCACAATCGTGGGCGGAGTCAACGCTTTACTTTTTGTGATATTACCTATTCTCCCATACAATCTTACCAAGTTTATAAATGCCGCTGGAATGTTGAGTTTATTATTAGCGATTTTGTTTTCAATTGTTTTTTCTTTCTATTGGAATTATAAAGAAAAAAGCAATAGCATAAACTCTGAAAAATACAAGAATACACTCATTTCATTATTGCGCTTTTGGCTTGCTTTTCATGTTTGCATTTTTGGTTTTGAAAAGATTATAGATGTCAATTTTTCTTTTTCTTACCATATAAATGATTCTTTGGTAAGCACTCTAACTGGTCAGGAACTTACTTGGAAATATTATGGATACTCTTATAGACTTTCAATTATAGTTGCCATATTGCAAATTTCTGGAGGTTTTGCATTACTATTTAAACGATCTATTTTACTCGGATTAGTATTGCTAATGCCAGTAATGTTCAATATTTTACTGATTAATCTATTTTATAATATTGGCCCAATTACATGTTTTACCTCAATAATAATTATGCTTGGTTTGGCTTATTTATTATTTCAGTATAAAAAAGACATCATTGCTTTGTTTACTTCTGTTAAAATAACTTCTTCGGTTGTAAAAAATAAAGCTTTGCGTTTCGTAGCCCGTGTTTTTTGCATTTTAATTCCTTGTTTATTTGTGCTTTATTACAGTAATCAAGTACAGCTTTCTAAAAAATATTTTGGAAAATGGAAAGTTGAAAGCCTTTCTAAAAATGGCAAAATAATTCCTGAAAAAGCATGGGAAAAAGATAGTTCAGCGTGGAAAACTATTTATATCGAAGAAAGAGAGAAAATTTTCTTCTGTCCAAATCCGAATATGTACGTCGATAGCGCCTCAATTTATATGAAATATAGATTTGATGACGCAAAAAATACCTTTAAAGTAATTTCATATGAAAGAAACTTGCAAAATCCCGATACAATTCCTGTTCAAATTAATAATTTCGACAGCAATTCTATGCAGTGGAATATGGTATTGTATAAAGACACAATCAGAATGCAATTAAAAAAAATTAAACAATAAATCAATCAAAAATTAAAACAGTCAATTATGATTACCATTACAAAACTTTCAAAAGTATTTAGAACTGAAGAATTAGAAACTAAAGCATTAAGCGAAATTTCGTTAACCATCAATCAAGGCGATTTCGTATCGATTATGGGGCCGTCTGGAAGCGGAAAATCGACTTTATTAAACATCATCGGACTTTTAGACAGCGCTTCTAGCGGAAGCTATGATCTACTTGGTCAGGAAATGGTTGGCTTGAAGGAAAAACAAAAATCGCAAGCCAGAAAAGAAAACATCGGATTCATCTTCCAGAATTTCAATTTAATTGATGAATTATCGGTTTTTGATAATATCGAATTGCCTTTGATTTACAACAATGTTCCTTCTGCAGAAAGAAAGTCTCGCGTAAATGATATGGCAAAAATCTTGGGAATCGCCCATAGGTTAAAACATTTTCCGCAACAGCTTTCAGGCGGACAGCAGCAACGTGTGGCCGTAGCGAGAGCTTTAATCAATAATCCGAAAATTATTTTGGCCGATGAGCCAACTGGAAATCTTGACAGTAGAAACGGAAACGAGGTAATGGAATTACTAACCGATCTTCACGCTAGCGGATCGACAATTTTGATGGTTACGCACTCTGATTATGATGCTTCTTTTTCGCAAAAAACTATTTTCATGAAAGATGGTGTAATCCTTTCAGAAAAAGCAAATCATAGAAATGTAGATGTTTTAGTAACTGCTAAAAACTAGTTTATGCTTCAAAATTGGCTTAATATATTTATTTATCAATTGAAGCATAACAAGCTTTTTACAGCTCTGAATATTCTTGGTTTGAGTATAGGAATTGCGGGTTTAATCTTTGCAACGCTGTACTGGAATGATGAATACTCATACGACAAATGGAATCCTGAAAAGGATAAAACTTTTATCGTGATGAATGATGTTGGAAAGGGAAATATTTTTGCTACCAATTCTGCCATTACAGCGCCACTTCTTAAATCTTCTACTCCATACGTAGAAAACTATTGTTATTTCAGGGACTATTACTCAAAAGAGGCCATTCAATTTAATGGAAAAACAGAAATTGTAGATAAGATCTTTTCTGCGCAAAAAAGTTTCTTCTCTTTTTTTCCGTATGAATTCAAATATGGAAATCCAAATACTGTGCTTCAAGAACCTCAAAGCATTGTATTTTCTGAAGAAACGGCTTTTAGATTTTTTAAGAATGAAAATCCAATCGGAAAACAGGTAAAATATGATGACAAAACGTATGTAGTTCGCGGTGTTTATAAGATACCAGGAAAATCGGTTGTCATGCCAGATGCTATTACCAATAGCATTGAAGAAAGTCTTGAAAAACATAAGGATCATTGGGGTTTCAATTATGGTTTAGTTCTAAAATTGAAGAAAAAAAGTGATGCGCCGCTAGTAAAAAAAGCTCTAGATGAAATTTTTATAGAAAAAAACTATAAAAGACAAGCTAGAAATGAAGGCATGACACTAGAATTGTTTATTAAAACATACGGCGAACCTTTGAAAACAATCGTAATTCCTTTTGAAAATTCTAGACTTATCAAAGGCAGTTATCCCTTTCCGGAAGGAACAGGAAATCTTCAGTTTTTACGAATCTTGATGGGATTATCAATTGTAATTTTATTGCTGTCGATTGTAAATTACATCAATTTAGCTACAGCTAATGCCATAAAACGCGCAAAAGAAGTTGGTGTGAGAAAAATTATTGGCGCAACTAAAAGACAGATTGTGCTTCAATTTGTGTTTGAAACCACTCTAACTATGCTATTTGCTTTGTTGCTAGCACTTGTAATTGTTGAAGTTTCTTTGCCATTTTATAATCAGCTTTTGAGCAAAGAGTTAGTTCTTGCGGGATCTCAGTTTTTCATACAGCTTATTTTAATTTTTATTCTTGTCGTTATTGTGAGTGGTGTTTTTCCTGCCGTTTATATTTCAAATTTTGAAGTTTTGAGCGTTTTAAAAGGAAATTTTTCGCACAGCAAAAGCGGTATATGGCTTAGAAACAGTATGCTGGTTATACAATTTGCTATCGCAGTTTTCTTTATTATTGGCTCGTTTATAGTCTATCAGCAAGTTCAATTTATGGTTGA
The DNA here is from genome assembly GCF_042436695.1 of Flavobacterium sp. HJSW_4. Lineage (NCBI taxonomy): Bacteria > Pseudomonadati > Bacteroidota > Flavobacteriia > Flavobacteriales > Flavobacteriaceae > Flavobacterium > Flavobacterium sp. HJSW_4. Next base: position 89,543 of record NZ_JBHNPP010000020.1, read on the forward strand.
AAAAGACTTGGGTTTTAACGGATCTCAAATATTAAATATCACTTTTAGAGCACAAAAGGACAAAGAGCAATTTGCGCGATATGAAAGCTTAAAACAGGAAATAAAGAAAATTCAAGGTGTTGAATCAGTTTCAGCTGGAGCCTTCGCTATTGGTGAAAATTGGTCTTCGAGAGGCGGTTTGCATTATAAAAATATTCCTGAAGTTATCATTCAACAATTGGGTTCAGATTTCGGAATGTTGGAAATGTTGGGCGTTAAATTAGTTAAAGGACGTTTTCTTTCTGAAAAACTGGCTTCTGATACGATTTCTAATGTTTTATTAAATGAAGTCGCAGCCAAAAAAATGAACGAAAAAAATCCTTTAGATAAAATAATTGACTGGCAAGGAGAAAAATACAAAGTCGTGGGAGTCGTAAAAGATTTTCATTATTATGGCCTTGATACAGAAATTAGTCCGATGATTTTCTTTCATATCAATACTCAAAAATGGACGCAGAATAGCATTGAAACGATTTCTGTGAAAGTTTCTTCTAAAGATATGCTGCAAACTATATCGGCACTAAAAACTTTTTGGTCTAAAAACGTAGATTCAGAATATCCTTTTGAATATACTTTCTTGGATAAAAACTTCGCAAAAACATTTAAAAAGTACGAAGATCAAAGAAACTTATTTGCTCTATTGAATGTTGTGGTGATTCTAATTGCAGTTTTCGGCTTATTTGCCTTAGCTTCTTTTTCTATGGAAAGAAGATTAAAAGAAATTGCAATAAGAAAAACGCTTGGTGCTGAAACCAATATGTTACTGAAAGAACTGTCTAAACAATATGTAATCTTCTGTATCATTGGTTTCTTAATCGGAATTGTACCTGCTTATTTGCTATTGCAAAAATGGCTAGAAAATTTTCCTTTCCGAATAGATATTACGCTTCTACCCTTTATTCTTGCTTTTGTTTCATTGCTTTTTCTAACGCTGACAATAGTTTTAGCAAAAGCGTATCAAGTAACAAAAGTTGATGTTTTAAAATATTTAAAATACGAGTAAAATGCTTAAAAATTATATTAACACATTTATATATCAGATCAAAAACAATAAACTGTTTTCGATTCTGAACATTTTAGGATTATCCATCGGAATGGCAACTTTAATTTTTGCTATTCTCTTTTGGAACGATGAGCATTCATACGACCAATGGAATCCTGAAAAAGGACAGATTTATTCTGTTATGAATGACATTGGCAACAACAATATATGGTCAACAAACCCTGCTACGACAGGCCCTTTGTTAAAAGCTGTTTCACCAGATTTGGATAGTTATTGTTATTTCTATGCCGAATATGCGAGAGATGTAATTTCGTATAACGGAAAAAAAGAAATGATCAGTAAAATCTTTACCGCTCAAGCCAATTTTTTCTCTTTTTTCCCTTTTCAATTCGTTTACGGAAATGCCAAAACAGCGCTTCAAGACAGGAATAGTATCGCTTTATCTGAAGAGACTGCAAAACGCTTATTTGGAAATGAAAATCCGTTAGAAAAACTCGTAAAATACGAAGGACAGCTTTTTACGGTTCGAGGCGTGTACAAAATTTCTCAAAAAACGTCTGTCATGCCAAGTGCTGTTACAACCATAATTGAAGATGATTTAAAAAGAACAAAAAATGAATGGGGTTATCATTACGGACTTATTCTTAAGATTAAAAATCCGAAGGCAACTTCTAGAATCGTACAAACTATTAATAAACTTTTCTTAGACAATTGCACCAAAGTATATGCAAAACAAGAAGGTTTAACCGTTGCAGCATTTATAAAAAAATACGGAGAACCCGTAAAATCAAGTCTGCTTCCGATGCCTGAAGCACGTATGTACAAAGGAAGCAATCCTTTTCCAGAAGAAGGTGGAAAACTACAGTACCTCCTTATTTTAATGGGATTGTCAATCTTGATTTTATTGCTTTCGATTGTAAATTATGTCAATCTCGCGACAGCAAATGCGATAAAAAGAGCCAAAGAAATTGGCGTTAGAAAAATTACTGGAGCCAGAAAAGGACAAATCGTAGCGCAGTTTTTATTTGAAACCGCAATAACTACTCTTTTTTCTGTTCTTTTAGCATTAGTGATTGTCGAGATTTCACTTCCTGTTTACAATTCTTTTTTGGATAAAGACCTAGTTTTAATTGGATCTCAATTTTATATTCAACTGATTCTGATTACGTTATTAGTCATTATTGTTTCTGGAGTTCTGCCAGCAATTTATGTTTCTAATTTTGAAGCTTTAAAAGTTCTAAAAGGAAATTTTTCAAGAAGCAAAAAAGGGATTTGGCTCCGTAATGGGATGCTGGTTTTACAATTTGCCGTGGCCGCTTTTTTCATTATCGGATCTTTTATTGTTTACAAACAGGTCAACTTCATGGCTGAGAAAGATTTAGGCTTTAAAGGAAGCCAGGTTTTAGACATTACTTTTAAAGCAAAAAAGAATGAAAAACAATATGAACGTTACAAAAAAGCGCGACAAGAGATAAGTAAAATAAAAGGCGTAGAAGCCGTTTCTACCGCTTTGTTTGCCATGGGGTCTCAAGAAAATTCATGGTCAACTGCGAGCTATAAAAGCAATACTTCATTTATGATTCAAGAAATGGGAATGGACTTTGAAATGCTCGATATCCTAGATGTGAAACTATTGAAAGGACGAAAATTAAACCTAGCTTTTTCATCTGACACTATTTCTAATATTTTAGTAAATGAAACTGCGGCAAAACTAATTCCAGAGAAAGACATTCTAAATAAAACATTGGTCTGGAGAGACGAAAAAGTAAAAATAGTCGGAATCGTAAATGATTTTAATTACTTCGGAATGGAAAGTCGTATTTCGCCAATGATATTTTTTTATGTTACTAAAATCAACGGAGTAAAAGACGATATCCGTCATATTTTCGTAAAAGTCTCGCCAGATAATATGCAAGAAACCATTGCAGAGATCAACAAATTATGGATCAAAAAAGTAGATTTTGAATATCCTTTCGAATACAATTTTGTAGATAAAAACTATGCGAGAACGTACAAGAAATATGAGAATCAGAGGGATTTATTTGCCTTACTGAACATTATCGTAATCTTAATTGCCGTTTTCGGATTGTTTTCTCTAGCTTCTTTTTCTATGGAAAGAAGATTGCGTGAAATCGCCATTAGAAAAACGCTTGGTGCAGATACCACAATTTTACTAAAAGAATTGTCTAAACAATACGTGCTTTTCTGTGTAATTGGTTTTTTAATCGCAACTGTCCCTGCGTATTTCTTATTGCAGAAATGGCTTGAAAATTTTGCTTTTAGAATTGATATCCCGCCTCTACCCTTTCTTTTGGCTTTTGTTTCGCTGTTATTTTTAACGCTGACGATTGTTTTAGCAAAAGCCTATCAGGTAACCAAAGTGGATGTTTTACGTTATTTAAAATACGAATAAGATGCTAAAAAACTGGATCAATATATTTATCTATCAAATAAAACACAGTAAACTTTTTACTGCTCTTAATATTCTCGGGTTATCAATTGGAATTTCAGGTTTGATTTTCGCGCTCTTATATTGGAACGACGAACACAGCTACAACGCTTGGAATCCAGAAAAAGACCGTGTTTATCAGGTATTGGCACAATTAAGCGATATGCCTGTAACAGCAAATAATCCTGTACGTTTAAAACCGCATTTACAAAATGATCCCAACGTAGAAACTGTTGTTTACGCAGATGAATGGTATCAAAAAGACAAAGTGATTTATAATGGGCAAAAGGAATTTGTAGACAAAATCGTAAATGCCGAAAAAGATTTCTTCTCTCTTTTTCCTTTTGAATTTATTTATGGAAATCCCAAATCGGCTATAAAAGACGAAAACAGTATCGCCATTTCTGAAAAACTTGCCCAACGCTTTTTTGGGAATAAAAATCCTGTGGGAAAACAAATCAAATGTTTGGATGCTATGTTCACGATTTCTGGCGTTTATCGCATTCCGGGAAATTCGTCAATTGCGCCTAACATCGTCATCAACCACATGAAAGACTTGGCAGATCCTGTTAAAAACCCTGGGCTTTTTGTTTTAAAAGTATTAGTAAAACTAAAAGATCCATCAAAAGCAGAATCAACTAGAAAAATGCTTGATAAAGTATTTTATGATGAGATTATTGTAAGAACTGCCCAACAAGCAGGTTTTACACCTGAAGAAATGGTTAAGAAAATGGGAAGTTTTAAGGTTTTGATGGAACCGCTTTCGTCAGCAAGATTGCATTCTGTAACCGACGGTTATCCTGAAGGCAGAGGAAATTATCAGTTTTTGGTCATTATGGCTTGCTTATCGGTTTTGATTCTTATTTTGTCCATTGTCAATTACATTAATTTGGCAACTGCAAATTCGATTAAAAGAGCCAAAGAAGTTGGTGTTCGCAAAGTTTTGGGCGCATCCAAAAAGCAGATTGTTTGGCAATTTATTTTTGAAACTTTTTTGATGACTGCCTTTTCGGTTTTATTAGCCTTAATGATTGTAGAAATTGCACTTCCTTTTTATAATTCTTTTTTAGAGAAAAATCTAAGAATAGTCGAAAGCCAATTTTATCTTCAATTAATACTCGTTTTTATCATAACCATTGTCTTTGCTGGAATATTTCCTGCTCTATATGTTGCTAATTTTGAAACTTTAAAAGTATTAAGAGGCAATTTTTCGCGAAGCAAAAGTGGTGTCTGGATTAGAAACGGAATGCTGATTGTTCAATTTGCCATTGCTTCATTTTTCATAATTGGCTCTGTAATTGTTTATCAGCAAATTAAATATTTAAACAATAAAGATCTTGGTTTTAAAGGCGATCAGGTTATGGCAATTTCATTAAATCTGCCGTCTTCGTATTATCAAGGAGAAAATGCTGGAAAGAACATTTTTGAAAGATACAATACTATAAAACAGGAACTTTCAAAAATTAAAGGCGTTGAAAAAGTTTCAACTGGCTTGCTTTCTTTTGATGGAGCTGACGATTCGCAATGGCCAATTTGGTATCAAGATGTACTTTTCAAACAAAAAGCCATCGGACTTGATTATGACATGTTGAATCTGTTGAATATAAAAGTAATAAAAGGAAGAAATCTTAGTCCAAACATGGCTTCAGACACTATCAATTCGGTTTTAGTGAATGAAAAATCATTGAGTTTAATGCAAATGAAAGATCCGATTGGAAAAGAAATTAAAATTGGAAATCAAAAAATGAGAATCATTGGCGTGGTTAAAGATTTTAATCTTTTGAGCCCAGAAGTTGATGTTCCGCCAGTTACTTTTTATCATATAAAATCGCTGGATATGGCCAGTGAAATGAATCGCATTTACGTAAAACTAAAAGCAGATCAAATTCAAAGTTCTATTGCTGCAATCGAAAAATTTTGGAAAGCAAAAGTTGATACAGAATATCCTTTTCAATACGATTTTGCCGATAAAGAATATGCTAGAACTTATGAATCTTATGTCAAGCAAAAGAATCTATTTTCATTGCTAAATGTCGTCGTAATCCTTATCGCTTTGTTTGGATTATTTGCTTTGGCTTCGTATTCGATTCAGCGTAGAATGAAAGAAATTGCCATTCGAAAAACATTAGGCGCAGATACCAATGTGCTGCTAAAAGAATTGTCCAAACAATATGTTTTGTATTGCATAATAGGTTTTATAATCACGATTGTTCCAGCTTATATTTTACTGCAGAAATGGCTGAATAATTTTGCTTTTAGAATAGAAATTCCTGTTTTGCCTTTCTTCATTTCTTTTGTTTTTTTATTGATTCTTACTTTAATTATTGTTTTAGCGAAAGCGTATCAAGCAACAAAAGCAGATGTTTTAAAATATTTGAAATACGAATAATCAGTTTATGTTTAGTAGAAAAGCTGTGCGAATTTAAAACCTTGCACAGCTTTTTGTATTTCTTTGCTTCTCGTTGCGTTTTTTTACCGCAAAGATTCTGTGTTGATTTCCCTAATAAATCTATATTTTATTTCTCTCGCAGATTTAGCAGATAATGCAGATTTTATGATAGAAATAAAAAATCTGTTAGATCTGCCAAATCTGCGAGAGAAAAAAAATGCGCCCTTGCGACTTTGCGAGATTAATTTTTAAGCTTTTAATTAACCATAAAATTTTTCTAAAATTTTCTTTGCATTATCTGAAGCTACAATCAATCCGCCGCTCATCATAATAATGTCTTTTAGAACCAAACGACCTCCAACAGAAAGATACGGAAAACCAAATTCTGGTGTTGGAAAATCTCCTCCCAAATTCGGAACGTAAACTTCTGGTGTTGTGATTAAAAACGATAAAGTTACAAACGCCATTCCGAACGTTAGAAGTCCGCCGACAAAACCAAATTTAGGAAACCAGATTCCCAAAAGAACCAGTAAACCAATTGTCACAATAACAGTTCCTAATCCGTAAGAGAAAATATAAGTTCGGTTTTCCTCGTGCCATTTGATGTTTTTCTCAACAGTTTTACCTTCAAGGTTTTTATGAAGTGTGTAGGCTTTCACCGTTTTTCCTTCGTCATTTACAACTTCTTTATTGGCATCTTTATAAAAGAAACTCATAAACGGACTATTCGCGACAAGCGGAACAATTCCGTCAGCTTCATATTTAAAGGCTTTTAATCCGCCAATCCAAGCCATTACAACGAATATGGCAATTCTTAAAAAGTGAATAAAATTGTTTTGTCCACCAGCTACAAATCTTAGTAATTTTTCCATTTTGATTATGTTTTAAATACACGCCAAAATTACTTTACAGCTACATGGATAAAAATGGACGTAAAGGAGTTTTCATGGACTATTTTGCCACGATAGAAATACCGACTTCTTTTCTAAATTCTTTAGGCGAAATACCAACGCTTTTCTTGAAATAACGGCTGAAATAAAATTCGTCTTCAAAATTAAGATCGTCTGCAATTTCTTTTATGGTTTTCGTAGTTAAATGCAATAGTTTCTTCGCTTCCAAAACAATGCGATCTTGAATCAATTGTGAAGGCGATTTTCCGAAATGTTTTTTGATTCTTTTACTGAAAGTATTGACACTCAAATTGTATTTAGAAGCATAAAAAGCGACTTCTTTAGCTTCTAGAAAATGATTATCAAGCAAATGTTGAAACTTCAAGATATCTGCATTCCCAATAGATTCCTGAATCTGCGGTGACATTTTGAGCTGTTTTTCTTTGCTGCTTAATGCCAAAACAACTTGCAGATACGATTTTAGAATCGAATTATCATAATCGAGTTCAGAGTCTTCTACCCTTTTCATTCTTTCAATAATGCTTGCAATTTCTTCGTAAATAAAATCAGAAACAATTACAAAAGGTTCACTGTAAATATCATTGAATAAAATTCCGTTGCAAGCGACTTCTTTTTTATGATATTCGATGCAATAAAAATCTCCGTGAAAGCTTAAAATGTTAATGAAAGGCGCTGAAGAACTCTTCCATTGCAACAATTGATACGGCGTTAAAAACAAAAGACATTTTCCTTTGCATTCGTAATCGGTTAAATCAACAGAAAAAACAGCTTCTCCATCAAACATCAAAATGTTATAATACGGTTCGTTGATTTCCTTTTCAAGAAAAGAAGATTGTTTCAGCTGGATTTTCATAGTACTAAAGTACAGATTGTTTTTTGTTTCACGCAGATTTAAAAAGATGTAAACTATAATGTAATCGGAATATTTAAACCCAATTTTTCAACTCCCATTGCGACTACAGTTCTGAATCTTTTGACATTTTTATTGGCAAAAAACAATTCTCTGGTAAGCTTTTCATATTCTGCCATTGATTTTGCTACAATTATTAAAACAAAATCAGATTCTCCCGTTACATAATAGCACTGCTGCACTGCAGAACAAGATACGAAAGACTTTTTGGTTTCATCAATAAGATCGATTTGTTCGCTTTCTAGAAATACTTCCACTATTAAAGTTACAGGATTTCCTAGAGCTTCCCTTTCTAAAATTGAAATATCATGTTTGATAATTCCTTCTTCACGCATTCTTTTTATTCTGCGCTGTACCGCGGCGGGAGATAATCCTATTATTTCTCCAATATCTCGTTGTGGAGTTAAATTATTTTTTTGAAGAATTTCTAGTATTTGTCTATCAAAACTATCCATAAATGAAACAAAATTGCAAATTTACCCTCAAATTTAAGTAAAATAACCTTCAATAATGATGCAATTTTGCACTTTATAAATTAACAAATAACACAAGAATGAGTAAATCAATATTTAAGGGATTTCTTTTAGCCATTATAGCGGCTATATTTTGGGGAATTTCGGGAACATTTGGACAGTTCTTATTTCAAGAAAGAGGACTAAATGTAGAATGGCTAATCACCGTAAGAATGTTAGTTTCAGGAATAATTCTTTTATTTTATTCGAAATTAAATGAAAAAACAGCAGTATTTGAAATCTGGAAATCAAAAAAAGATGCCTTTCAGTTATTGGTATTTAGCATCGCTGGAATGCTTTCGGTACAATACACCTATTTTGCAGCTATAAAACATTCTAATGCTGCAACTGCTACCATTTTGCAATTCTGCGGACCAATAATTATTGCCATTTTCTTGGCTTTAAAATTTAAAAAACTGCCAAAAGTAAAAGAAACATTAGCCATCGTACTTGCCGTAACCGGAACCATATTACTAGTTACACATGGAAATTTTAATAAATTGGCTATTTCTGAAACTGCTTTATTTTTCGGACTTAGTTCGGCAATTGCTTTAGCTGTTTATACCTTACAACCTGCTAAACTGCTCCATAAATACAAACCCTCAGTAGTTATTGGATGGGGAATGTTTTGCGGTGGTTTTGCTTTTAGTTTTGTAAAAGCTCCTTGGCAAATAGAAGGACAATGGGACATGCTTACCTTTCTTTACACTGCTTTAATCATTGTATTCGGCACTTTAATTGCGTTTACATTCTATCTAAATTCCGTAAAAATAATTGGAGGTCAAAAAGCCAGTTTATTAGCATCTGCCGAACCACTTGCGGCCACTGTTTTGGCAGTTTATTGGCTTAAAACACCTTTTTCTATTATCGATTGGATTGGAAGTTTATTGATAATCTCCACAGTCTTTTTATTGAGTAAAAGCGCTGAAAAAAAAGCTGTTTTGAAGACAGATTAAAAAACACCCTTAAAAAAAATGTCCCAGAAAGTTAGCTTTTCTGGGAACATTTCGGGGGTTGAATAATGGATTATATTCAAAGCTGGTTTCGTAACAAAATTACTCGAGTTAATTCATCGAATAAGCCGTTCTTGGGGGCAAACAGAAATCTTCAAAATCTACTCCAGCAAGGTTAAGGCTTTTAAAAAATGTCTTTACTTTATTCTTTGCTTCTTTATCTGTACCTGTATAAAATATTTCGTTTCCCTTTGGTCTTTGATTTAATAATGAAAGTACGCTCGGATTAACGATATTAAGAACCTTTATTACATGAGCTTCTGGCAAAAGAGAAGCTATAATTTCACTTGATGATTTTGAATTTGGTTTAAGGCATTCTAAACTAAAAATAGGATTACTGGCATGTATCAATATTTTTTCGTCCATATCTGGCAGATCGGTTAAAAAAAGCGCTACATCTTCACGCGGAATAAATAAAATCAAAATAGCTGCACTTACTGCTTCATTTCTGCTTACCAGTTTTACATTCTCTCCCATTGCTAGAGCTAGATCTTTATATTGGCGATTTTCGCGGGTATTACTCAATAATACTTCGTGTCCTGCCTGGGCTGCTCGATCTACAAAATTCATTGTAAAACTACACAGACCGATTACTCCTATTTTCATACTTTTTTAAAACTTTGCCTTTAACCTTAATAAGACAAATATAGTCGTACTGACTATTACAAAACTTGTTTTAGCTGTCCCAATAAACCTACAGCCTTGTAGATTTAAAACTACAAACCGCAATTTCTAATTTATGTTTGCTAAGTTTGTGTTGTATAAAATGAGTTAGATGTCCAAAATAACAGCTTTTGTTTCTTTTCGCTATTGTTGTTTTTTGCTGCTGCTTACTACAACAAAAATCATCTGCCAAGAAAACTACACGGCGAGATGGTACACTGCGGATAATGACGAACTGTATCAGAATAGCATAAACGCCATCATTCAGGACAAACATCATTTTATTTGGATGACGACCGAAAATGGAATTGTTCGCTTTGACGGAAATAATTTTATAGTCTTTAATTCATCAAATACGACTTTAGAGCATAATCGTTTTAAAGATATTTTTGGAAGCACTGAAAAGGATAGTCTCACCAGTTTTAACGAAAGCAAAAAAGAACTTGTTTTCATCAAAAATGCAAAAGTTCAGATACTAAAAAAGAATCGTCCCAAATATAGTTTAACTCGAAACGGCAAACATTTCTTTTTTCACGATGGTCTTCCTTCCAATTTTACTATTGATAAACGCGAACGCTTCTTTATTAGATTGTCATCAGGAGACATCTATTTTCTTGATTCGGAAAAAATAGAATTATGCGATTCTAAAATGAAAAGCATTTCAAAAATTGCTTTTAAAAACGATAATATCTTTAATTTCTTTGCCTTAGACAACACTCTTTTTTATTTGTCTAGTGACGGAAACTACCAATGTTTTTCAAAAAAAGGCACCTCTTCTGGAAAACTGAATGCATTCAATGCTAATCATAAACTTTATTGGAATATCACTACTGGACAGGTTTTTCTTAGCGTAAAAAATAAAATATACAAGCTAAAAAATCTAAATGGAAAATTAACCGCTGAATTCATTGTAGAATATAAAGAACTAGAAGCCAATACTATTATCGCGATCTATTATGATCAAAATAATAATAAACTCTATTTAGGAAGTGGCACAAATGGCTTGTGCGTTATTTCTTT
>NZ_JBHNPP010000021.1:0-87464 GCF_042436695.1 Flavobacterium sp. HJSW_4
TTTTAATTTTAGCGGATCCCGAAGGAAAACTAGTTGAAATTATAGATGACTCTGATTTGAGTATTGCAGTTAAAACTAATTTAAATGCATTTGTTGCAGATCTTATTAACAGACAGCAAGATGACTATGATGAGGTCTACGAACATATTGTATCCTATGAAGCTGCAGTTGTAGTTGATTCAATTTTGGAAGAAGATGAAAAAGATACAATTCTAAAAGTTTCTTCTATTTCAAGATACTCCTTATATGCAGAAGCTAGACAACGTGATCCTGATTGGCAGACTTCTGTAACAAACAGACCATCAGCTTCTTTCTTGAAAAAGAGCCAGATGACTTTTGTTAATCTCGCAGTTCTTTTAAACGCAATCAAATAAAATTTCTAAGATTTTTAAAATCCTATAAAATGAAACTGCGAAGCATTTTATTTACACTTCTGATTTTAATAAATCTGACAGGTCTCTATTTCATCATAGGTCTTTTTACCTATGATGGGATGGAAGCCGAAAATCATAGTGCGCTGATTTTAAGAAGCAATCTTAGAATCTCTGCGTATGTACTTTATATAACAACTCTCTCCAATCTTTATTTCTTTTTTTTTCTCATTATTCGAAGAAAATTTAAAGATTGAATATTAGGGTGCATATTAAAAATGTTAAGAGTAAAATAATGATAAAGAATTTAATCAATACAAAACTGGAAAACCGTCCTATTGAGGGATTTGATATTCATCTTATTAAAAAGTATGAAGCGGTTACTAGTGGAGAAGATGAATTTAGATCTGAAAATTTAGCAATATTGCTAATTAGGTCAGGTAGTTTTAAATTAAAACTTGAAGATGTTATTCAAGATTTGTCTGCACGAGATTTAATTATAATTCCTAAAGACTCTGATTGTAATATTCTTGAAATTCGAGATAGACTGCAGCTTTACCTAGTTACATTCTCTTCAGAATTTGCAGTTAAAAACTGTCTGAAGAAAGAGCTTATTGATTCGTTTTATTTTTTTATCAGAAAAGAAATGATGAAAGCTTCTCTGGATGAAAACGAATACTCAGTTTTATCTCTTATTTATAGGCTTGTATATTATGTAAATCTGGATGCAAATAGTGGAGGATGTGAAAGTGAACTTCGTCGCATAAGTTTAAATTTATTCCTTTACGAACTTCAAGTTATTTATACGAAGCATCTAGGGAATTCAATAGCTAGCTTCACAAGAAAAGAAAATATTGTTATGGAGTTTTTGACAATATTATCAATTCATTATAAAAAGCAACATCATGTTCAATTTTATGCTGGTGCTCTTTTTATCACTCCAATTTACTTAAACAGAGTAGTTAAAGAAGTAACTGGTAAGAGCGTCAAACTTTTAATAATAGAGGCAATTGTAAGCGAGGCTAAAATTCTTCTTGAGGATATTCAGCTGAGTTTGGTAGAAATAGCAGAGGAATTGGGATTCGATAATCTGTCAATTTTTAGGATATTCTTTAAAAAGTACACTTTATTATCGCCTTCTGACTATCGATCTAATTTTTTTGACAAATTGAACGGAAGCTAATTGTTGACGCAATTATAGAAAAAAAACTATGCTATGATGAATACTATATATCCACTAGAATGGTTTGATTCTTTGATACTGCAGACTTTTGATCCATTAAGCATTAATGTTGATAGTTTAACCGATAATGATATAGCAGCTATTACAGAAAATATTTCCAAAGAATCTATTAAAGTACAAGTACATCTAAAAAATGAAGTCTTCTCACTAAAAAAGAAAAGACATATTCGTGTCACAGTCAGACAATATCATTCAACACTAGTTTTTCTGCTGGACAGTATTATTGAGAATCGAACAGAAAGAGTCATCCAATCAGAGAAAATAATGCGGCTAGCGGATCTTCTCATTTCAAGCCTGGATTATCTGATTTCTTTTATCGAGGATAGGTTCTCTTATTATCTTAGTCTAGATGAGAGAGTTCCAATTACCTATCTTATGGTATGCAGAAAAGAACTAGCATTAAAACTGCAAAGAATCAGTAAAAGGAATTTAAACACTGAGTCTGATAAATTAACGATGAAGCGAGTTATAAAAATACTGCAGAATGCTATTGAAGCTGATAATGGAAAAAAACTTACTTATCGTCGGATCCTTTATTTCCGGGAGCTTTTAAAGCAACTTGAAGAACATAATGACGATCTGGAAAATCCTTCCATTTTCACTCCTCTTGATGAACTTCTAATTGATCATAACTTTAATTCGGTGCAATACATTTCGATACTTACGGAGAGAATGACTGAACATATTTACAATGCTGAAAAACAATCAGCCAAATTAAACCTGCTTTTGTTCTATTTCAAGGATTTCAAACAGCTTCACTCTAACGTAAAAATAACATTTGATGCCAGCCACCAGAACGTTAAGGATGTTTTGGAGAACTGGTTTATATCAGAGATTAGTTTCCTCCAAAACCGGGAAGAAGCTGTAGGATCAGATATTTTATCTTATAAAAGAAAAGCAAATAATTCACATTTAACTGATGAAAACAAGATCCAGTGCACCCTTTCCTCTGATCAAATGGGGCTTATTTTGAGAGCAACCGATGAAACAAGAATATTGAAAGCAAGATCAATGAGTCTGATTTTTAAAACGATTGTTCCTTATCTGTCCACGCCTTTTAAACGAAATTTATCTTATCAATCCGTCAGAAGCAAGTCCTATAATCCTGAGGAAAAAGATAAAGAATTTGTGATTAAAACCTTAGAGAAAATTATTAAGCATATAAAAGAATATTAATTTAATTTTTGAGATTATGAAAACATTATTAAAAATAGTGCCAGTGCTTCTGCTTCTTTTTATTTCATGCCAGAAAAAAGAACTGGATCCTAAGACTGCTGAAAATATGATTATTAATAAATATAAATATCCCTCAGTTATTGATTTTGAAGTTTTCCGGAATGATCCTGCCCATGCAAAAAGAATGCTGGATGCGGGACTGGAAGAAAAAGGCCTCGTGCAGATAAGGAAAGTAAGGGAATTTAAAGATCGTGACAAACCTTTGGTAGAATTTACTGATTTATCGAAACCTTTTCTGCTTGAAAGGACATCAGAGGATAAAGAATATAAAATTCAGAAGTTGAAGATAGGAACGAAAAGGTTCAGTAAAATCATTAAAGTGACTGCGGAAACAAGTAATAAAAAGATTGTGTACGTTGAGTATATTGTTAAATATGAAATGAATGATTTTGGAGTATTATGGCCTGGCCTTCCTGCTGAAAAAAAAGAAAAAGCATATTTTATTTATTCTGAAGATGGCTGGCAGATCATTGACAAATCAGATTTGTATTTATGAAAAAAGCAATTTAACATGAATAAAAATGTAGGAAAAATAATTAATGTACGAAGCAAATCAATATAAGATAATTCTTAAAAATTAATAAGGGTGTTTTATCGTTATTTTAATTGTTTTTTTTTACACTTGTAAAAGTTTTATTATTAATTAACCCATAAATCAATTATTATGATTAAGAAATTTATTTTAATTAAAATTTTTACTTTTTTTTTAGTTCTTATTTCTATCATTTCATGCAGCAGCGATAACACTGCAGAAGAAAATGTTAGTTCTGAAAAGAAAGATATAACAGCATTGGAAGCAAAAAGCTTTTTAAATGCTTATACATCTGCAAAATCAGAAGACAAAGAATTACTAGTCAGTAATTTTAGCAAAAAGAATAAAATTGATGTTAACGAATCAGAAACATTAACAGCTGCTGCTCTGGATACTTACAGCCCGGAAGAAATGGCAGCGATTATTCCTACTCCGGGAGGTGCCCAGCCAGGAGAATTAAGGACAGATGATATGGGGGGAAGTCTTTTTTACAGAAGGGTAGAATGGAAAGTGGCAGAAAATCCATACGGAATGTGGCGAATTAAATCCTTTGAAGATGTTGTACATAATATGTATCAGGTCTTACAGGTATCCCATTTCGGTACAAGGTTTGAAGGACTTACATTTGGTGTAATATCATGGCAGGAGTTTAATAGTGCGGGAAATGTACGAATAGTGGGGACACAAAATCAGATTTTGTCACAGGTTCAGGGCACCCTGCATGTAACAGGCTGGTATGACACGCCAATTGATAATTATTGTATTTTTACAATTTACCCATAAATCATCTTATCTATGTTATATAAATTTTGCTTTTTTATTTTTCTGCTTTTTGTTAATTTTTCGTGCTCACAAAAACGAGATGATTTATCCGGTTACATTACTTTACAGAGTGAAATTTCATCCAGTAAAGGCAGCGAATCTTTGACTCCTGTTTCAATTTTAACTATAGATAATAATAAAAATGTTTTAGAATTTAACGTTAAATTAAAAAGATTTAATGGAGAATTCGCAGGGGCAGATACCTTAAATGTCTTTTTTATAAACACACAGAAAGGGATTTATTCTGCTTATAAAAAAATCGGGATCGATGAAAAACCTTATTTAAGCGAGAGTATAGAAAACAAGAAAGAAGGATTAAGCTTTTTAAAAAGAGATGTTGACTTTTTTGCAGATGTGAAGGATATTAAAATTAAGGATACAATTCTAAATGGCAATAACTATAAGCTTGCCATTGGTTTTAAGAAAGCAGATAATTCAGAACTAAAATATGAGGCTTACATAAGCAAAACTCCAAGGTATTTTCCTGTTCAGATTAGTAAAATTGTATCTAAAGAGACAGATGGAGGATTTGTTGAGAAAGTCAGGATTATAGATAAAGCAAATGATCGAATTATAACTTTTAAAAGTTCTTATGAAAAGAAAGAGCTGCCAAAAAGTATTGATAAAATAATGAAAGCCTGGAGCAGGAATTAATTATTTACGGCTTATAAAACTTAGTTTTTAATTTAAGGGATGAACATGAGTTCATCCCTTTTTTTGTTTTAAAATATTTTATATGCTGATACCTCGATTTTATTGAAAGGGACAGGGGTACAGCTGGGGTACAGAAAAAGTTGTACTTGTAGAAGTTTTATTTTGGAAGTTACTTTGGAATGTAAAATAAACCATAATTGTTCTTCGTGGTTTATTCATAGTATGAGATGATGTTGAATGAAAAATGAAAAATGCTATGTTAAATTCTATTTCATGGAACAGTTACCTAGTGACTGTTGTTATTCTATTAGTTTTGTGGTATCTGTATATAGGCGTCCGCTATTATTCTTCTGAAATAAAGCAGATTCTCTCAGGCAGAAAGAAAATCGGTTTTCCGTCATTAGGAAAAAAAACAATAAATGATTCCTTGTCTTCTTCTGACCAGGAAGATGGTAATCCTACAAATCTCAATGAAGCATTTCAAGAATCTTTTGCTACCCTTGATGAGGTTAAAGAACTGTCAGCACTACTGACTGGAGCAGTTTCAGAAAGCGCCGAACTGCGCCGTCCAAAACAGGAGTTCAATAATTACATTAGATTAATACTCTCTGAATACCCTTATGTGAAGATCTCTTCTTTACGCAGCAATGTGAATAATCTGCTTGCTTACGAAACGAAAAAGCACCCCGAACTGCTTCTCACTTCTATTGAGGCAGACGAACTATGGGAGGAAAATAATTAAATGACAGCAGAGGAACTTTCCCCGTCCGCTCTAGTGCGGTATGGTAAAATGTGACAAGGAGAATAGATGATGCGACGGCGCTGTTCCTCTGCTTTTTGAATTAGTATTAATCTTTAAAATGATGTAAGATGTTGGATGATGGAATAAAGTTAAAGCGTTTTTTTAAAACTAACAAGGCATTAATAAGCACTATTCTTTTGGTTATGATAATTAATGGGAATGGATATGCCCAAGACGGTGTTGCCGGAATAAATGAAGCCAACCAAAAGGTGAGAAGCTATTTTGATGCAGGCACAGAACTTATGTATGCAGTAGGAGCAATACTCGGACTAATAGGAGCGGTGAAAGTATATCAGAAATGGAATGCAGGAGATCCCGACACAGGTAAAGTGGCAGCAGCATGGTTTGGCAGCTGCGTGTTTCTGGTAGTAGTTGCCACTGTGATCAAATCTTTCTTTGGAGTATAAGCAGCTTTAAAATGAGCAGTGTTTATCAGATTAACAAAGGGATCAATCAGTCAATGGAATTTAAAGGCCTAAAAGCTCAGTACATATGGTATCTGGGCGGAGGTGTCGTGGGACTGATGATTGTTTTTGCAGTGCTTTTCATAGTCGGCATTCCATCACTTGTCTGTGTAGCTTTAATTGGTACGGCAGGAACTGTGATGGTGATTAAGATCTATAAAATGAGCGGGCAGTATGGTGAATTCGGCATGATGAAGGCTTTAGCAGCCAGGCAGATTCCTAAATGTGTTAAAGTGCGGAGCAGGGCAGTTTTTATTAAGTGATAGTTATAGAACGTTGTTTAGATGAAGGTGAATTATGAAGGTCTTAAACTTATATGCCGGGCTTGGCGGAAATAGAAAAAACTGGGATGAGGTATCAGTTACGGCAGTTGAGCTGGATCCTGCACTGGCAGCTTTGTACGCGCAGAACTTTCCAGATGATAAAGTTATTGTAGGGGATGCACATCAGTATCTTTTGGATCATTATAAAGAATTTGATTTTATCTGGTCATCACCGCCGTGCCAGTCACATTCCTCTTTCAGGCAGAATATCTGTGTGAGATTCCGAGGCACACCTGCTGTATTTCCCGACATGAGGCTGTATCAGGAAATTCTATTTCTGCAGTATAATGCCGATTGTTTATGGGCTGTTGAAAATGTCAAGCCTTATTACAGTCCACTCATTGAACCTGATGCTGCTCTGCAACGTCATCTTTTCTGGTCCAATTTTCAGATTACAGAATCGGAATTAAAGGCAGTGATTAAAATACGTCACGCTCAGATTCCTGAACTGGAAGAATCTTTAGGTTTCAGTTTAAAGGAATCTAATATTTCAAACAAAAGGCAGGTTCTTCGAAACTGTGTGGATCCAAATCTTGGGCTCCATATTTTAAATTCGGCCAGAAGTATCATTATGAATAAAGTGAAAATTAGTAAAACTAGAAAAAATGCAAAAGGAGTTAGATGATGTTTTACCGATTATGGATGTGCAGCATGACTGCATTTTATCAAAGCAGGGTGATATAACAGTGGTTTTTAAGGCGGATCTGCCGGAAATTTTCACAATGTCTGACCAGGAATACGAGGCTTTTCACCAGTCATGGATCAAGGCTGTAAAAATACTTCCGAAGTTCACAGTTTTTCATAAACAGGATTGGTTTTTAGAAAGCAGTTATAAAGCAGATTTTGAGAATGAAGACAGCAGTTTTTTGACCAGAAGCAGTGAGCGCTTTTTTAATGAAAGACCATTTCTTGACCACTGCTGTTATATAATGATTACCAAGAAACCAGCAGGGAGAAAAAATTCCAGTTCGTTATTTTCTAATCTTATAAGGAATAATCTTGTGCCTGACGAAACTCTCAATTTGCAGTTTCTCCAAGATTTCATTGACAGCACGGGACAGTTTAAAAGAATCATGGAGGACAGCGGATTCATAAGGCTGAAAAGACTTCGCAACAATGAGCTGAAAAGTCAGAGCAGAAAAACGGGGCTCATAGAAAAGTACTGCTTTTTATCTGAAAAAGAAAATTCGTTCGTGTACAATGATCTCAAGTTTGCAGATGGGATGCAGATTGGGGATAGACACACCCAGCTGTATACATTGGGTGATGCAGCAGATCTGCCGGCACTCTGCGGTTCAAGGATCAATTTTGACAGATATTCAACCGATAAGACAAAGTTCAGCATTGGATTTGCCTCAACACTCGGCCAGCTGCTGTCCTGCAATCATATATACAACCAGTATATATTCATTGAAGACGCGCAGAAAACAATCCAGAAGCTGGAGAGTAAAAGATTGCGGCTTCAGTCACTTTCAGCCTACAGCCGGGAAAATATGATTGCAAGGGATGCCACAAATGATTTTCTCAATGAAGCGATTGCACAGCAGCGCCTGCCAGTAAAAGCACATTTTAATGTACTTGCCTGGACATCTGAAAAGGAAGAACTCAAAGACATAAAAAACAAAGTGTCATCTGCTTTAGCGCAGATGGATGCGGCGGCTAAACAGGAGACAGTTGGAGCTCCGCAGATTTACTGGGCGGGAATTCCTGGCAATGCGGCTGATTTTCCGATGAATGATGCCTTTGACACTTTTACCGAGCAGGCTGTCTGTTTTCTGAATATGGAGACCGGTTACCGATCCTCACTGAGTCCCTGCGGAATACGTCTTGGAGACCGTCTGACTGGCAAGCCCGTTCACGTGGATATAAGCGACGAGCCGGTGAAGATGGGAATCTGCACTAACCGAAACAAGTTTGTCTTGGGGCCTTCTGGAAGCGGAAAATCCTTCTTTACCAATCATATGGTCAGAAGCTATTACGAACAGGGAACTCATATTGTCTTGGTGGATGTTGGTCACAGCTACAAAGGCTTATGCGATATGGTAAACGGCTATTATTTTACCTATGACGAGAAGAATCCGATTCGTTTCAATCCATTTTATATTGGGGAAGGAGACAGTCTTGATACCGAGAAAAAGGAAAGCATCAAAACGCTTTTGCTGGCTTTGTGGAAGAAAGATGATGAAACATTTAACAGAAGCGAATACGTGGCGCTTTCCAATGCCCTGCAGCTGTATTTCGATAAATTGGATAAGGATGAATCCATCTTTCCCTGTTTCAATACTTTTTATGAGTTTTTAAAACAGGAATTTGTAACAATTCTTGAAGGTGATAATGTAAAAGATAAGGATTTTGATGTGAATAATTTCCTTTATGTGCTTCGCCCTTATTACAGCGGAGGAGAGTTCGACTATCTGCTCAATGCTACTGAAAATCTGGATCTTCTAAAAGAGCGCTTTATTGTATTTGAACTGGACAACATCAAAGACCATCCGATTCTTTTTCCGGTAGTGACCATAATAATCATGGAAGTTTTCATCAGTAAGATGAGAAAGCTGAAGGGTATACGAAAAATGATCCTTATTGAGGAAGCATGGAAAGCTATTGCAAAGGAAGGAATGTCAGAATATATCAAGTATCTTTTTAAAACTGTGCGTAAGTTCTTTGGCGAGGCGATAGTAGTGACGCAGGAGGTTGAAGATATTATCTCTTCACCCGTGGTAAAGCAGGCAATCATTAATAACAGCGACTGCAAAATTCTTCTGGACCAGAGCAAATACCAGAATAAGTTTGACCAGATTCAGGAACTGCTTGGGCTGACCGATAAGGAAAAGGCTCTGGTGCTTTCGGTAAACAAAGCAAATGATCCTTCCAAGAAATACAAGGAGGTTTTTATCTCACTTGGAGGAATGCTGTCTAAGGTATACAGGACAGAAGTATCTCTGGAAGAATATCTTGCCTACACTACAGAGGAAAGCGAGAAAGTAAAAATGAATGCCTACGCCCAAAAATTTGGAGGAGACATCAAAAAAGGAATTGCCGCTATGGCTAAGGAATTAAGAAGCGGAACTTAAATTAGTGTAAAAATGAAAACGAAAATTAAAGCTGTCACATTTTTAATGTGCTTCTTTTTAGTAAGCATGCCTGCAAGACCTGTAGAAAAGACAGCAGCCCTGCCTATACTGGAGATTGTAAAGGCAGTTACCAAGAAAGTAATTAAGGCAATTGACCTGGGGATCCAAAGGCTTCAGAACAAGACCATCTGGCTTCAGAATGCACAAAAGCAGATTGAAAATACACTTTCGAAACTGAAACTCAATGAAATTTCTGACTGGACAAAAAAACAGCGTGATCTCTATAAGGACTATTACGACGAGCTGCAGAAGGTGAAATCTATTATTGCCTACTATCAGAGGATTAAAGAAATTTCAGCAAAACAGAACCGCCTGATTGCGGAATATGAAAGGGCCTGGAATCTTTTTAAAAGAGACGACCATTTCAAGATCTCTGAACTTGAATACATGGAAAAAGTATATGATGGAATTCTTGAAGAAAGCATGAAGAATATCGACCAGATATTTTTAATCATAGAATCTTTCACCACGCAGATGAGCGATTTGAAAAGACTCGAAATTATAAATACAGCAGCGGATAAGATAGATTCAAATTACAATGATCTGAGGCTTTTTAACCAGCAGAATGTACTGCTCAGCCTCCAAAGAGCCAAAACAGATGCTGATACAAATAAAGTGAAACAATTTTACGGAATTCAGTAATCAACTCTAAAACTAATGAAAAAGATAATAATGCTTCTTGCGGTTTTATGTTTATCTGTATGCCAGCTTCAAGCTCAGCAGGCAAAACAGAAAAGAATGCTGCTGCTTCAGATAGCAGCCCTGCGAACTTATGTGGATTATGCTGCAAAAGGCTATAAGGCCTTTAAAAACGGACTTAACTTTATATCAGATGCAAAGAAAGGAGAAGTGAATCTGCACAGCGATTATTTCATATCACTGGTATCGGTTAATCCTAAAGTAAAAAGCTATGGCAGGGTAGCTGAAATAATCACTCTTCAGATTGAAATTTTTAAGATATATAAAAATACTTTAGCAAGCCTCCCTCAGGATGATCTGTTTCACGGAAATGAACTTGAATACATTGAAAGGACTTTCAGGCGACTGGCGGACAGCTGTGATGACAATCTTGATTTGCTGCTTCTTATCACAACCAGTACTTCACTTGAAATGAAAGATGATGAACGTATTGAACGCATTGATAAGCTTTATGAAGCCGCGCGGGAAGATTATTCTTTCTGTAAAAAATTCAGCGGTGAGATTAAACTTCTGGCATTATCAAAAGCAAGAGAAAAAAATGATGTCAAACAAGCCGAAGTTCTGCTTGGCTTATAAAATAACAAATCATGAAAAAGATACTTATATTTTTTGCAATGCTATTTCTGTTTTTTATGCCTTTTACTGGAAAGGCACAGTCAGCTGAAATCCAGCAGCTTATTTTAAATATCGAAAAGCTGTCGCAGTTTAAAAAGATATTAAGCGACATGAAAAAAGGATATGATATTCTAAGCGGAGGGTATAAGGCCGTCAAAGATATGTCAGAGGGGAATTTTTCACTGCATAAGACTTTCCTGGATGCCCTGATGCAGGTCAGCCCAGTTGTAAAGAATTACAAAAGAGTCGGGGACATTATCGACTATCAGTTAACGCTCATGAGGGAAAGCAGAAAAGGGATAGACCTTATAATTAAAAATGAAAAGTTCAGCCGTCAGGAAATTCAGTATTTTGAAAAAGTGTATTCTAATTTAAGCAGGGAAAGCCTCAGAAATTTAGACGAACTGACTTCCATCGTAACAGCTGATAAACTCCGAATGAGTGATGACGAAAGGCTTGCAGCTATAGATAAGATATATGAAGATATGCAGCAGAAGGTGCTGTTTCTAAATGATTTTAACGGATCAACATCAGTGCTTGCGCTGCAGCGTTCTAAGGAAGCTAATGATGCGAATGCGATTCGGAACAGTTATCGGTTTAAAAATTAACTCTGGCCTTATGATAAATATTTTCAAATCAGCTGTATTAGTATTAATGCTCTTTATGTTCCCTGAAACAGTTTCTGCACAGGGACTCGGAGATAATATTGGCAGTCTTCATGCAGTTCTGGAACAGCTTTACGATGAGATGATGCCGCTTTGCAGCAATCTGATTGGAGTCGGGCAGGGGCTGGCGGGATTTGCTGCAATTTTCTATATCGCTTCAAGAGTCTGGCGTCATATTGCCAATGCGGAACCGATTGATTTTTATCCGCTCTTCAGGCCCTTTGTGATCGGTTTCTGCATTATGATTTTTCCTTCTGTTCTGGCGCTCATAAACGGGATCATGAAACCAACCGTTACTGCCACAGCTTCTATGGTTGAAGGGGCAAACAAAGCAATCGAAGTGCTGCTGAGAGAAAAAGAAAAAGCAGTCAAAGAAAGCGCACCCTGGAAAATGTATGTCGGAGTGCTGGGCACAGGCGACCGCGACAGATGGTATAAATACACCCATGACGGTGCAGATCCTTCAGATGAAGGACTGATGGAAGGAATCGGAAATGATGTAAAATTTGCAATGGAGAAAGCTTCATATAGTTTCAGGAATTCTGTAAAGGAATGGGTTAGCGAAATTTTGAGAATTCTCTTCGAAGCTTCTTCATTGTGTATTGATACTCTCAGAACATTTCAGCTTGTGGTGCTGTCCATCTTAGGGCCTTTGGTATTTGGTATCGCAGTCTTTGACGGATTCCAGCATACCTTGACGGTCTGGCTTGCCAGGTATATAAACATTTATCTCTGGCTTCCCGTTGCCAACATTTTCGGCAGCATTATCGGGAAGATTCAGGAACAGATGCTCAGGCTGGATATCTCTCAGATTAATACTTCGGGAGACACTTTTTTCAGCAGGACCGATATAGGATACTTAATTTTCATGATTATTGGAATTGTGGGGTACTTTACTGTGCCTTCTGTGGCCAATTATATCGTGCATGCATCAGGAGGAAGCGCATTGGGACAGAAAGTGACAAGCCTGTTTGGCGGATCGACTTCCTCAGTGATTGGAGGAGCTGCCACAGGAGCAGGAATGGTAATGGATTCAATGGGAAATGCAGCAGGCAGAATGAGCCAAAGCATGTCATCTTCAGCAGCTACTTCGCCTTATTTTGAAGAAAAGGGAAATTATATGAGTGACAGGCTCAAAGGAAATTCTAAAAGTTAAATACACTAGATTATGTTTACGAAGATGAAAAATTTAGATACGGCTTTCCGCCATGTCAGGGGATTTACTATGCTGGTCGTTCTTGCTTGCGCTGCCATAACCTGTTATGCATTATATAAAAGTTTCAGCTCTGTTGCTTTAATGCAAGACAAGGTTTACATCCTGGCAAATGGAAAAGCGCTTGAGGCATTTGCATCAGACCGTAAGGATAATGTACCTGTTGAAGCAAGGGATCATGTCAGGACATTCCATCAGTTTTTCTTCAGCCTTGACCCAGATGATAAAGTAATTAAAGTCAATGTTACCAAGGCCTTGTATCTGGCTGATAATTCTGTCAAGCGCATATACGATGATTTAAAAGAAAACGGATATTATTCGGGAATTATATCAGGAAATATAAGCCAGACTGTTATTGTAGACAGCGTCCGCATTGAAATTAATGAATATCCCTACCGCTTTAAATGCTATGCCCGGCAGAACATCATAAGGACAACAAGCATATTGAACAGAAATCTGATTACAGAAGGAACGCTGCGAAATGTTTCAAGGAGCGATAACAATCCGCATGGTTTTCTGATTGAACGCTTCAATACTCTTGAGAACAAAGATCTTGGAACAGTAAACCGAAAGCCATGAGAAGTCTGATGCGAAAACAAAGACAGAATGTAAAGTCTTCAAGGTCATATATGATAATCAGATTCTGGTGGGTAACAAAAATGAATAGGCTGACTAGAGACCTTTCAAATTCACAGCTTAAGTTTTCAGTAATCATTTTTGCTGCCCTTGGAACGATTTTATGTGTTTCTAACGCATTGAGCGGTTTTCTGTCAGAAAGTCAAAAATCAATGAACATTGATGCAGTAAAAGTGATTAAGCCTGCTTATAGTGATGAGGGAGGCCATATGCATTCTCTGGATCTGCCATTTATCAAATATGCTGAGAGATCCAATATCAGCAGATATATTGACAGTGTGATAAATGCAGCAGACTTAACCGATTTGTCTAAAAATCAAAATTCCAACGCTGAAGATTTTAGCATCAGTCCGAAACTCAAGTCAACTAATTCATCTAACTATAAAAAATAAGATTATGGAAAATAAAACACTTTCAGCCAGAGAGAAAAAGAATCGCAGTATGATGCTGGTTCTTCCACTGCTTGTTCTTCCATTTATAACCATGCTTTTCTGGGTGCTTGGAGGAGGCAAAGGAACAGAAAATCCAATTTCAGGAACTGAAAAAAAAGGATTTAATATGCTGCTTCCAAATCCAAAACTAAAGGAAGATTCCAGTTTGGATAAAATGAGCTATTATGACCAGGCATCAATTGATTCTATAAAACTGCAGGAACAAAAAAAGAAAGATCCTAATTATTCGGTTGTTGCGGAAGATAATGATAATCTTGAATCAAAACGTTTTTTTGATACGGATGAGGTTGCATGGAATGATAAACAAAACGGACTGAAAACAGACTATCTAAAACCAGAGAATGAAAAGAAGATGTACCAGAAACTTGAAGCGCTCCAGAAAGCTATTGCGGAGCCTCCAAAAGAATATCAGAGCGGTCAGGAAATGAGGGAATTTCAGTACCAGAAAATGCCTCACGGTGAATCAGCCGAGTTGAAAAATCTTGAACAGCTCATGGCAGCCATGAGTGCGCCTTCTGAGCCTGATCCTGAACTTGCTCAGCTTGGCGGCATGCTGGAAAATATTCTGGATATCCAGCACCCAGAACGTGTACAGGAAAAACTGCGTCAGAACTCAAAGCTTCAAAAAGGAAAAGTTTTTTCAGTGAACAGAAAAGCTGAAGAGCAAAACCTGAGCTCTCTTCAGACCAACAAAGTAAATTATGAGCAGTCAGCAAATTCATTTTATTCGCTTGATGGTGAAATCAACGATGAACAAAATCAGAACGCAGTTGAGGCAGCTGTTCATGAAACGCAGACGATTGTCAACGGTTCTATTGTAAAAATCAGACTTGCAAGTGACGTTTTTATCAATGGCGTACTAATTCCCAAAAACAGTTTCGTTTTTGGGACAGCGTCACTTAAGGGAGAAAGGCTTGAAATAAAGATCAATACCATAAAATACCAGAATTCCATTTTCCCGGTTGAACTATCCGTCTTTGATATAGACGGCATTAAAGGCATTTACATTCCTGGAACCATAAACAGGGATGTAGCAAAAGCATCCGCTGACAGGTCCATGCAGAGTATTGGACTGGCAGGAGTCAGTGATTCTTGGGGAGCCCAGGCAGCAGGAATGGGAGTGGAGGCAGCCAAATCACTTTTAAGCAGGAAAGTTAAGCTGATAAAAGTAGGAGTCAAGGCAGGTTACAAAGTGCTTCTCTACGATGAAAAAGAAAAGAATGAAAGATAACTTTAAACTAAAAGAAAATGAAAAATTTAGAGACACTAATTATCACATTTATTTTTCTGGCTGGTCTTTCAGTTTCTGCACAGTATGATGCTAAAGCCGAATTTAATAATATACAGCTCAGCTATACAAAAACCACCAGTATTTTATTTCCGTATGCAGTAAAAAGCCTTGATATCGGAAGCCGTGATGTTCTGGTGCAGAAAGCAAAGGGAGTGGAAAATATCCTGCTTCTTAAAGCCGGGAAACAGAATTTTCCACAGACTAACCTGACTGTTGTAACTTCCGACGGTAAACTTTACAGTTTCATTTTAAATTTTGATGATCTGTGTCCTACATTAAATGTGGATGCACGGTTAGGAATTGGTGACGATAAATCGCTGCTGTTTTCCCTTGAGAACGAAAACCAGAAAGAAATAAAAGAATATGCCCTGCTTGCTCTATCCAAGAAAAATAAGGTAAGCGGACTGGGTTCAAAAAATGCAGAAATTGAGTTTAAGGTTGACGGCATATTTATTCATCAGGACGTGATGTATTTCAGAGTGTTTTTAGGGAATGATTCCAGAATTAATTACGATGTGGACCAGCTTCGTTTTTTTATCCGAGACCAGAAAAAATCCAAAAGAACTGCAGCTCAGGAAATAGAACTGACACCGCTTTTATGCACCGGAGAATTTAGCAGGATTTCCGACAAATCAGAAACTACAGTAGTATTTGCGATATCTAAATTTACGATACCGGAAAAGAAGAAATTCACAATGCAGGTCTTTGAGAAAAATGGAGGCAGGAATCTTGAACTTAATATAAAAAACAGGCACCTGGTAAATCTTGAAATACTGGGTAACTTATAATCAGTACTAATTTTAAATGTGAATATCATGAACGAGAAAAATGTACAGTATCTGAAAGACCAGTTAAAATATACTGGATTCGGAGAAACTTTTGATGCTGAATTAAGAGAGAATATTCAGAAGGGGGATAAGGACTTTAAATTGATGCATACCGGTATTATGAACAATGGTGTCCCTAACAAAGATACAGTAACCGTTAAACTGAATTTTAAAAAGTCCGACCAGAGCGATATGTATTTTTTCAATAGCTATCAGGTTAATCTCCAGAAAGAGGATAATAAGCCCGGATTGGAACAGACTTTTTATATTAATAATGATAATACCAGCATCACTCTCAAAGAGGCGTATAATTTGATGGAGGGCAGATCGGTCAATAAGGATTTAAAGAATAAGGACGGTGAAGCCTATAATTGCTGGATTCGTATGGACTTCAAAGAAAGTGACGACCGTGGAAATTTCAAATTGCAGCATTATCATCAGAACTATGGATATGATCTGGAAGCTTCGCTGGAAAAGCATTCTATTAAAGAACTGCTGACACCGCAGTACAAGGAAGATCTGATGAACTCTCTGAAAAAAGGCAATCTGCAGTCCGTAACTTTTGTGGTAGGAGGAGAGGAGAGAAAACAGTTTGTGGAAGCTAATCCCCAGTTTAAGACTATTAAGGTTTATGATTCTTCTCTGCAGAGAATAAATGACCGAGAAAGCAAGACCGAGAAACAGTCACAGTCCAAAGGAAAGAGTGCAGACCTGGCTGACAGCGCCGATGAGACTTCTCAGAAAGAAAAAAAAAGTAATTCCCGTTCAAAAAAAGCGGGCAGATCGGTTTAACGCGCTTAAATAATTAAAAAAGTGTTATGTCTTCTGAAAACAATAGAGTAGAAAACGAGATAAAAGTCTGGATGTCCAAGGAAGAAAAATTAAAGCTTTTATTTCAAAACAGCCCTCCGATAGAACGCTCTTTTGGCTTAGAAAAACTCAAGTTTTTTAAAATGCTTCTTTTTAAATATAAAAAGACTAAAGCCGTAGACGAAAAGATAACTTTGAGATTTCTTAAGCATGAGTATAATAATTTGAGACGTCAGGTCTACCCCAATATCATTGACCGGTTTTTTAATGAAGCGCTTAAAGCTGTTGTTTTTGAAAGTGTAGATAAACGTCATTATCTTAGAGATCTGGAATTGAACAAAAAGACTTTAGAGGATCAGCTTACAAAAAGCGGTTTTCGTGATGCTTATGGCAAAGTGTTGGAGCATATGAAGGAACAGCAGTTAAATTTTGCTGTTCCCGTTTCTTATCACATCTCAGAAAATGAACGGCTTGAACATTGCCTGCAATTTGTAAAAGATGTGCAGGGGGCTTACCAGTTTGATGGATTCAGATCAATTCTTTATACAGATTCGTCGCCATCCAGCCGCTGTACACATTACTTTAAGAATGAAAAACCTGAGAGCTTCAGCGCTGCAGAAGCATACGAAATGCTTGCAGGAAGAGCAGTTCTAAAAAGCGGAACCTGGAAACAGTTTAACTTCAACGACAGGGATCTTAATGACAATTATCGGATGCATGAATTTCCAGATGCGTATGGATACAATGTGAGCAATGCTTTACGGACTGTTCCTCTTAAAAATGATGACTATGAGACATTCGAATCCCTGGCCGATTCTTTGAAAAAGGGCAGGAGGGAAGAAGTTGTTCTTATGATACAGGGGAGAGAAATGAAAGTTTTTTTGGAAGCAAATCCACGCTTTAAAACCTTGAATTTTTATAACGACAGGATGCAGAAACTTAGTTTGGTGGAAATTAAAAACGGCTGTAAAATTAGCCCGCTGAAACCGCGGCAGAATATTGAGACTCAGAACGCAAAAAAATCTCATCATATGTGATTTTTCCAACACATGTACAGTTATGGAAAACCTTAAGCTTTTATCGGGATTTTTTCAGGCAATTGAAAATGACTTCAGGATCAGCACAACTCACATTGCAATTTTTGCGGCCCTGCTTGAATTTCGCGCAAGCAGGAATTTTATAAATCCAATACAGGCATACAGTATTGAAATCCAGAATATCGCTAAGGTCGTATCTCCAAAAACTTATCATAAATGCATGCGCGAATTAGATGATTACGGTTATCTTATTTATGTCCCGACAAAGAATAAGAATAAAAGAAGCAGTGTTTATTTTTATCTGGAATAAGCTTTGCCGCAATTTTTTTGGAAACAGGAAGATCTTTTTTAAGTATCTGATTTATTTTTTTGTAACGATTTAAGCTGGTATTTTATGGAAGAATTTATAACAAAAGATGATTTAAGGCAGTTTGGACTTTTAATGACCGATACAATCCGTAATGCGGTTGCGGAAGCTTTTAATGCAGAAAATATTGTAAGGGAACCTGAGTGGCTGAAGAGTAAGGCAGTCCGCAGGATGCTCGACATTTCTGCCGGATCTGTGCAGACTCTTAGAACATCACAAAAAGTACGTTTCAAGAAAGTGCTTGGATCCTATTATTACAACAGAGAAGATATTCAAAAACTTTTTAGTGATGAAAAAGACTAAGAAATTAAAAGAAAGCAATATCATGAAATATCTTTCAGTTTATATTGCTGATCCAAAGCTTAATGTGTGGCATTTGTCAATTTTAACGGCAATATTGGGCTTGGGTTACAGACAGGGGCAGAGTAGGAGGATACAAGTCAGCCGAAGTAAGATAATGGAAATGGCGCATGTAAATACAATACCCACTTATCACAAATATTTTAAAGAGCTGCAGGATTTAGGTTATATTAAATACAGCCCGTCTTATCATCCAGGTTATAAAAGTGTAGTTAAACTATATAAAAAGAGGCTATCTCAGAATTGTTGAGATAGCCTCTTTGATTTTAATTACCATCTGAAAGCAAGTTTCAAAAAGTTATGTTGTATTTCTTTTTAATTGCCTGGATTTCTTTTTCAAGTCTTCCGAGAACCGCTAAATCTGGTTTTGAAATCTTGGAAGCGTTTTTGTTCAGCTTTTTATTGAGAATTGACATTTCGCGTCCAATTGTTTTCTGCTCTGTGATGGCATAAGCTTCAGTCTGCTTTACTGATGCATGGCCGAGCAGTTCTTTAACCACGTTTATAGGAACATTGTTGTTGAGTGTGACTGTGCTTCCAAAAGTGCGGCGTGCTATGTGGGTATTTAACGTAAAAGGGAACCCGCACAAGACTGCAACCTCTTTCAGGTACTCATTCATTTTCTGATTCGATGATACAGGAAGTACAGTTCCACGCTGTATGCAGAGCGGGTGTTCTTTGTATTTTTCAACTATCTGCAATGCTTGGGGAAGAAGAGGTACATTAGTGGTAGAATTTGTCTTCTGTCTTTCGGACATGATCCATAAATTGCCGTCAATGCCTTCTTTTATATCTGTTTTCTTCAATTGATAGGCATCGATGTAAGCCAGGCCAGTGTAGCACTGAAAAACGAATACATCCCTTACGACATTTAGCCTGTCAGTTGTGAAATAATGCCTTTCTAGTTCGTGCAATTCCTGAGTGGTGAGCGGTTTTTTTACCAGTTTTGTTTTACGTCCTTTGAAGTTCTTAAAAGGATCTTTAGTGATTAATTCCTTATCAATTGCACGGATCACAATCTTTTTGAAATTTGCAATGTATTTGAGGGTAGTGTTGTTGCTGCAGTCGCGTACTGTTCTAAGATAAAATTCAAAGTCCTTAACAAATTCGAGATTCAAATCTGCAAATTCAACATCCTCTTTTTTAAGTTTGAATCTGATAAATGCTGTTAAATGGTTTTTAGTGATTGTAAATCTGTCGAGAGTACCTTTGGCATATCCTCTTCCAAGAAGCGCCTTCATTTCATCATTATGTTTTTGAAATTCTTCCAGTACCTTAATCTTCGGCGCTGTCCTGCCGAGAACCTCGTCCATAATTTTCTCAGCGGTTATAAGTTTGCCGCTGTACATCATTTCGGTTTTGATTTCATTGATTTTTAAAGTCAGAGAATCCAAAAAGAAGTTTATTGACTTTGCATCTTCCTTTGAGCCGACTGCTCTTTCAAACCTTTGATCCCATCGCGTATTATCCCATTTTCTCTTTGTTGAGCTTTCCTTGCGGATACCGTCAACAGTTATTCTGAAATATACGATCCATTCTTTACTTTCTATTTTGGGTCTTTTTAAAAAGAATCCCAAACCAAAACTGCTTTCCAACATAATCCTACTTTTTAAATTAATAAATGTAGAATAATATTACTGCCAAATCAAGTCGTTAATCTCGTTAACCCCTGTAAAATAAGGGGTTTTTGCTGTTTCTGGTGCACTTTTCTCTGCGCCTGAAAGTGCACCGATTCTGCACCTTTAATTTTGTGAGCTTTTATAAATATTGAAAATAGGCTTAAAACGAAAAAAACCTGCAAATCCTTGAATTTGCAGGTCTTCAGACATTTTTTGTGGCTTTTTAAAAAGAATGAAAACTTTAAGTTTTCCGCCTTTTAGGCCTTTCCGTGGGGAGAGCAGGATTCGAACCTGCGAAGTTCACACAGCAGATTTACAGTCTGCCCTCGTTGGCCGCTTGAGTATCTCCCCGATCTCAGCTTGTTGTGCTTTGTTGTTCTTAGCGGTGGCAAAGATAGGAACTCTTTCTACATTTCCAAACAAAAAAATGACTTAATTTTAAGTTATTTTAAAGTTATTTTTTAATCCGCTGGAATTGAATTAAATAAAAACATGTTAATTTGAAGTTTTTTTGGGTTTAATTCAAAAAGTAAGAATAGTTTTATGGTAAATTTATGGTTTCTACTTTGGATTTTGCATTGAATAAAGATGTCAAGCACTGCTTTTATTGGTGTATTAAATAAAATTTGATGGAAAATATTTAGCTGATATTGTTTTGCAATTGGCTTTTCTAAATTTCGAAACATTACTTCAACTTAATTAATCTTTGTAAAATCTTTTTTTAGCCAAGTTTTTATTTCTTTAAGGAGTGAAATTTCATTTTTAAGTCGGATATGTCATAAAACAAAAAAATCTCCACAAGGGAGATTTTTTTGTTTTAAAGGAGGGATTATTTAGCTAGTAATTCTTGAATCTTTGCTTTCAATTCATCACCTCTCAAATCTTGTGCTACCACTTTTCCTGACGCATCAAGAAGAAAAGTTGCAGGAATAGATTCAACATTATATTGTCTTGCAATTGGCTCGTCCCAAAATTTCAAGTTAGAAACATGAGTCCAAGTTAAACCATCTTTTGCAATAGCTTCCTTCCATTTTGCTGCATCTTTGTCTAAAGATACCCCAACAATGTTTAATCCTTTTGAGTGAAGCTCTTTGTATAAAGCCACAACATGAGGATTTTCTTGTCTGCATGGTCCGCACCATGAAGCCCAGAAATCTACAATAGTTGCTTTACCTAAGCTTTCTTTAAGCGAAACTACTTTTCCTTCTGGATTAGGAGCTGAAAAATCAGCTCTTCATTTAGCGCTACCTACTGCTGGAGCTGTTGCACCAACAGATGGCATTTTTGCTTGACCAAATCTAGTTTTGATTTCTTTTCCTGGAGCAGTACTTTTTAAAGGCTCTTCTAAAGTATTGTAAAGACCTTCCAATTTTTTCATGTCTGCAGTTGGGTCATTCAATAAACTTTGAATAATTAAAACTGTAAGGAAAGATTTTGGGTGATTTTCAGCGTAAGCTAAATATTTCTTTTTGCTTCCTTCTTGAACTTCTTTTTGGATTTCCATGTATTGTTTCATCAAGCCATTGATAGTTGCTGTATCTTGAGCTTGTTGAGCTTGCTTCATTTTATCGTTGTTCTTTTTCTGGAAATCAATTAAACTTTTTTGAGTTTTGTTCATATCTTCCATGAAAGTAACGTACTCATCATTGTTGTAAGTTCCAGAAATTTTAGATTTGTGGATACTATCTTTATCAATAGCAATTTTAATTTCTCCTGTTTCAAGGATAAATGGGATAGGTCCGTTAGCACCTTGTAATATTAAAGTATGGAAAGCTGGCTCAGTAACTTTTCCTTTTATTTCAAATTTTCCGTTTTCAACTTTTACTGTATCAAGAGAAAGTGGCATTCTTGTAGCAGGGTCCTGACCTTGTAAGATAATAGTTTTTCCATTTTCAATCCCTGTAGCAGTACCAGTAATAAGGTATTCTCCATCTTTAACTTTACTGCAAGAAATGATAGCTGCAGAAGCTGTAAGTACAAAAAGTATTTTTTTCATTATAAAAAATTAATTAGTTAATTGATTTGTGCAACAAAAGTATCTAAAATTATAAAACATACAGAATTTTGCAACCTAAAATTTTGTTATAGTTTTTTTTGGTTTAAAACGCCTAAAATCAGCGTGTTTGTTGGCTTGATTTGATTTAAAACTCTTAATAGGAAACTTATTTGAGCTATCTGTGTTGAAATATTTGAATTTTAAGCATAAAAAAAGCACTCGTTTGATAGAGTGCTTTTTCGTAAAATATAGTAGTATAAAACTATTCTTGATTTGTTTTCTTTCTCCAAGTAAAAGAGTTTAAGATATGTCTTTTAGCGAATCTAGCTGGAGAATCTGCATTTACCATTTTCACGTAAGTTGCTTTTGGAACACTGATGTATTCGTAAACACTTCCGTTAGAAAAATCAATAATTAAACGACCTTCCACAAATTTATAATCTGTAATAGAACAAGTTGAGATTGTTTCTGTATACTCAGGTAAATTTAATTTGATAGTATCAGGATGAATACTTACTAAAAAGTGGTAAGCTTCGATAATCGTTTTACTTTTTTCTTCTGCTTCTTTTAAACCAGCTTCATTTCCCACAAATTTATCAGGATGAGATTCTTTCATCGCATTACGATAAATTGTCTTTAAATCTTTTAACTCTGCAGTTTTTTCTACGTTTAGTAACTTGCGGTATTCAACTATTTTTTTCATAAATAAAAGGTAACTACTTGTCTATTAGTTTGAAATCGTTTTGTTTTAGTTCAAATCGACAAATTTTTTGCAAAGGTACACTTTTTTTTAACTTTTTAGTTTTGATGCAAAAAATATTCAGGAAAGTTGGTTTATTAAAATGTTAACTTAAGATTCTTGGATGTTTTTTTAACCGCAAAGAGCGCAAAGGGCGCTAAGATTTTTTTGAGAGTCATTAAAATGAAAAGTTCGCAAAGCTCTGTGTCGACAAAGCTTTGCGAACTTAATATTTAGACATGCTTAGATTCTTAATTTTAAAAAACTTAGCGCCCTTTGCGGTTAACAAACGTCCCAACAATCAACTCGAAACAAGAAAAACCTGAAACCTGAAACAAATTACTCAGGTTTATGATTCGCTTTATCGAAGTTTCTTGATTTTTTTGGATACTGTTTGTAGCTCATGTCGCTTGGGTTTTCAATAACAGACTTTATTGTAATCCAATCACCTTCCTTAAATTTGGCTTGAACCATTTTATAGTCTAAAAGATATACGCCACAGAAATAATTATTATTTTCATCTTTTTCGATAATGCCAGTAAAAACTCCTTTTTGAGGCATTTTTTGTTCTAAATCTTTAGACATGATTTTTTTGTTTTGAATTAAAGGAGCAAAGGTAAGCAATTTAGGTTTGGTTTGGGGAGTTCGCGCTAATCTGAGTATATTTGCACATGCAGAAAAATTTTAAACCACATCCCAATTCTTTTAAAAATACGTTTTGTGCTTTTAATGAAGTACTTCCAGATTCAATTCAAGGATTAAAAAAGCAATTTGAAAGTAAAGCAGGAAGTACCTATTATTATACAGAAGAAGGTATGTATCGCGTTTCAAATCATTGGGGAAGATTGGCGAATAGCAAATGGCGCTTAATTGCTCGAAATCCAGAAACGGAATCGAAAACTAAAATTGGTTTTGCAAAATGGGATGAGTTTTACCCAGATAATGCCGAAGAAAAATTGTACTATATAAAAGCCGATTTCGAAAACAATCTTGCGAATTACGAACATAAAAATAATCCAGAATACGACGGAAAAGCAATTTTAAGAACGAGTTTTGAAACCACAAAAAGATTAAAACAAGTTCGAAATTTGCAGCAACTAACTTCTTGGGCCAAATATTTCGATTATGATGATATTGATGAATTGCGAAAAGAAATCATCAACGAATTGATTTTTACAGAAAAAACGTTAGAACAAATTAAAAGAGAGGTGTAATGGGAAGAAATAACGAAAAGAACATCAAAAAGCACAACGATAAATTGCATAAAGCTCAAGCGAAAGCCAAACAAGCTGAAATTTCACGCAAAGAAAAGTTGAAAGAAATAATGAAGAAATTCAACGAAAGTAAAAACGAAGAATAAAATATTTGTTTCAGGTTTCAAGTTTAAAGTTGCAAGTTAAAGCAACGAACCTGAAACCTGAAACTTGAAACAAAACAAACAAAAAAATGAATAGTAAATTCGAAGAATTAAAAGCAAACGTGCAGGAAATCATTGATTTGATTGCCGCGAAAAACGACAGAGAAGCAAACAATAAATTATTGGAAGTAAGTGAAACATTAGACGAAATGATTGATTTTGCTGAAGAAGACGAAGAAGTTCGCGAAATAACTCGTTATCAAGTTTTATTGAATCAGCTTCACGTTAAAATTAATGGAGAAGAACCAGTTGATGGAGAGTAAAAAATGCTTCTGCGACACGGGATTGCTTTTTGAAAATTGCTGCGGATTATATTTGAACAACAATCAAAAAGCGCCTTCAGCATTAACTTTAATGCGATCGAGATATTCGGCGTACGCCACTCATAATGCTGATTATCTAATGGAAACAACTTATATTTCTGAACGAAAATATTATTCGGAACCAGAAATTTTAAGATGGGCAATTTCTAATAAATGGCAGAAATTGGAGATTTTGAGTTCTTCTGAAAATACTGTAGAATTCAAAGCTTACTTTTTAGATTCAGATAATAAACCGCAAGTTCATTACGAATTCTCTACTTTTAAATTCGAAAATGGCGCTTGGTATTATTTGGACGGAAAGTTTGAATAATTATTATATCTAACACTGTTAGTCCCGATTTTTGGTTAAATATTTTAACTAAAAATTAATAAACGATTCGTTTTTCATAATTCTAAAAAGATGTAATTTTAGATTTATGAAAAACGAATTTAAAAAAGGCTTTTATTTTAAGACTTACGAAGCTCCTTTTCAGTCTCCGTTTGACAAACTTTTTACGATTTTTAAAGAGTTGATCACTCATACTTCGGGTGATTTTGATGAAGCAATCAACTGGCTTCGGGAACTGGATATCGAATACAAACTTACCGACGAAAATTATACTATTGACGATTTTATCGAAGATCTCAAGAAAAAAGGATACATCAGAGATGAAGTAAAAGGGGATGGAAGTAACGGTTTTGGAATAACTGCAAAGACCGAAAGAGCAATTAGACAACAAGCTTTAGATCAGATTTTCGGAAATCTGAAAAGATCTGGAAGCGGAAATCATAAAACAAAACATGCTGGAAATGGCGATGAACATACTGGCGAATTCCGTGATTTTAATTTTGGTGATAGTTTGGAAAGAATTTCGTTAACCGAAAGTCTTCGAAATGCTCAAATTAACAACGGTGTTGAAAGTTTTATGTTAACCGAAAATGATTTGGTTGTTGAAGAAGCGCAGTACAAAGCACAAATGAGTACTGTTCTGATGATCGACATTAGCCACAGTATGATTTTGTATGGCGAAGACCGAATTACTCCTGCTAAAAAAGTAGCAATGGCTTTGGCAGAATTAATCACAACAAGATACCCTAAAGATACGTTAGATATTTTAGTTTTCGGAAATGATGCTTGGACGATTCCGATCAAAGATTTACCTTATTTGCAAGTTGGACCTTATCATACGAATACGGTCGCTGGTTTGCAGTTAGCGATGGATATTCTTCGCAGAAAGCGAAATACCAACAAACAGATCTTCATGATTACCGATGGAAAACCAAGTTGCGTTCGCGAACGTGACGGTTCTTATTATATGAATAGTAATGGTTTGGATGAATATATTGTCGATAAATGTTACACGCAAGCACAACAAGCCAGAAAACTTCATATTCCGATTACGACTTTTATGATTGCTCGAGATCCGTATTTACAGCGTTTTGTGAATCAGTTTACAGAAGCAAATCAAGGAAAAGCATTTTATACTGGACTAAAAGGTTTGGGTGAAATGATTTTTGAGGATTACGAGGCGAATAGGAAGAAAAGGATTAAATAAGGTCGAAAGGCTCTGAGAACAAAGGGACAAAGGTTTCTAAACACGGTGCTCATTTCTAAAAAAAAAAACAATAAAAATTTACATTTCAATACAATGGAAATAAATACTATAAAGACTTTAGGTCAATTAAAAGCCGCTGGATATAAAAGTACAAGCATAAAAGACGAATTGCGTAATAATCTTCGTGAGAAAATCAAATCGGGGAAACCTGTTTTTGAAGGAGTTCACGGATTTGAAAATACAGTAATTCCAGAATTAGAACGTGCGATTTTATCTCGCCATAACATCAATTTGCTAGGACTTCGTGGACAAGCGAAAACTCGTTTGGCGCGCAAAATGGTGGAATTATTAGACGAATATATTCCGTTTGTGGAAGGTTCAGAAATTAATGATGATCCATTAAATCCAATTTCTCGTTTTGCGAAGGATTTAATTGCTGAAAAAGGAGACGAAACTCCAATTTCATGGTTGCACAGAAGCGAACGTTTCTTCGAAAAACTGGCAACTCCAGACGTAACCGTTGCAGATTTAATTGGAGATGTCGACCCAATTAAAGCAGCAAATTTAAAATTATCTTATGCAGACGATCGTGTAATTCACTTCGGAATGATTCCGAGAGCGAATCGCTGTATTTTTGTAATTAACGAATTACCTGATTTACAAGCTAGAATTCAAGTTGCTTTATTTAATATTTTGCAAGAAGGCGATATTCAAATTAGAGGATTCAAATTGAGAATGCCTTTAGATATGCAGTTTGTTTTCACGGCAAATCCAGAAGATTATACCAATAGAGGAAGTATTGTAACGCCTTTAAAAGATAGAATTGGTTCGCAAATTTTGACGCATTATCCTGAAAGTATTGAGATTGCGAGAACGATTACAGAACAAGAATCTAAATTAGATCAAAACCAAAGTGATGCTGTTTATGTTCCGAGTTTAGCGAGAGATATTTTAGAACAAATTAGTTTTGAAGCTCGTGAAAGCGAATACATCGACAACAAAAGTGGTGTAAGTGCGAGAATGAGTATTACAGCATTCGAAAACTTAATTAGTACAGCAGAACGTCGCGCTTTGATTTCTGGCGTTGATAAAACGTCATTACGCTTATCAGATTTTGTTGGAATCATTCCAGCAATCACAGGAAAAGTAGAATTGGTTTACGAAGGAGAGCAGGAGGGAGCTGATGTTGTAGCAGAAACTTTAATTGGTTCTGCAATTAAAACGTTATTCCCAGAATATTTCCCTAAAATTGAAAAATTGGAAAAGCCAGACGAAAAAACGCCATATTCTGATGTTGTAGAATGGTTTTTTGCGGAAAGCGGTTTCGAATTATTGGACGATGCTTCAGACAAAGAATACAAAAGTATTTTAGACGAAGTAACTCCGCTTGACGAATTATTGAAAAAATATCAGCCTCAATTGGCAAAAGAAGATATTTACTTTATGAAAGAATTCATTCTTTGGGGATTGGTTGAATATAAAAAACTGAGCAAAGACCGTTTTGCAAAAGGAAATCAGTTTAGAGATATTTACGGAAGTTACATTAGTAAATTCTAAAAAAGATAGGATTAAGGTTTAATCAATAAAAATCTGCTTTGATCTGTCTAAATCTGCGTGAAAAATCTAAGCGTAAAAGTTATTTCACGCAGATTTAGACAGATTAAATTGGATTTTTTTACTAAAAGCCTGAATATACAATCTGGTCTAGCTGGTTTTTTAAAACCGGCTGGGCTTTTTTATTTTGCAATAGTTACTTTTACAGTCCAAAAATAAATTTATGTTATTCCTTATATTAAGTATTCTTTGCAGTGTTATTGTGGGTGTTATATTCAAGATTTCTAGAAAATATAATGCTAATCCGTCACAGATTATTTCATTCAATTACATTGCCGCGATTACGCTTTGTTACTTTACTTTTACGCCAGATCTTAACGCTTTAGACAATAATGCACCTTTAGAAATTTACACTTCTGTTGGAATTTTACTTCCAATATTATTTCTTTTTCTGGCACTTTCGATAAAATATATGGGAATTGCAAAAACCGATGCAGCACAAAGATTATCATTGTTTATTCCGATTTTGGCAGCTTGGCTTTTATTTAATGAAGGATTTAATACCTATAAAGTTATTGGAGTGTTAGTTGGTTTTGCAGCACTTTTATTCATTTTAAAAAAGCCATCAGACAATACAGAAAACAAATGGGTTTATCCAGCTGCAGTTTTACTTGGTTTTGGAGTTGTCGATATTCTTTTTAAGAAAATTGCCTTATATACGGTTGTTCCTTACACAACATCTTTATTTTTCGTTTTCCTAATTGCTTTTGCAGTTTCTGTTCTATTAGTGGCTTACAAGCTATTTATAGCAAAAGAAAGTTTTGTTTTAAAAAGCATTCCTTTTGGAATATTGGTTGGAATCTTCAACTTCGGAAATATATTATTCTATTTAAAAGCGCATAAAGCATTTGCAGAAAATCCGTCAACGGTTTTTGCCGGAATGAATATGGGCGTAATTATTTTAGGAACTCTGATTGGAGCTTTTTTCTTCAAAGAGAAACTATCTAAAATCAATATTTTAGGTTTGTTTTTAGCTTTAGTTGCAGTTGTTTTTATTGTTTTATCGCAATTGTAGTAAATTTTTTTAAGGCTTAATCCTTTAGTTTACAGTAGTTTTAATAAGTGATTATGTTTTCCTTTAAAATAAACTCGACTAATTCTATAGAATTTATAAATATATTTTTGTAGATTTGTCTCAACAATGGAAAACTATAGCCGAAATATTATGACGTCTTTCAAATGCAGCTTTGCGATGTGCTGTATGATGAATCACGTTTTGAAATGGCGTTAATAGAGAAAGTACTTGTTAGTTATTTTTTTTTTTTTAGCCTTTCATTGCACCATGAAAGGCTTTTTTTTGAATCGTTAAAAAATCTAGATATGAGAACCAACAGAAATATGAAAATTTTGATGCGCAGATGCTTAATCAAGATTCCGTGTTGCAACTAAATTGAAGAATAAAGAGAAAGTATCTTCAAAAAGTGAAGATCATTAAAACATAAAAAGATAACCCAAACCAAAAAACTATATACTATGAGCTCAGAAATTATAAAACATAATCCGTTTCAATCGATGATTGATCGTTTTAATATCGCTGCAGATATTTTGAATTTAGATGATTCTATCAGACAGAAATTGCAACGCCCAGAAAAACAAATTACAGTTAACTTTTCTATTACTTTAGATAATGGAAACGTTCAGAATTTCGAAGGTTACCGCGTAATTCACAACACAGCTTTAGGACCTTCAAAAGGCGGAATTCGTTACGATACTGCTGTAAATATTGATGAAGTAAAAGCACTTGCCGCCTGGATGACCTGGAAATCTGCTGTAACTGGAATTCCCTTTGGTGGTGCAAAAGGCGGCATTATTTGCGACCCAAGAAAGCATTCTAAAACAGAATTAGAAAAAATTACAAGAGCTTACACCAAAGCTTTAGCCGATATTTTCGGACCAGAAAAAGATGTTCCCGCTCCAGATATGGGAACTGGTCCAGATGAAATGGACTGGCTGATGGATGAATTTTCGTTATTGCACGGAAGACCAATTCATGCCGTTGTAACAGGAAAACATCTTCATTCTGGAGGATCTTTGGGTAGAGTAGAAGCGACAGGAAGAGGAGTTAGCATTATTACACTTTTAGCACTTCAAAAACTAAAAATCAGACCTGCGAGAGCTACGGCAGCCATTCAAGGATTTGGAAATGTCGGATTACATTCTGCTTTATTTCTGCACGAAAAAGGAGTGAAAATTGTTGCTGTAAGTGATGTTTCAGAAGCTTTTTATAATCCAAATGGAATTAATATTCCAGAGTTGATTTTGTACTATAATTTGAATAACAAAACTATAAAAGGCTATCCAAATTCGGTTGCAATTAAACACGAAGATTTATTGCTTTTAGATGTTGATGTCTTGATTCCAGCTGCGAAAGAAGATGTGATTACACAGAAAAACGCAAAAGATATTCAGGCAAGAATTATTATTGAAGCGGCAAATGGCCCAGTTTCTTCAGATGCAGATCAGATTTTACATGATAAAAATATATTAGTTGTTCCTGATATTTTAGCCAATGCAGGCGGTGTTACCGTTTCTTATTTCGAATGGCTTCAGAACTCACTTTTGGAGTCTTGGAGAATTCACCAGATTAACAAACGTCTGGAAGATATTTTAGAGAAAGGTTTTGATACTGTTTTTAGAGTTGCAGTAAAACACGATGTAACGCCTCGTATTGCGGCTTATATTATTGCTTTGAAAAAAGTAGCCGAAACACAGTCGGTTAAAGAAGTTGCTTTGGAAGCTCCTTTATTTAAGCAGAATTAAAAATCAGGTTTACTTCGTAAAAGATCATTTTCGTTGATTACGTTTTTTGTCTCTCGCAAAAGAACGTAATTGATGGAAGTGTCTTTTTCGTTTGAGCTTTTAAATATAATTTTTAAACCGTTAGGTGATTCTAACACATAGAAACATTCCCGATGGCTATCGGGATTGCAAGTCTAGAAAAGGCGTTTCACTAATTTCAATACACATAGCTATGTGTTGAAGCTTGCTTTTTTTATAATCTCAAGCGGAAGCAAATAAAAATCTATGTCTCTATGTGTTAAAATTAAATGACTCAATATATAATTTTTTAGAATCGAAAAGTATCATACAAAATGAAAAACATCAATTTTCTAGCATTTGCCATGCCGGCCTTTTTTCTTTTTTTATTTTTAGAATATAAGCTTGCTCAACGCAGAAAAAGGCCTGAAATTTTTAATTATGA
Source organism: Flavobacterium sp. HJSW_4 (assembly GCF_042436695.1). Classification (NCBI taxonomy): domain Bacteria; kingdom Pseudomonadati; phylum Bacteroidota; class Flavobacteriia; order Flavobacteriales; family Flavobacteriaceae; genus Flavobacterium; species Flavobacterium sp. HJSW_4. Next base: position 30,999 of record NZ_JBHNPP010000021.1, read on the forward strand.
AAGTTCTGTTTCCAATATTTCCATCGGAATTGCAGAGCGTTTGATTAACTTATTTGTTGCGGCGAGTTTTTACCAATTGTATTATTTGATTTATGACGATTATAGAATATTTGATATTCCAAGTAATGCTTTAGTTTGGTTTGCATTAATCCTTGCAACCGATTTTGTTTGGTATTGGTATCATCGTTTAGGACATGAAGTCAATTTTTTCTGGGCAGCGCATATTGTACATCATCATAGCGAAGAATTTAATTTTACGGCTGCAGTCAGAATTACAACCTTTCAAGCAATTATTCGAACAGGATTTTGGTGTATTTTGCCTTTTGTTGGTTTTCATCCTACAATGGTCATTACAATGCTGATTGTTCATGGTGCTTATTCTTTCTTTACACATACACAGCTTATTGGGAAAATAAAATGGCTGGAATATGTTTTTGTAACGCCTTCTGTTCACGGAGTTCATCATGCTTCTGACGAAAAATATCTAGATAAAAATTACGGTGATATGTTCACTTTTTGGGATCGTCTTTTTGGAACTTTCCAAACTGAAGAAGAAAAACCAAAATACGGATTAACACATCCGCTAAAAAGCTATAGTTTCTTGTGGCAGCATTTTCATTATTACTTCGAAATCTACGAATTATGGAAACGCTCCAGCGGATTCAAAGCAAGATGGAATGCCATTTTCGGAAGCCCAGCCGATATGGATCAAGATATTCGTCCGATTTTAGAAAAGCGTTTTCTACAAGATAAAGCGGCTCCAAATCAACGACTTAGATTTAAAAATTACCTTTATATACAGTTGGGAATCTGTACGTTAATTTTAACCGTTTTTACTTATTATTTCGATTATTTAGAAAGCTATGACAAGATATTTGTGCTTTCGCTAGTCATTATAACCTTAATCAATTGCGGTGCTTTATTAGAACAGCGCAAATGGATTTACTATTTAGAATATGCTCGTCTCGCCTTGATTTCGACTTATTTTTTATACGAAGAAGATTTGCTAATATTTTTCTTTGTTCCAATCGCAATTATGATTTTTGTGGAGCAGTTGTTTTCGTTGAGTAAAATTTATCAGAATACAATTTTGCAATTGGAAAGTGCTGATTAAAAAATAGCCACGAATTCACGAATTTTCTTTTTTTTATCAATTCGTGTAATTATTGCGCATAAATTTCACGTATAATTTTGAATAAAATTCGTGAATTCGTGGCTAAAAAAAAATTAAATGGTTTTAATCTCCATAATCTTCTGCTCAAAAGTATCTTTAAAATCAGATTTGCTTTTAATTCTGGTTTTGTACGTGTAGATTGTAGCTACAGAAAGTTCAAGAAATTCGGCCATTTGACTGCTGTCTTGAATTCCTAATCTGTACAAAGCAAAAATTCGCAATTCCGTATTCAAAAGTTCGCCTTTTTTGACAATGCATTTATGATCATTTGGGAATAAATTATTGAAATCCGTTACAAATGTTGGAAACAGTTTCAAGAAGATTTCATCAAACTGATGGAAAAGATTTTCTCTTTCTTCCTTTACATTATATCGCTTTAAACTCGCAATAACTTCATCTGTTTTTTTAGTGATGATTTTATGCAACGTGCTTTTCTGAATATGATCTATTTTATTAATGAAAGCCGAAGTTGCTTTTATAAAATACGTAATATATTCTTCTTTAATCGCATTGGCTTCGCTTAAACTCACATTCATTTCTTGTAATTGCAAGTACGAATCGGCCATGATTTTTCGGGCTTTATTTTTCTCTTTCAATTGTTTGAAAATGATTCCGAGGAAAACGAAAATAATAACCGTAAGAATCGTCAATAGAATAATGATCTTCTCCAGTTTGTCATTTTTATCTTTTACATTATTCAGTTGCGCTTTTTCGATAATAGGAAGAATCGACGAAATTTCAATCTTTCGATGCCTTGCATTGTAAAAAGTTGCGTCGTCCATTGCGATGTTTATGTATTCGTTGGCTTTATCCAAATATCCCATTTTAAAGAGTTCGTTGGCTAAATTTCGAAGCGCAACGGTTTCTTTAGTTGCATTTTTAACATCGGCAATTGCGGCAAGCGCCAAATATTGAATGGCTTTTTTTGTGTAACCTCGCTCTGAATAAATATAACCAAGGCTCGAAGTTGCGATTCCATAATAATCTGGAGGCAGCTTGTAGTTGTTAATCCAATAACTGAAAGCAAATTCAGCACCGCGCCAATCTTGCTGTTTCAAGCGTTTTAAACTTTCTGCTGCCCAATATTCATTTGTATTCGTTTCGATTAATTGTAATGCTTTTTTCAGAAAATAATTTCCCTGCTGTATGTAATGAATATTAAACCGTTTATCGCTACTATAATCGGCTAAATCGTAATAAGCACGCGCTTTGATGCTATAGTATTCAAATCCATTTTTGATATCCAATTTGCTTTCATCAATCACATTTAAAGTATCAATTGCTTCTTTAAAAAGTCCAGAAGAAAGCAGAACAAAACCTTCTTTTATTCGACTTTTAGCTAAATACTTCGGATTTTTTAAAGCTTTTGCCTTGATTTTTGCTTCATCTAAATAATAATATGCCGAATCGTATTTAAACGATTTGTATTCATCAAATAAAGACATATAGCAATTGTAGAGCTCTTCATTATTTTGATTGAGCGTAAACTTGGATACATTTTTCTTTAAAGCTTCTATTTTTCGATATTTCTGTTTCAGGTAAACCTCTTTTTTCAAGAGAGCCTGATCTAATTCTTCTAAATAAGGATTTGTCTCTTTCGCAGTAAGAGAAAAGCCTACTAAGAAGAAAAGCAGCATCAATATTATTCGCATGATTTTGTTTTGGTTTAGGGAAAAGGTGGGTTGGTTGATATAGTTAGTTAATTCGATTTAAAATTAAGAATAAGTTTGAGATTAAGCTAAATCTGTTTTTGCGGAATCTTGTAAATAGTTTAATAACATCGCTTTAAAAGGGGATTTTCGGAGTGAAAACAAGCTGTAAATGTTAAAAATAGGTAATTTATTTGCAATTATACAATAAAAACTACTTATATATATGCATAGTGAAAAAAATATCCCTATTATTTTACATATTGTCATTTTTACCATATAGAAACAGCTAATATTTATCTAAACAGCATCTTGATTTTTTGCTTATAAGTAAAATTATAAAGTATTGACTATTAGTTTTTTATGTTTTTAATTCATTCAATTTGATCTTGATTTTTCTCAGATTTTTTTTTTAGGATTTATTTAACGTCTAGTTTCGCTGTATCCTTTTGAAGGGGATAACAAACTAACGAAAACCAAAAATTTATGAAATGTAAAAGTCTTTATTGGCTAGCTTTTATGATGTGTTTTTTTGCTATTGGATGCGATAACACAGATGACGGAAGCTACGTAGAACCAATTACCCTTTATGAAAAAGTAAATGGAAATTGGGGATTAACAAATCTGAAAATGGTTGATGAAGTTGCGAAAGCAAATAAGATCGAACCAAACGAAGAAAACTTGAGTACTTACTTTAACTACGAAGATTTTAAAATCAAATTTAACGTAGATGGAGACAACAAACCAACAAGTTATGAAGTAACGGGAGATGTTCCTCCGTTATTTGCTCCTAAGGGATATTGGGCACTTAGCTCAGAGTTTCAATCGACAACTGGTGTTGGAACAAAAATTTATCTGTATAGCGATGCTCAGAAAACGCAAAAAACAGATGAACTTAGATTGATTTCAGTTCCAGGTAAAAGCAAAGAAATGCAGATTCAATTGGCGCATTCTTCTGGCGGTGTAGATTTCGTGTCTTATGTGTTTAAATTAAATGCTATTAATTAAAAAGTAATATGAAAAAGTTTATATATACAATTTTACTTGCCTTGTTGATGGCTCCTAATTTTATTCAGGCACAGGAAACTGCTGGATCTGTGGGACCAATGTCATCATTTCCTGTTGTTTACAAATATGATGAACAAGTTACTTGGTATTTTGATATGTCGGCATCGACATTTGCTGAAACAGAAGATTTATATATCTGGATCTGGTCTCCATCTGAACCAGATGCTGGAAACTGGGAAAACTCTTCAGATTTTGCAAAACTGAAATATGAAGGAAATAAAATCTGGAGCTTTACTTTAACCCCGACACTTTATTTTTCTAAAACTCCAGAACAAATTGCAGCGAGTGACGGATTCTGGTTTCGTTTAAAAAACAAAAATGGATCTAAACAAAGTGAAGTTGCCAATATGGCTTACACTGATTTTTCGTCGTTTTATACAGCAAATGAGTTAATTAGATCTTATCCCTCAAAACCTTTAATTGATAAACCAGTAAGTATTTTATTCAATTCTAATTTGAAAGATGGTTTTGCAGGTGTTGAAAGTGTTCATTTTCATAGCGGACTAAACGATTGGGCAGTTTTACAAGAATACCAAGCTTGGCTTCCAGAAGTATCTGAAAAGACAAAATTGAAAGATCTTGGAAACGGTTTTTACAGAATGGATTTGATTCCACAGAAATACTACAATACAGAACCAGGTTTTGTTATGGAAAATATTACTTTCCTAATGGTAGCAAAAGATTGGACAGCAAATTCTGGCGATCAGGTTATTTATGCAGGAGAATTTATTCCGCCACCACCACCAAGTTTTGCTTTCTTTCCATCACAAATCAGTCAAAAAGATTTTCTTGGAATGTCAAGAAAAAATAACGAAGCAGGTGTAAACAAATTAATCTACACGATTACAGCTGGACCAAAAACAATTTCAGGTGAGTTTACTGGAGGAACTGCAGAAATTAAAGGTTTTGTCAATCTGGTTTCAGAACTTAATGGAATTCCAAGTTTAAGTGAAATCCATGTTTTGGTAAAAGACAATAAAGACAAAACGATTTCGGATACGACGATTCCGCTAAAAACTTTAGATAAATAATCACTATTAAATTAAAACACCAATTCTAATGAATAGTAAAAATACAAAAAGCGTCCTGCATCAAATGTGGACTGCTAAGGCAGCGGTATTGATGATTTTTATGCTTTTTCTTACTGCCAATTCTTTCGCGCAGACGAAAAAGATATCAGGAACTGTTTATGACAATACTGGGAATGTATTGCCAGGTACTTCTATCATTGAAGTAGGAACTAAAAACGGAACTACAACAGATTTTGATGGTAAGTTTAGCCTTCAGGTAGCCGTAGGAAGTGCAATCGAAATTTCGTTTATCGGAGCCACAACTCAAAAAGTTCAGATAACGGGTAATACGGCTAATTACGAAGTGCGCCTGCAAAATGACGGATATGCATTGGCAGAAGTACAAGTGGTTTCTGTAGGTTACGGAAAAGTGAAAAAATCAGATTTAACTGGAGCAATTTCTACGGTTGGAGCAGATGAATTGCTAAAAGGAACTATTGGTTCTACAGAGCAGGTTTTGCAAGGAAAAGTAGCGGGATTAAGTATTATTCGTCCTTCTGGAGATCCAGCTGCAGCTTCTACAATTCGTCTTCGTGGAGGAACTTCTTTAACAGCAAGCAACAGTCCGTTAATTGTTGTGGATGGAATTGCAGGAGTTGATATCAATGTGGTTCAGCCTTCAGATATTAAATCGGTTGACGTTCTTAAAGATGCATCGGCAACAGCAATTTATGGTTCTCGTGGAGCAAACGGGGTAATCATGATAACTACAAAATCGGGTACAAAAGGAGTTTCTGTTGTTTATAACGGACAAACAGGTATTGGTTATGTAAACAATAATTTAGATCTTCTTTCGGCAAATCAATGGAGAGGATATGTACGCCAAAATCAAATTGCAGATGCCGTAGATTATGGTGGAAATACTAACTGGCAGAAAGCAATCGAACAGACTTCAGTTTCTCAATCGCACACTTTAAGCATCAATTCTGGAAAAGCAGATAGCGGTTTTAGAACTTCACTTTCGTACTTAAATAACGAAGGAGTTATCAAAAAATCTGGATTAGAAAGATTAAGTGGAAATGTTAGTGCTTACCAATTTCTTGGAGACAACAAAGAAGTGAAATTTGATATGGGATTATTTGCAAACATTGACAAATGGCATCCAATTGATTATAGAATTTTTGAAAGAGCTTACAACTTAAATCCCACGATTCCAGTTTATGATTCAGAAGGAAATTTCAGTGCAGTAGTTGGAAATCTTTATCAAAATCCTGTTGAGATTTTAACAAATAGAACTTTTGATAACGAAAGACATAGACTTTTAGGTTACTTTAAAACAGATGTAAAATTCTTAAACGATTTTACTGCTACAGCAAATATTTCGTTAGAGCACAATGCAGTAAAAGCAGGAACTTACAAACCATCTTACGCGGTTATGGAAGGGCAGACTGAAGGCGGTTTTGCACAAAGAACCTATGCAGAATATACTAATGCACAAGGAGAACTTTATGTAAATTATAGCAAAATTATAGACAAACATAACATCAGCGCTTTGGCTGGATATTCTTATCTAGAAAATATCTATCAAGGTTTTGGAGCACAAAGAGGAGGTTTTGTTACAGATGCATTTAGTTATAATAATTTAGGTGCTGGTTACAACTATCGTTTGACTGATGTTTATTCATACAAAGGAAAATCAAATTTAGTGTCTTTTTATGCTCGTGCAAATTACGGTTACGACGGTAAATATTTATTGACTGCAACTGTAAGACGTGACGGATCTAGCCGTTTTGGAGAAAACAATAAATGGGGAACTTTCCCATCTGCTTCTGCGGCTTGGAGAATTTCTAACGAAGAATTTATGGAATCTTCAAAAGGTTGGTTAGACAACTTAAAACTGAGAGTTGGTTACGGAGTTACAGGAAATCAAGACGGAATTGGTGAGTACAAATCGCTTTCTATTTTAGGAGTTGGAAGCGACAGTTACTACGATCCCGTTACTAAAACGTGGAGTTTGGCTTATTCTCCAAAACAAAATCCAAATCCTGATTTGAAATGGGAATCTACAGAGCAAATTAACGTTGGTTTTGATTTCGGACTTTTCAATAGAATTACAGGATCTTTTGAATATTATTCTAAGAAAACAAAAGATTTATTATACACGTATGAAGTGCCCCAGCCACCTTATTTAGTTGGAACAATGCTGGCTAACGTTGGTGAAATGTCAAATAAAGGAGTAGAGTTAACTTTAAACGCTGACATTATTAAAGGGGATAAATTCAACTGGAATGCGAATTTGACACTTGGACATAACGTTCAGAAAATCGAGAAACTTTCTAATCCAACATATAAAACAGATGTTATCTACAGCGGATCTCTTCATGGTTTAGCAGGTATGTCTGGACAATATTCTCAAATTATTGCTGAAGGATATCCTGTTGGAACTTTCTGGGGATTCAAAAATGCTGGTTTAGATGCTGATGGAAAAATTCAATATTACAATGCTGCAGGACAAGTAGTTGCTGAAAGCGCTTTGGTTGATGCTGATAAAACAGATTTAGGAAACATTCAGCCAGATTTGACTTTAGGTATCGGAATGAACTTTACTTATGGAAATTTTGATCTTGGATTTTCTGGATACGGAATGTTTGGACAAAAGGCTTTAAATGCTACAAATATGATGTTAAACGATCCGAACAGATTACCAGCTTTTAATGTGCCAGATTCTTTCTTAAGCAGCGGTATTACTTCGTCTCCAAAATATTCAGATTACTGGATCGAAGACGCTTCTTTCTTCAGACTTCAAACAGTGACTTTTGGTTATACTTTACCATTGAAATACAAAAAATCTAAGTTTAGAATGTATGTAATGGGCGAAAACTTATTTGTAATTACAGGTTACAAAGGTGTAGATCCAGAGATTGGTTTAAATGCTCAGGACGGAATAAACCAAACTGGAAAAATGGATCAAACTGGTTTGGCAGCTCCTGGAATTGACAGATACAACAATTATCCTCGACCAACTACAATTTCTGTTGGATTAAATTTTACGCTGAATAACTAAGCGAATTGATAACCATAAAATATTAACAATGAAAATCAAAATAACAGCAGCAATACTTTTAAGCATGCTTTTTACGGTATCATGTACTGATTTGAACGAACAGTTGTATGATCAGGTAGAAGATGGAAATTTCGGAAATACATCCAAAGAAATCGATGCGCTGGTAGGTGGAGCTTATTCTTCGTTAAGAGGATTCTCTGATGCAATCTCAAATAATTTCCCGACTTGTGAATATGTTTTCTTTTTGAATGAAGTAGTTTCAGATGAAGCTACAATTCCGACAAGAGGTACAAACTGGTACGATGGCGGACAATATCAAGATGCTCAAAAACATACTTGGAAATCAGATAACAGAATGATTCTTTCGGCTTGGCGTTACAACTATACTGGAATTGCTAAGATCAACGCAATCATTTATCAGATCAATAAATCGTCTCTTAGCGAAAAATCAAAAGAGCCAATTTTTGCAGAATTAAAAGCGCTTAGAGCGTATTACTACTACAATCTTTTAGATTTATTCGGAAATGTGCCAATTGTAACCAATTTTGAAGATACAGATCTTCCAAGCAATTCAACAAGAAAACAAGTTTACGATTTTGTTGAAAAAGAATTGACAGATGCTATTCCGCATTTAAATCCAAATCCAGTGTATTCTAAATTAACTAGAAATGTAGCATATTCTATTTTGGCTAGATTATATCTTAATTCGGAAGCATTTATTGGCCAGGCTCGTTGGCAAGATTGCATCGACATGTGCCAGAAAGTTACAGGATACAGTCTGACACCAGATTTCTTTTCGAATTTTGTGACAGAAAATCAGACTTCTCCTGAAATTATTTTTGCTATTCCTTACGATTCAAAAGCAGGAACAGTTGGAAATTATATGAACTCAATGTCTGCACATTACAACCAAAAATTAGCGATTTCAGCAATTCCAAACAATTATCCTTGGAGCGCAAACGGAATGTGCGCTCAGCCAGGAGTTTATTCTGCTTTTGCTGACACAGACAAAAGAAAGAAATGTATGCTAGAAGGCGATCAGATCAATCTTGCAACTGGAACTGTGATTATGATGGACAACGGAGAACCGCTTACTTATACAGAAAACTTAACAAGTCTGGAAGATGCAAAAGAGAATGAAGGAGTTCGTTTGTCTAAATACGAAATGAAAGCAGGAGAACAATGGGAACGTGATCATGATTTTGTTTTAATCCGTTACTCAGAAATCTTGATGATGCAGGCAGAATGCTACGTTCGTTTAGGTTCGCCAGATTTAGCTAGACCATTTGTACAGCAAGTAGCGTCTCGTGCAGGCGAAGAATTGCCAGCAACGATTGACCTTGCCTTTATAGATCAAGAATTGTTGAAAGAATTTACATTCGAAGGAAGAAGAAGAACAGACAACATTCGTTTCGGAACATTCTTCGAGCCATGGTGGTCAAAAGGTACAACAGAGAAATACAGAGCAATTTTCCCAATTCCAAGTACTGTTTTAACTACAAATAAAAACCTTAAACAAAATCCTGGGTATCCAAATTAGGTTACTAGAATGTCAGTCTTCCATGTTGGTTAGTCGTGGAAGGCTGACATGTTTTTAAACATTGCATTTAAATAGATCTACAATGCTTAAAATGTATTTAACACATAGAAACATAGATTTTTATGTGTAAAAAAAGGAGAAGGAAAGAAACTAGTTTCTCACACATAGCTATGTGTATGTATGTGAGTGAAACGCCTTTTTCTAAGTTTCCAAAGCTATGTTTCTATGTGTTTAAATTATTAAGTATAAATAAAATAGTATCTCAATATGAAAAGATATATCACATCGTTGGTTTTTGGTTTGATGAGCATTGTGATGGTTGCTGGCTGCAGCAGCGATGACAAAGGTTCAGACAAACCAGTAGAACCAGAAAAAACAGAACCTGTTGCGATTGAGAAAACCAACAGCACCAAAATTTATATGCACTACATGCCGTGGTTTGAAACCAACGAAAGCAGTGCCGATAAAAAATGGGGATATCATTGGACAATGGCAAACAAAAATCCGAATAACGTAGGAGCAAACGGCCGAAAAGAAATTGCATCGTACTATTATCCGCTAATTGGACCTTATCACTCAGGCGATAAAAATGTGATCGAAAATCATTTACTGTTGATGAAATATTCCGGAATTGATGGAATACTGATTGATTGGTACGGCACTTACGATGTAAACGATTATGCAATGGTCAAAGAAAATACAGATCAATTAATCGAAATGCTTGACAAAGTAGGTTTGGAATATGCGATTGTATACGAAGACCGATTTCTGACAAATGTTGTTAATGCAGGAAAAGCAATTTCAGTAACTGGCGCAGCAAAAACAGATTTGGCTTATGTAGAGAAAAATTATTTTTCTGATGCTAATTATATCAAAATCAATGGTAAACCGCTATTAATGAATTTTGGACCAATTGTTCTCAAAACCCCAGCTGAATGGACAAATGTCTTTAATACTTTAACAGCAAAACCAACTTTCCTAACACTTTGGGATCATTCTTCATTGGCTGGAGAAAATGCTTCTGGCGAATATGCTTGGGTGTATAAAGACAATAGTTATCTAACAAATTTCTATACCAATACCAAACCAAAATTGGGTGTTGCAATGGGTAGCGCTTATCCTGGTTTTAAAGATTTTTATGCTGAAGGCGGAGGCGGTGCAGCAATCGGATGGACGATTGAACACAACAATGGAGCTACATTGGACGAAACTTTAGCTTTAGCTAAAAATGCAAACATCAACTACCTGCAGCTGATTACATGGAATGATTTCGGAGAAGGAACCATGATGGAGCCAACAGTTGAATTTGGTTATTCTTTCATTGAAAAAATAAAAGCTTTTGCTGGAGTAAAAAATACTGAAAGTGTATTTCCAGATATCAGCAAATTGTATGATTTACGCGTACAGAAAAAAGGAAATGTCGAAGCCCAGAAAAAACTCGACCAAGCGTTTAATTATTTTGTTTCAATGCAGCCAGCAAAAGCGAAACAAACATTAAGCGAAATAAAATAGAGCTGTAATTAATACAATATAAATAATGAAAAACAGAAAATATAGATACTGTCTAATAGCTTTTGCCTCGATGCTCGTTATGGCTTGCAGTACTAAAAAAACGTATAAAATCAGTTCTCCGGAAAAGGTTTCTGAATTAACTTTTGAATTAACTCCTTCTGGACAGCCTCAATATAGTTTTTCGTCTAACGGAAAATCGGTTATTGAACCTTCACTTATGGGATTTGAATTTCAAGGTTTGGCCAAAATGACCGACGGTTTCGAAGTGGTTTCAACAGAAGAAAAATCAGCAGACGAAACTTGGGAACAGCCTTGGGGCGAATTCAAAAAAGTAAGAGATCATCATAACGAACTCATTGTTCACTTAAAAGAAGCAAAAGGCGAGGAGCGTTTGGTTGATATCATTTTTAGAGTTTTTGATGATGGAGTTGGATTTCGTTATGAATTTCCAAAACAGCGTCATTTAGGTAAGGTTAAAATTTCGAATGAAGTAACACAATTTACTTTTAAAGACAATAACGAAGTTTGGTGGATTCCAGTTCACCGCGAAAACAGTTATTACGAAAGTGAATATCGCAAAACTTTAATGAGCAAAACTGATACGATCAATACGCCTGCAACTTTCGAAACTAAAGACAAATTGTACGTAGCGATTCACGAAGCCAACTTAACAGATTTTGCTTCAATGACACTTTTAAAAACTACAGAGAAACAATACAAAAGCGATTTAGTGCCGTGGGCTGATGGTGTAAAAGTATATGCAGAAACTCCTTTTAAAACACCTTGGAGAACTATTGTAGTGGGTAAAACTCCAGGAGATGTGGCAACTTCTACTATTATGCTAAATCTAAACGAACCATCAAAAATTGAAGATTTATCTTGGATAACGCCTTCAAAATATATCGGAATTTGGTGGGGAATGCATTTAGAAAAATACACTTGGGGACAAGGGCCAAAACATGGTGCAACAACTAAAAACACAAAAGAATACATTGATTTTGCTGCGAAAAATGGCTTTGACGGAGTGTTGGTCGAAGGCTGGAATGAAGGTTGGGACGGAGACTGGACAGCAGACGGTTCTGCATTTAGTTTCGTAAAAGCGTACCCAGATTTTAATTTAGAAGAAATCACCAAATATGCAGCTATGAAAAATGTTCGTTTAATTGGACATCATGAAACAGCTGGAGCAACCAAAAATTACGAAAACCAATTGGAAGATGCATTCAAACTGTATCAAAAAATGGGTGTGAACTCGGTTAAAACAGGTTATGTAAATAAATTTTTAGATAAAAAAGAATGGCATGATAGCCAATACGGAGCTCGTCATTACAGAAAAGTAATCGAAATGGCTGCTAAATACCATATCATGATTGATAACCACGAACCAATGAAAGGAACGGGTTTACAACGTACTTATCCGAATTTTATGTCACAAGAAGGCGGACGCGGGCAAGAATATAATGCATGGTCTGTAGACGGAGGAAATACACCAGAACATTTAACCACTTTGCCTTTTACAAGAATGCTTTCTGGACCATTTGATTACACGCCAGGAAACTTCAATTTTGATTACAAAACTCCTTCTGGAGCAAAAGTGCAGACGACTTTGGCAAACCAATTGGCATTGTATGTAATTATTTTCAGTCCGTTGCAAATGGCTTCAGACCTACCTGAAAACTATGAAGGAAAACCAGAATTTCAATTTGTAAAAGATGTGCCTTGCACTTGGTCAGATACCAAAGTTTTAGATTCAAAAATTGGAGAATATACCACAATTGCCCGTAAAGATTGGGAGGAGAAAAATTGGTATTTAGGTTCGATTACCAATAAAAATGCAAGAGATTTAAAAGTGGCGCTTTCATTCTTAGACAAAGACAAAGAATACGAAGCAGAAATCTATGCAGATGGAGAAGGAGCAAATTATAAAACAAATCCGTATCCTGTTACAATCTCTAAACAAAAAGTAAATAGTAAAACGATATTAGATATCAAATTAGCAGCTGGCGGAGGAACAGCAGTGAAATTTTCTCCGATCGAAAAATAGTTTTTTAAGATTCTAAGTTTCTAAGATGCTGAGTTTCTAAGTTTTTTAGATTCTAGTTTATAAAGTTTTATTTTGAGTTAAGTAAGTTTAAGTTTGGTGACAAACCCGATAGCTGAGAAGTTATAGGGTTTGTTTTTTATTTTACCGAAGAGAACGCAATGAAATTTTTATTGAAAATCTAAATAGAGTTTAAAAAAAAGTTCGCAAAGCTTTGTGGATATAGTTTTGCGAACTTTTTCATTTTAATGATTCTTAAAATCTTAGCGTTCTTTGCGTAAATCTAAGCGTTCTCTGCGGTAAAAAAAACTTAGAATCTTAGCGTCTCAGCACCTTAGTAACTTAGAACTTATTTAGTAACTTTTACATGTTTTCCAAAAGTGTAAACAGCAGTAATTGTTGGACCATTATAACCCCATTTTAGGAAGCCGTTTAAACGTTCCTGAACTGTATCTACTCTAAAATTCAATCCAGTATAACCTGCAGTAAGACTAAAGTTTTGATGAACATTATATAAAACAGACAAACCATAACTTATAATTCGGCCGTCGGTATTATCAATTTGTACAGCAAGATAATTTACGTTTGCATATAAACCCCAGCGTTTTCCCAAAACAAATTCACCCCAAATTCCAACATCTGGCAGCGGTGCAGTAAAGTCAAAACTATCATGCTTTTCTATGCTTTGTGTGTTGGCTTCTAATTGCAAACCTAAATCTGCGAAAAGAACATGGGCTCCAACCAATAAACCAGCCTGATACTTTGGTTTAGAAAGAATGGCGTAACCATAAGCAACCCTCATAATTTGAACATTAAAAGTACCTCTAACTCTTCCATTTACTTCATAGGTATTGTCTCCAAAGTTAATATCTCTTTGCAGCGTCTTGGTTGCAGTTCTATCTAATACAAAATATTCAAAACCCAATCTTGATCTCTTAGATATTCTCCAGTCAAATGTTCCTAAAAAAGACGCAGTTGATTTAGAAAAACCTAAATCATTTTCAAGATCAATTTCAGTTCCTATATTTCCGTTGTTGCCTTCAACTTTAACTATGGTATTATTTACAGGAAAAAAACCTCCGGCAGAAACTTTAAATCGTCTATTATGCCAGGGCAGATCTTCTAAGCTAGTATCTTGAAAATCTTTGTTTTCGGTTTTTAAATTTGCTGTTAAATCTTCATTATTAGTGGATTCAGCAACAGTCTGAGCATTTAGCGGAATCCAAAGGAGCATCATTACCAAAAAAATAAATAATTGTTTCATCAGAGTAGTTTTTAAGTTTTTATTAGGTAATATTTAACATTTAAAGTTAGTAAAAATAATCGTTCAATTTTGTTTTTGAAGTTGAAATATTTTTTCGAATCAATTGGATATCAGTAAAATAAGAATTTTATTTAAAAATAGTTGACATGTCAATCTTTTTCGTAATTTTGCATCATGGAAAATAAACAAACAGATAAAGAAGGTTTTTCAAATTTTTGGAAAGAAGAAATATCAGATAGTTTCTTCTTTCAGATTCACCGTATAAAACGAGCAATTTTTAGACGAACAAATGCTTTAATGACAGAAGCAGGAATTACGTTGCAGTTGGAACAATTGCCATTGCTGATGATTTTAAATCAAAAAAGTCTTTCGCAAAGAGAATTGTCAGACAAAACAATGCGTGATAAATCGTCTATCTTGAGAAGTATTTCAGCACTTGAGAAAAAGAATTTGGTTGAGGTGGTAAAAGATAAAGTAGACAAACGCAAAAACATTGTAAGTCTTACTGATGAAGGAATTTCACTAGCAAAAAGCATTCGTTCGCTGATGAAAAGGGCAGAAGAGGAAGTAATGTCTGTTTTTTCTCCAAAAGAAAGAATTGAAGCGTTGAATGCAGTAAGATCTTATGCAGACAAGCTAGAAACTCTTTAATTTTTTTTGAACTTTAAAAGTTGACATGTCAACTGATTTTTAAATTGTTATTTTAAATAAATGAAAAAAAATGAATTGTTAGAAGGGCCAATCCTTTCTTCATTATTAAAATTAGCAGTTCCGATTATGATTGCTAATTTACTACAAGCCGCATATCAGTTGGTTGATGCTTTTTGGGTCGGACGTTTAGGAGGAGATGCCGTTGCAGCGGTTTCGATAAGCACGCCTGTAATATTTTTAACCATTGCTTTAGGAACAGGATTGGCGATTGCTGGTTCTATTTTAATCGCGCAATATTTTGGTGCAGGAAACCAAAAAATGGTCAATCACGTGGCGGCGCAGACTTTATCAATGGTGATTATAGTTTCTATCGTTTTATCGATTATAGGCTATATTTTAAGTCCGTATTTTTTATATCTGCTAAAGGTAGAGCCGGCGGTTTATGTTGATGCATTAGGATTTATGCGTGTAGCTTTTATTGGTTTGGTTTTTAGTTTCGGATTTATGATTTTCCAATCGATTATGCGCGGAGTTGGACGTGTGACGTTGCCGGTTTATATTGTTTTGGGAACTGTGATTTTGAATTTTGCCTTAGATCCATTGTTTATTTATGGATGGAATTTTATTCCGCCTTTGGGCGTAAAAGGTGCGGCTTTGGCAACTTTATTCACACAACTTCTGGCTATTATAATTGGTTTCGCAATTTTGTTTAGAGGAAAACACGGAATTCATCTTCGCATTTCCGATTTTAAACCGGATTATAAACATATTAAAAGAGCTTTTGAAATTGGATTTCCTTCTTCAATCGAACAATCTATGCGCGCGTTAGGAATGATGGCGATTACGTTTCTAATTGTCCGTTTCGGAACTTTAACGGTTGCGTCTTATGGGGCAGGTTCAAACTTAATTCAGCTGATTTTAATTCCTGCTTTAGGATTATCAATGGCAATTGCGACTCTTGTGGGACAAAATATTGGTGCAGGAAATATTGATCGCGCAGGAGAAATTTCAAAACTTGGAGCGTATCTAGGTTTCGGATTATTGACGGGTCTTGGAATCAGCGCTTTTATTTTTGCGCCGTATTTAATCGCATTTTTTGTTCCAAACGATCAAGCGGTTATTAAAGGAGGAACAGAGTTGCTGAGAATTACCTGTCTTTCATGGGGATTTTTAGGTTTGCAGCTTTGCTTAACGGGAGTTTTTCGTGCCGTAGGAAACACAAAATTACCAATGATTCTAACTTTGGTTTCGCAATGGGTAATTCAGTTTCCATTGGCTTATATCTTGTCTCACAATACTTCTCTGGGTAAAATCGGAATTTGGTGGGCTTTTCCAATTGCTTCAGTTGTAACGGCTTTGATTACTTTAATTCTTTACATAAAAGGAGATTGGAAGAAAGAAAAACTTACAGGAAAAACAAATAAACTAATTGATAAAGTTGAACGTGAAATAGTTAAGGAAGGGTATGATATTTCTAAGTAAGGTTCTGAGGTTCTAAGTAACAAAGGGACAAAGTTTTTTTGTAGAGATGCACTGCAGTGTATCTAATCAAAGATTGGCAGATTAAGGATATTCTTTTTGAAAATTTAAAGGCGCGATTTTTTCGCGTCTTTTTTTGTAATATTTTTTTGCTAAAAATAAATTTTCAGTATATTAGAAACCTCAAAAAGACTTAGCATCTTATAAGCTTAGTAACTCAGAACCTTAAAAAAAAGCCATGAATAAAACTCTAAAGCGTTATTTTGTAAAATCTGTTATTGTATTAGCCATAATTCACTTAATATACTTTTTGTATGGTTATTTCACTTTTCAAGGACTAAAAAATATCGATAACCGCACTGAGTTTTATCGATTTAAATTTTACGATGACGTTTCGATTTCGCACTTTTTTGTGAGTGGTTTATTTTTGTTTTTCTTTCTTATTTTTTTGATTCGAAATCATTCTAGAGAAAATTACAAAGGAAGAAATCTGCTTAAAATTAGTGGTTGCTTGTTGTTTATTTCATTTCTGACTTTTTCATTTTTTGTCAGCTACAGTTTCGGAATGAATGCCAAGCTGAAATCAGAATTGTCAGAAAATGATTTTAATAATGACAAAAAACTGCTTAATGTTTTAAATCCGTTTTTGTATGCATATACTTCTTATACTTCGGAGAAATTGTTCAATTATGAAAACATTTTATACCCAAAACCTTATCCTGTAATCAAGGAAGTAGATACAATTGTACCAGGCGAATTTCCTATTACAGAAACCAATTATTATAGTATTGATACCATAAGAGCTTTAACGAGTACTTTTGATAAAACGACAAGTAAGGCAGACAGTATCTTTGATATAATTGGTTTTGATAAAGAAGAATTGCACAAAAGAGTAATCTCAAAAAGGATTGTAGGCGATAGTACAGAAATTATTTTTAAGAGCGTTTCTGTGCGTCCAGAACATGATGAAGATATTTGCATTTTCGTAGAAAACAAATCTTTATTTAAGCCTATTCACGGAGATTCAATTGAGAAACAGCAATATAACGTCGCTGTAGATCGCTATAAATTGCTTTACAATGCTAAGAAAGATTCGTTAACGTATACTTTTCAAAAATTAGATACACTTTTACGAAAATTCAATATAGAAACAAGACTGGTTCCGAAAGAGTTGTCTAAAGATGTATATCATTACAGAGATAATCATGACGAACCGCTCAATGCAATCAGAAATGTTTTCGATAGAAAAACTTTAGTAGAAAAATTTACGGCTTTAGATAGATTATTCTACAATCCAAATTACCTGCATCCAAATATTATTGGAATTTATTTCGCTGTAATTTTTTCAGTTTGGATCATTTTGTTTTTGTTTTATCTTCTTTTCAATAAGAAAAAGGCTCAATAACAATGTCAATTATTAATTGATTTTGACATTGGAATTTACTAAACTCTATGATAATCTGCTTTCCAGTGCACGATTGCTTTTTTGATTGCGTCGCCGGTTAAGCTATTTTTTAAAGCATCTTCAACAAGCGGAACCAATTCATCGTCTGGCGCGAAGCGTAATGCAAATATTTGATCGTCTGTGAGTTTGTATTCAAATTCCTCGAATCTTTTGCCTGTTAGGGTAAAATAGCGGTAACGCATTTCTAGGCGTACAATTCTATTTTGAAGTGTTAATGCATAATGTTGGCGCAACATGTAGGCCAATGCAAAAAGAAATACAAAAGCCACACTGATAAATCCCCATATTAAACGATCTTCAGTTGTAACGGCCAAATAAATACTGCCAATTAGGAACAAAATTAGAACAGGATAATATATAAAATGGTGTGGAATATAAAATCTTATATGATTGCGATATGTCTGAATTTTCATGTTTTCGTGTTTAAGTGGTGGCCTATAAAAACAAAACTACTCTATATTTCTATAGAGTAGCTTTTTCCCAAAAATAAACTAACATAACCAATGTTCTCTTTATAGACTAAACCTTTTACAGTTTGCTTTGTAAATTTTAATAAGAAGAAAGCCTTTTCATTTCGTTCATCAAACCTGCACTATGGCTTATTTTTCTTAATTGTAAAATTAGATTGAGAGCAGCTGTTTTTTGTTATACTTTAAACGGAAAAAGTTACATGATTCCAATATTTGCATTTTAATTATATAAAATGCAACTCTTTATAATAAGGTTTTAATGATATTCCATTCATTCAATTTATCTTGAAAAGTCTTGCCTGCATTGGCCGGACTTGTTGATGGAAGTGTGAAAGTTTTGTATTCTTTTGTCAAGTGAACATACTTTTTGAAAAATGCCGCTGCTTTTTGCCCATTAAAAAGAATGCTTTCAATTTGTGGGTGAGTTTCTAAGAAAGCTTCAAAGTCATTTGCGATTTCGTTTTTAATGGCGCTGTCCAGACTTCCGACACGATCGCAAAATTGTAAGACATCCCACAAGGCGATATTATTTTCAATTAATAAATTTTTTCGCACTTCATAATCATTAGAAAAATCTTTCCCTAGAATTTGAAACATAAACTTCCAAAAGTTATTCTGATTGTGACCATAATATTGATTGAGTTCTAAAGATTTTGTTCCAGGCATGGTGCCTAAAATGAGAATCTTAGAATTTGGCGAACTAATAGGAGCAAACGAAAAACTTTTCATACTTATTTATTAAATGAATTATGATGTACGTTAAAATAAACATTTATAAGGAATTATAAAACAAAACCAAAAAATTATATAACATTCTTGGCGGGTCTTTAAACGAACTTTGGGTTTCAGATTTTTTTAAAATAATCTGTTAGCAAATTATAATTTTAAATCCGGCGAACCATGAAAATAGTTACTATAAATACAGAGAAAACTCAAAATATATTTGATGAACTTCAGACTAGTTTTGGCGGAAAAGTGACTTTTGATTTAGACGAATATGCACTTGAAGTAGAAAGTAGTTTTGCTGAAGGTTCTATTATAGGAGCTTCGTTTAACGATAATATTTCCTATGTTCAGTTTGATATGACATTTTCTGAAGATGTCAGATTGGATTTTCTAAACGTAAAATCGTCACCTATTTATTTTGCTTATTGTTCTAAAGGAAATCTTTCGCATAGTTTTGGATTGAATGGAGAAGAGCGAAAACTGAAAACCTTTCAGACAGCAATTGTAACTTCTAAAGAAAATCAGGATAATGTTTTATTTTTTGAAAAAGGAAAGAAAACAAAACTGACTTTAATTATCGTCGGGACTCAGATTGATGCAACAAATCAAGCGCATTCATTAAACCAACAGGTAAAAGATACTTTTTTTGAAAATAATCTAGTGACAGATTTCTTCTATATTGGTTCGTATAATTTGCAGATTGCAGAAAAAATAGAACAGCTTAACTCTATTACACAAACCGGAATTGTTAGAAATTTGCTGAAAGAAGGAATTATGAGAATTATTCTTGCAATGGAAATTCAACAGCATTCTGATGATTTACACGCTTTCGCGAATGAATCAAACGGACTGACTTTAAGAGAAATGGAAGAAATAAAAGAACTTTCAGAATTTATAAAAACAAGTCCAGAAGAAGCTTTTTCGATTAAATCTCTAAGCAAGAAATCTGGATTATCTCCAAACAAACTTCAAGAAGGCTTCAAGATGATTCACAATCGTACAGTCAACGATTACATCACACACATGCGTGTTTTAAAAGCCGAAATCTTAATTAGAACATCAGATTTAAACATTTCAGAAATAGTGTATTGCATTGGTTTTACTAGCAGAAGCTATTTCTCTAAAATATTCAAACAAAAATTCAACTGCAGCCCGAAAGAATATAAGTTTAATTTGAATTCTTTGGCTATTACTGCGTGATAGAGGTACAAAGGTTCAAAGAAACCAAAGGGACAAAGATTTAACTTGATGTTCACTAAAGAAAACACCGTTTTTTATTTAAAGTCGTTAGCTCTAAAGCATAATATATAAAAGTTGCAAAGGTTCAAAGCAACAGAGTTTCAAAGTTAAAAACTTTGTTCCTTTGTACCACTGAACCTTTGCACCTAAAAAAAAACTTTTGCCAAAAAGTTTTTTTTAAATACATTTGCATAACTAGTTATATAATTAATTATTTATGGAATTTTTTGATAAAGTTGGAAAAGCAGCCCTTGGAAGCCGTTTACGTTTAATGACCGCTATTGTTACTGATGATGCTTCTAGAATTTATGAATTATACGGTGTTGACTTTGTACCCAAATGGTTTCCCGTTTTTTACACGCTGGCTGAAGAACGTGAAATTACGATTACAGAAATCGCAAATGAAATCGGACATTCTCAGCCTTCTGTGAGTAAAATTATTCAAGAAATGATAAGCGCAGGCTTGGTTCAGGAAAGCGAAAAAACAGATGATAAACGCAAAAATAATGTCGTTTTAACCGAAAAAGGAATTGCAATTTCTCAGATTGTAAAACAACAATTAAAAGATATTGATGTTGCAATTGAAGGTATAATTTCTGAAGCGAAACATAATTTGTGGGCAGCGCTTGAAGAATGGGAATTTCTGTTGGAGCAAAAATCATTGATTAAAAGAGTGAGCGAACAGAAAAAACAAAGGGAAAGTAAAGATGTAGAAATCGTAGAATATACTCCGAAATATCATGATGCGTTTAAAGCTTTAAATGTCGAATGGATTTCAACTTATTTTGAAATGGAAGAAGCCGATTATAAAGCATTAGATAATCCAGAAGATTATATTTTGAAAAAAGGAGGGAAAATTCTCGTTGCATTATATGAAAATGAACCGGTTGGTGTTTGCGCACTAATCAAAATGAACAATTCAGATTATGATTTTGAGATGGCAAAAATGGCAGTTTCACCAAAAGCACAAGGGAAAAATATTGGCTGGTTGTTAGGAAAAGCAATAGTGAATTCGGCTAAAGAAATGGGAGCAAAGAAAATATATTTAGAAAGCAATACCATTTTAAAACCGGCAATAAATCTTTACTATAAATTAGGTTTTGAAAAAGTTTTCGGACTTGAAACTCCTTATAAACGTTGTAATATTCAGATGGAGTTGGTTATTTCTTAAGAGGTAAAAGAAGCAAAGGTTCAAAGGAACAAAGTTTTAAAACCTTTGTCACTTTGAACCTTTGCCACTTTGTCCCTGAAAAAAAGCGAAGCTTTTTTATCGTCCAAATCTGTAATAATCTAAATCTGTATTTTTTTTATTGTTTAAAGAATCCAAGATAGAATTCATTCCGATTACGCTGAAAGTGATTCCGTTTCCTCCGAAACCAAGGATATAATGCTCATTTTTCCTCGGATTTGGTTTTCCGAAGTAGGGAAGTCCGTCTTTGGTTTCTCCAAAAGTACCAGCCCACGAATAATCGATTTTAAAGTTTAATCCAGGGAATCTTTTAAAGAATTGTTTTAAAAGATAAACTTCTTTTTTAGGAAGCAATTTATCGCGTTTTGAAGTGTCTTTAAAATCTTCGTCGCCACCGCCCATTATAATTCGATTATCTTCTGTAGTTCGAATATAATGATAAGGCGATGCGGTATCCCAAAAAATAGTATTTTTAAAATTCTCAGGAAGATCAGCCTGACTTTCAGACGCTATAACGTAAGTACTTTTTAAATCAACTACTTTTTCTTTTAGCGTTTCTGTGCTTTCGTAACCTGTACAATGTATAATATGATCAGCCGTGATAACATGTTTAGAATCGGTAGTGGCGATAATTTTACCTTTTTGATGCTGAATTGAAGCGATATTAGTTCGGTCAAAAATCTGCATTCCTTTTTCATGGCAATGAAACAAAAGATCACTTGCCAGCTTAAAAGGATCCATAACCGCAGCAGTTTTAGATTCTACGCCTGCAATTGCATTCAATCCCATTTTCTGCAATTCTGATCTGCTCAGCCAGCTGATTTCAAAACCATGCTGTTTTCTGGCTTTGAATTCATTTTTCAAATAAGGAACATCTTTTTTTAGAGTAGTGAAATAAACGCTTTTTTTAAACTCAAACCCGCAATCGCAGCCGACAGTATCAATTATATTTCGAAGATCAAAAATGGCTTTTTTTCCGTTTTGATAACTGTCTATGGCACATCTAGCGCCACGAAGTTTAATGAGTTGATGCAAAGGAACATCAATTTCATATTGCAATAAAGCTGTACTGGCAGAAGTGCTTCCGCCACAGACATCTCGACGGTCTACAAGTACGATTTTTTTTCCTTCGTTTAATAATTTATACGCTGTTAAAGCTCCTGTTATTCCTCCACCGATAATTAAAATATCAGTGTTAATATCAGAATCTGTTGAAGGATAGCTTTGTTTTATGGCGTTTTTTAAAGGCCAATAGGTTTCAGTAGAGCTCAATTTCATTTTTTGGTTATTTTTTAGAGGTATTTTGGTGTTGTGTTTTTTCTGTTTTTTCGTCTATATACTTGTTTTAGAATTTATTATTATTTGGTTTTCTTTTTGCTAACTTTTTCTTCTCGAATCACTTTGTTGTGTTTTTCATCATAAACAGCAGGATTAATTTCTTGTCCCGTTTTACTGAATATTTTAATTTTTGGAGCTTCGTGTGTTCCGGTAATTACAATCGGAAAACCAATAATTCCGAAGAGCGGAAGACCTAAACGCATTCTAAGATCCAAAAGTCCATCAAAGCTTGTAGTTCCTTTAATGGTTGGCCTAAAACTGGCAACACTAAAGGTAAATGGCTCAATATTTATAAGATTCTTATCTATGGTCGATTTGATTTCAATTCCTTTCATATCAGGATTATTCAAACCGTTTTGTCCTGTTTTAGAACTAATTCCATCAAAAAGTTTGAGGCCTTTAATTTTTACATCACGTAAATTAATCGTTCCGCCACCTTGTATCGATTCATAAATTGGCCCCATATTTCCGTTCAAATCTCCTTTTACTTTGTAGTCTACAGAGATTATTCCATGTGCTTTTTCAGCAGCGGTAACCATATCATGAAATATCGGAATTTCTTTGTATGCTCTTTGAACATCAAAATCTTTTGCTGTAAAGTGCGCATCAAAATGTGCCGAGGTTGGAGATTCGTCCTTGTACAGTGCATTAACTCCTAAAATACAGTCAATAATATTAAAGGTAATGTTTTCTAAGTAAAATCCTTCTTTTTTTATTCCTATTTTTCCATTCAATTTGTTAAATACCAATTTGTTGTATTCAATTTTGTCTGCGCTGGCATCTAAATTGACATTTAGGTTTTTCGGAATAATAACTACACCGCTCATTTTTGGATGATCTTCTTTGGCATATTCAACTTCGATGTTTCGATCTTTATTTTCGCCTTCTTCAAGCGCCATAAATTCGTCAACATTAATCAGTTTTGATTTTAGGTTGAAATTTCCGCTCAAAGTTCCTTTCGATTCTAAGAAATAATTAATCGTATTCAGCAGATAACCATTAATATCAAAATCTGATTTTCCGTACGAAGCATTGAATTTCTCAAACCACATTTTCTCGTTTTGAAAACGGAAATTTCCTTGTTTGATAAAGAACGCTTTCGGAAACAATTCTGAAGTTGCTTTAATATTTTTTAGGATTAATGTTCCTTTATTATCCAGTTTATCATATTGTCCAGTTGTCGCGTAACTCTGTTTTCCTTTTAAAGAAAGATCGGCTTTGGCATAACCCGTTAAATCAAGGCCTTTTTGAGAGAAAACTTGATATATTCTACCAACATTCAGCTCGCCTTTAATTTTGGCATTATAAGCCAAATCGCTAAAATCAGATAAAGTGGCATTTACATAAACTGGATTTCCTTCAAAAACAAAAGAAGCCGGAGCAACCGCAACTATCAAATCCTGATACGTTCCAGCCTTATTAAGCATATTTGCCACAAAAGTGATATTGGTAATCGGATTTGGATAATACTTTGTTTTAAGCCATCCATTTCGAAGTGAGATACCACCAATAGTTTTTGGAAATAATTTTTTAGAAGTGCTAAAAAGTCCGCGCGCTTGAATGTCGGTTTTTAAAATTCCTTTCAAATCGATATTTTCTAAGCCTAGCGCGGCATCAACAACAGCAAGGTCCAAAGCGCCTTTCACGCTTGCATTAATCGACATTTCGCTTAGACCTTTGCTGTGCAGATATGCAGTAAAATAATCTTTTTCGCCAACTTTAAATTTCATCGTTCTCAAATTGACCAATAACTGTTCGGTGTCCAAAGACGGAAGCAAGGCATTCAAATCCATTTGAAAATCGGTTAAAGGGACGGGCGCATTTTTATAATTTACCGAACCTTCATTAATTTTTAAATTGAAAGCCAAGTTTGGTTTTTGCTTTTTCTGAACGTTATAATCTCCTTTAAAACTCAGCAATAAGTCACTTCTTCCAGAGATTTCTGTTTTTTCTAGCCAAGTCAAATATTCAGGAGGCATTACAGAAAGCAAATCTTTTACCGTTGTATTTTCTGAAGCGGCTTTAATATTGATTTTATATCCGTCTCGTAAAATGCTGAAAATGCCAGTAAATTTTAAAGGCAGTTTATTGATATGAAGTTCATTTTTTTGAAGAATAAAAGTAAGGGCGTGCGTATTGATTCGAGTAATTAAATCGGCACTAACTTTTTTTCGTCTCAAATAACCTGTTCGATCATAATAGAAATCCAAATTATCGATTTTGGCATCGGTTGCAAGGTCAAAAATATCTTCGCTAAGATTACCTTTTCCGACATAATTGAAACCTTTTGCATCAATCAGAATCTTTGCAGAACGGTCGTTATATTTTACGTGGCAATTTTTTAAATCAATACGTTCCAATCGAATTGCTGTTCCTTCTTCTGGAGCATTTGGATCTTCTTTTTCGTCTTTTCTATCTTCTGGAGCAACGTAAATATTATAATTCGCCTGACCTTTTTCATTCACCATAACATTAATTAGAGCATCAGAAACATATAGTTTGTTGATTTTAACTTCGTTATCAAAAAGCAATCTTTTTATATCGATTCCAAAAGCAACCTGATCGGCTTTAAGCAAAGTATCGTTGCTGAAAGGTTTAGAACCCGTTAAAGACAATTCGTCAAGCGAAACTGTTAATGAAGGAAAATGCGTAAAAAAGGAAAGCTTAGATTTCGTAAAATCAAGTTTGGTATCCAATCTTTCGTTCGCAATTTTCTTTACTTCAGAAGCAATTTTTCCAGGAAAAAGCAACGGAATAATAAACAACAAAAACAAAATTACCGCAATCGTAATTCCAGTAATTTTTAAAACTTTAAAGGCGGTATGTTTGAATGAACTAGGCATATACTTTTATAATTGTGAATTGTAAACTGTAAATTGTGAGTTGTCTTCCTGAGCGAAGTCGAAGGACACGCACTATATGAATTTAGCATGCTGTCCTTCGACTTCGTTCAGGAGAACATGAAAAGAGGATTGGAATTTGTCTTTTTATTTTTTCTCAGTTTCAGCTTTTTTAGCTTCTTCCTGTTTTTGCTTTTCTTCTTTCTCTTTCTGTTCTTTCTCCTTTTTTTCTTTAGCGGCTTTTTCCTTTTCTTCTTCTTGCTTCTCTTTCGCTTCTTCTTTTTTCTCTTTGGCTTCTTCTACTTTTTTAGCTTTTTCTTTCTCTTTTTTCTTGTAATAACCTCTCAAAAGGAAATTGCTTTTTGCGGCTTCCATATTATCGCTAAATCCTTTTGTTCCAGATTCAAGATTTTCAAGCGTATTCGAAACGCTGTTGGCCATTTTATCGTCTTTAACCAATCTTGCTAAAGCTCCGTTTCCGTTGTTCATGCTATGGCTGAAAATGGCTATTTCGTCTGAAATCACGCCAATATTATCCACGCTTTTCTTCACGCTTTTCATGATGTCGTGCATTTCAATTCCGTCAACAGAAGCAATTTGTCCGTTGTCTTCAATTTCTTTTTGAGATTTTGCACCTGGAGAAATTGTCAAAACTTTGTCGCCCATCAAACCATCAGAACCAATACTGGCTGTGGCATCGGTTTTAATGAATTTTCGAACTTCTTCTTTCATAACCAAAACAACCCTTACAGTCGAGTCATTTTTTAACTGAATTTGTTCTACAGTTCCGACATTAATTCCAGAAAAACGAACATTATTTCCGACTTCTAAACCGCTTACCGTTTTAAATTGAGAACTAATATGAAAGGTAGAACCAAAAAGATTCTGCTGTTTTCCAATAAAATATACTGCCATTATAAAAAGCAGCAAACCTATTGTTACGAACATTCCTAGTTTCCAAGTATATCCAGATTCCTTTTCCATGATTTCTATTATTTATTTTGCTTTATTCAAAAAATGAGCGTACCAATTCGTCTTCGTCTTTTTCTAATTCTTCGTATGTCCCTTCGGCGTGAATTACACCATCTTTTAAAACTACAATTCGATCGGCAGTCATTTTTGCACAGGCCATATCGTGAGTAATAATGATCGAAGAAGTTTTTTGTTTGTGTTTAATGTCTAAAATCAATTCGCTGATTTCTCTCGATGTAATCGTGTCTAAACCAGTTGTCGGTTCATCGTATAAAATGATTTCTGGTTTTAAGATTAAAGTTCTGGCTAGACCAATTCTTTTTTTCATCCCGCCCGAAAGTTCAGAAGGCATTTTGTCTACTGCTTCTGCTAAACCTACATTTTCTAATGCTTCCATTACTTCACTTTCCACTTCTTCAGGACTTAAATCGCGTTTGTGTTTGGTTAAAGTAAAAGCGAGATTTTCTCTAACGGACATCGAATCGTAAAGTGCTCCACTTTGGAACAAAAATCCAATTCGGACTCTAATTTCATTCAGCTCGCTTTTTGAGATATTTAGAACGTTTTCATCAAAAACTTTAATTTCGCCTTTGTCGGGTTCAATCAATCCAACAATACATTTTATAGTTACCGATTTTCCTGATCCTGATCGTCCTAAAACCACTAAATCTTCACCTTTATTCAAAGTGAGATTTACACCTTTTAAAACGGCATTATCTTTTCCAAAAGTTTTATGAAGATCTTTAATCTCGATAATCGGAGTTTTATCTTTCTCTTTTGTTTTGGGTTCTTTATGTAGTTTTTCCTTCATCATCTTAAAAGAATAAATCGGTTATTTGAACAGCGACCATGTCTATAATAAAAATGCTTAACGAAGCCGTTACAACAGCAGAATTGGCAGCTTGCCCCACACTTTCTGTTCCGTTTGATGCATTAAAACCTTTATAACAGCCAATCATTCCGATAAAAAATCCAAAAAAGAATGTTTTTAGCGTTGCAGGAAGCAGATCTAAATATTCTAAGGATTGAATGATTTGTGTTAAAAACCGATAAAAATTGACATCTCCGTGAATGTTTATTCCAACGTATCCGCCAATGATTCCGACTGCATCAGCAAAAAAAACTAAAATAGGAACCATCAATGTGCAGGCTAAAACTCTCGTGACAACCAAATAGTTATACGGATTTACGGCTGAAACTTCCATGGCATCAATCTGTTCCGTTACTTTCATCGATCCTAATTCGGCTCCAATTCCTGACGAAATTTTTCCTGCGCAGATCAAAGCTGTAATTACTGGAGCGATTTCTCTTATCAGCGAAAGAGCCACCATTCCAGGAAGCCAAGATTCTGCACCAAATTTTACTAATGTCGGACGTGACTGCAACGTAAGCACCAGTCCCATAATGAAACCCGTAATAGCAACCAAAGGCAGAGATTTATATCCTATAACATAACATTGTTTTAGAAACTCTTTGGTCTCGTAAGGTGGAATAAAAACCTCCTTAAAAAACCTTTTGGCGAATATTGTAGTTTCTCCAATTTCGGCGAATGTATTTTTAATATCGAGAATCAAAATTGTTTGTTTTAATGTGAATGATATAAAATGAAAATTTCAATGATATAAAGACCATTATTTTTCTATATGAAAATTACTTTTTTTATGAATAAAAAATCTTACACAACTTTTTTTGAAGTTTATATAATTTTCATCGTAGTCAGCACAATAAAAAATCAAAAGCGACGTTAGGAGATGTCTAAAAACAAAAAATCCCTTTTAGGTAAAAGGGATTTTCCGGGTTTAAAAAAGTGAAGTATTTGGTTAGCTTCAATTTTATTTTAAGAATTTATAGCGATTCCGCTTCGGGATTTTATTAATGGAATGACACGCGATTGTGACATGGCTAATTTCTCCATTAATAATCTTGCGGTCAAGTAACAAACTGTCGATTCTGCACCTTGATTTAAGTTCACATTGTGTTTTTCAAGTCCGTCGTAACCGCCTCCGCTTACCGGATTGTACATAATTTGATTTAAATGATTTTTGCCTAAAAACCAATTAAAGGCTGCTTTCATTTTCTTTTTATAGTCTGAAGTTTTAAAAGCATTATAAAAAGCATTTAAAGTCTGAATTGTATACGTTACATCAATTGGCTGTTCACCGTATTGACTTGGTTCTGAACCTTTATGATGCCAACTCTGATTTGAAATGGCTTTGAAATTTCCGTTGATGAATGTTTTCGAAATCAAGAAATCTAAAGAATCCAAAGCTACTTTTTTGTAAACCGGTTTATTGGTAATTAAATAAGCATAAAGCATTGATTCTGGAAGAATTCCGTTTCCATAAGTCAGATAATTTTCAAACCATTGCCAATCTTCTGTTGCTGTATCTTCGTAATTTGCCAAAAGTTTAGCATTCAGTTTATTGATGATTGCCGCAACATATAAATTCGGAATTGTAGAATGGTACAAATACAAACCTTTTGTAGCAAAACCAATTGAACGTGGCGATTGAATCGTTTCTGTCCATTTTAAAGAATTCAATAAACATTTTGTTGCTTTTTTGGTAATCGCTTCAGGAAGAATATCAGACATAGAAACTACAGTTCCTAAAGCCCAAATGGCTCTTGCATTAGAATCTTCTAAATTAACTTCAGCATTTTGTTCTACGTGCTCGCGATTTTCCTGATCGACGTAATTGATAAAGTCTCCTTTTGGCTTTTGACATCTTTGAATAAAATCTAAATAGATTAAGATATAAGCCAAATCGTCTTTGTCTTGAGTTTGTTTGTAATGCATGCAGAACGCAATTAAAGCTCTTGCATTATCGTCTAAAGTATATCCTGAATCTAAATCTGGAATAGAAATTTTACTGAATTGAATAATTCCTAATTCGGTTGTTAGTTTTTTGATATGTTTTAACTGAATAGGAGGATAGCTGTATTTGATTTCTGATGGATTTTTGATCAGATTTTTATAAGCATTCATTTGCGTGATTCCGACATTTTCCCATGAAGAAGCTCTCATTTTAGTAAATGAATTGATTCCCATTTCGTTTCTCAAATTTTCATCTTCGATCAATTTAATCGCTGCCGCAGCAAATTGATCTGGATTTCCGATATCACATAAAATTCCAGAATCTGGAGTTAAAACTTCTTTGGTGTGCGGAATTTTAGACGCCACAATCGGACAAGCGCAACTCATCGCGTAAGCAAAAGTGCCACTCACAGCTTGATTCGGGTCTTTAGAAGTAAACATATAAATATCTGTTGCTTTCAGATATTCTAAAAGCTCATCTGTATCTAAATATTGATTGATAAAGCGAACATTGTTTTCAAGATTTAATTCTTTAACCAAGCCTTCCAATTTATCGCGATATGCATCAACTCCGTCTTTAATTAAGTTCGGATGCGTTTTGCCAATAATTAAATACAAAGCATTTGGCGCTTTTTCTACAATTTTTGGCAAAGCCTGTAAACCTGTTTCTATATTTTTACCTTCACCCAAAAGTCCGAAAGTAGATAAAACTAATCTGTCTTGAATATTTAATTTTTGTTTTGCCTGTTCTGGAGTTTCATAGATCACAATGTGAGTTCCATGAGGCACGCAAGTAATTATTTCTTCATTGATGTCGTAGTCGTTAATTAGAATTTCTTTTGATTTATTAGTCATTACAAAAACCGAATTACTGTAGCTTAACAGCAGTTTTACGAATGTTCTCAATTCGTCATTCGGATTCGGAATTACGCTATGAAAAGTAAACGTAACTGGCGCTTTAATAACATTTAAAAAGTCTAAAAGATGATCTCCGTAATTTCCTGAAAACAAACCAAATTCATGTTGAATATGAACTAATTTTACCGTTTCATCCTGATTAATTTCCTCAGCGACTTTAGCGTACTCTTCTCGGTTTTTTGTGTTTAAGGTATATGCTTGTGTTGGTTGGTCTTTGGGTTTATCAACAAGTTCACAAATTTCGCATTTGATAGATTTACCGTAAACATCTGTGATTCCTTTGATGGTATCTTGAGTATAGGTTGCTATGCCGCATTGCGTAGGCGGAAAAGTAGATAAAAAAACGATTTTCGATTTATTTGATATTGTTTTCATGAGGATTCATTTTTAGCTCGGTTAATAACTCGTTAAGGTTCAGAGATGCCACCGCAATCTTATCATCGGCAGCGCCATAATAAATATATAGTTGGTCATCAAAAATGGCTGTTCCTGTTGGGAAAACCACGTAATTGACATAACCATGTCTTTCATAATATTCTGAAGGAGTAATAATCGGTTTTGGCAGTCGTGCAATCACTTTTGAAGGATTTTCTAAATCCAATAAAACAGCGGCAGCATGGTAGACTAAACCTTTTTCTCTTCTTTCAGCAGCATGATAAATTAAAAGCCAGCCGTCTGCTGTTTCTATTGGCGGGGCTCCTGGACCAATGTGACTTGTTTCGTGATCATATTTTGGTTCCATTACAATATGATCAGGAAGATTTTTTAAGTAATCTTTCCAAAAATCTTCTGTCAGTTCTGATTTCTTTTCAAACGAAAAAATCTGTATTGATGGAAATAAGCGATGCAGAGCAACAAACTTTCCATTGATTTTTTTCGGAAAAAGAACTACGTTTTTATCCCAAACAAACAGATTCTCTTTTATAGTTTCCGTCAGCGGATAATTTCTTTCGGTATTAAAAGCCAAAATCTTAGCGATACTCGGATTCTGTAAATGCTTTCGAACTAGATTCGTAAATTCGTTAAGCATGAATTTTGGCGTAACAATTCCTTTTTTCTTAAAAACTTTTAAATCTTTTGAAACTGCTAATGCAGCGCAGGCGTTAATTCCGTCATAAGTAACGTAGGTCATGTAAAACCTATCGTCAATTTTGGTAATTCTCGGATCTTCTACACCATGAATTTCATAGATATAATCAGGAACAAAAATCGGTTGTGTATTTCTTTCAACTAAAGTGGTTGGTCCTTCAAAACGACAGTAACCAATGGTCGAAAAGTTTCCTTTTTTTGCTGCTCTGTAAAACATGTGAACAGTATTTCCGTCTTGATAAATGGCAGGATTTAAAACACCTAATTCCTCAAAAGGGCGATCTGTTTTTTCTAAAATGACACCATGTTTTTGAGCTTCTTTCATTATGGTAAAAAATTTTATCTAAAATTACTTTAGTATAGAAGCGACAATTAATCCAATCGATCAAAAAATTAACTCAAAAGCTTAAACATGGTAATTCTGTAAGGCTTGCAAATAATAGTGAAAGTGGCGTGTACTCTGGCTTTGCTTTAGTTTTATTGGGATAATAATTAAGCGTATAGAGTTAACAAGATTTGTAGGAATAAAAGAACTTTGAAATAGACAAAAAGGGCTTATAAAACAGTCATATTAAGAACTTAAAAAATCAATATTATGTTACGTTGGACAGTTATATTTATAATTCTTGCTATCATAGCCGGAATTTTTGGTTTTGGCGGAATTGCCGCTGGAGCCGCAAGCATCGCAAAAGTTTTATTCTTTATCTTTTTAGTACTGTTTATTATTTCATTAATTACAGGACGAAGAAAAGTTTAGTTTTTAAGGTTCAAAGGCTCAGAGGGACAAAGGTTCAAAGTTTTGCCTTTGCAACTTTGTAACTTTACTTCAATAAAATTAAGAGCTAAAGTTTAGTTTTTTTATAAAGGTTCAGAGGAGCAAAGGTTCAAAGTTTAAAGTAGGCTAAAAACCTTTGCACCTTTGCACCTTTGAGCCTTTGTTGCTTTGCACCTTATCTCAATACCACTTTGCATAATATTTTCTAGTTATAAAAGCAATCGGAATCCCGACACAGCAAATTACAATGAGAATAGAAAGCAAAAGCGGAAAATCTAAATTCTTCTCTGGTAAAACTGGAAATACAATCGGCAGAACCACAAGATTCATTATTACCCAAATAAAGAAACCATACGAGACACCCGACAAAAGAGTGTTTATTTTGAAAAAAGGGATATAAGGGAAAATCTTAAAATAAAACCAAGCAAAAATAAACGCAATTAAGAAATGAAGCCCCAAACCCGCAAGAGTCATTTCTGTTCCGCCTGTGTAGGCTTCTTTTTTGAAAATGCCACTTGCAATAGATTGTAAAATTTTTTCGGCTGTTGTTTTATGAAGTATCCCTGCATAAATCAAAATAGCAGCAGTTATGTCTAATGTTCCTGCAACTAAACCAGATGAAACAATGGTTCTAACTTTTGATCTCATAAAATTAATTTTGAGTTAAATACTGATCTATTGTTTTTTAATATGTTCGTAAATCGATTTTAGCTGATGTGTATGTCTCTGCGTATGTACAATTGCAAAATGAAGCCATTCGTAAATCGTGAAATAGTCAAATCCTGGTACTTTAGCATCTGTGCATGTTAGCGTTAAATCGTAAGTTTCTGCAGCTTCAAATAAATCATTTTGTATTTTTTTGACAGAAGCTAGCAGTGTGCTTTTTTCATATTCAATATCAGGAGGTTTTATGTTTTCGGGCGATTGGTATTTGGTAGTGAAGTCTAAAAATATAGCGTCAAGAGATTTTACGTTTTCGTCGGGTTTTCTGGTTGTTTTTTCTGTTTTTCCTGCAAAAAGTTTAGTCAACCCAAAGCAGGCCAGAATAATATGCTGTGTGGTTTGTCCAGCAGTCCAGCTCCCTTCAAACGGAACAATATTGATTTCTTCTTTAGAAAAAGAGGAAACTAAATCGTGCAATTTACTGTAGGTTTCCAGTATGGTATTTTGAATAGCGCTTTTCATTTTTTTTAATTTTAGAAATACAAAATTCAACAGTTCATGTTTACCGATTGGTTTAATAAAAAACCTCAGTGTAATATCTGTGAAATTAAATTTATAGAATTAGGGGAAATGATACTCTTTCAAATATACGATAAAAAACATTAAAATATTATAAATCAAGTATTTGTGGAGTGTTAATTTTTTAAGGAAGCGCTTCGCAGAAGTAACCGTGCGAATTTAAAATGTCGATAATTGTTGTATTCGAAAAGGTGGGCGCATGAATACGAAGAATTTTGTCGCAATCTTCTAAGTCGAAGTTAATCGAGCTGTTGGGATAATGCTCAAGAAGCCTCTCAATGATTATCGAACATTGAGATTCTTCTTGAACATTTGTTTTAAAAACTTCAATCATAAAGTTTTGATTTTTAGAGCGTTATATTTTTATAACGGTGTATTCTATGATATGTTACATACGATACAATTAAAACGGCTAAAACGATTAAAGGGAAGAAACCTTGAAAACCAATTCCGTCAACAGCAAAGTGGCTTATTGAAGCAAATATAAAATCGAAAGCAAATCCTGCATAAGCCCATTCTTTAATGCGTCCTGGCACTTTCGGAATAATTAAAGCTAAAACTCCAAGAATTTTAAATACAACTAATGCATTTCCAAAATATTCAGGATATCCTAGATGTTTGATTCCTTCTTTAGCCAATTCGGTTTGAGAAGTTAAAGCTGGCATTACGCCTTCAAATAAAAAAATAAGAATTGTAGTAGTCCAAAAAATAATTTTTGTTGTCTTCATTGGGTATTTGTTTAAAAGGTTATTAGTTAATGTATTACAAATCTAATAATGTTTTCCTTTTAATGAAATACACATTTGCGACTATTTTAGGGGCATTTTGGACAATGTGAATTATGAGTTATGAGTTATGAATGTTAAAGCGCAGTTTAACGATTGTCATTGCGAGGTACGAAGCAATCACACTTTGTTAATCAAACTTGGCTGTTGTTGGTGCGGTTGCTTCGTTCCTCGCAATGACATAAAATGAGGATAATTGGAATTTATTACAAAAAGTAATTCGTAATCAAAAACAAATCTTCAAAACCTAATCTTGTATAAATGCCTTTTCCTGAAGGAGAGGCTTGCAAATGAGCATATTCAGCGCCAGCATCAATCGCTTCGTTGATGGCAAACTTCATGATTTCTTCGGCGAAACCTTTTTTGCGCATTTCTGGAATTACGCCAACACCGTGAATTCCCATAACGTTTCCAGTTTGAAAAAGAGTAAGCGTTCCTATTGGTTTTTCGTCTAAATGAACCAAATAAAAGTTGACATTCTCGTAATTATGAACCAGCGTTTCTTTGCTGATTATATAACTAAAAGATAATGGATAAATATCTGACCAGGTTTTAGCATCTTCTTCATTTAAAACTCTTTTGAAAGTAAGGTCGTGTTGAAGAGGAAATTTATCTCCCAGTTTTAAAGCCATTGCCATCAGTTGAATTCGTATTTTGAATTCATTTTTATCGAAGATTTCTTTTGAATTGCTTCCAAAAATATCCCAATACGGAATGATCAAACCTGGATTTTGGTCTATAATCTCAAGAATCTGTGGCAGATCTTCTTCTGTTATATCTTCTCGAAACCATAATCGGTTAGGCCAGCCTGAATTTTTTATTTGGCTGAATTGAAATGGATCGTTTTTATGGTAAGAAAGGAGAGGAGTGGCAACAGTTTTCCAAAGTGTGGTAAGGTTGTCAATATTGTCTTTTATAAGATCTGTATTTTTCATTTTTTCGGAAATCGATTTTAAATCTGGCACAAAGATAAAATTAGATTTCCTGAAAAGCCTTTACATATGTTGATTTACAAATCTTTTTCTAGACTTTTTCTAATTCGGCTTAACTGCGTTGGTGTAATCCCCAAATGCGATGCAATATGCAATAACGGAATACGATCTGCAATATCTGGATGTTTCTCCAAAAGCGTGACATATCTTTCGGTTGCATTCTGCATAACGAGTGCGACTTCTCTTTGTTCTTTTTCGATAATCCAATGCCTTTCTAAGTGAGCGATATAGAAGTTTTTAAGATCGTCATTTTCATTAATTGCCTCGATATATTTTTTATAATTGATGTTGATTACAATAGAATCTTCCAAAGCTTCAATTGTAAAATTAGAAGGCGTTTGAAGCATCAATGAAACTTTAGAACCTGCAAGATAATTTTCAAGAAAAAGGTTTTTATTATAGAAATTTCCCTCTTCGTCTGTTATAAAAGCCCTTAAAGCTCCTTTTGCAATAAAGTGAAGATTTTTAGCGACTTCACCATTTCGCAATAATGCTTCTCCTTTTTTAAGAGTTTGAAAACTGGTAATGTTTTCAATCAGTTTCCATGATTTTTCAGAAATAGGGTAATAACTTCCAATAGTTTGTTTTAGATTGTTGAGATATGTTTCTTTATCGAAAGTCATTTTTTTTTGGAATTTGCCACGAAGGCGCTAAGACGCAAAGTTTTTTGTTGCCACGAATTTCACGAATTTCCGTGAATTATTTTTCGAATAAAATGAAAATTAGTGAAAATTTGTGTAATTAGTGGCAGTCATAAAAAAATCTTCGTGCCTTAGCGTCTTCGTGGCAAAAGAAAAAACCGCTAAAAAAACTCTAAGCTTTCTAGCGGTTTCTCAAAAAAATATTATTTATTAGCATTAATCAGCGTAGTGATAAATGCTTCTTTTAACCGTATTGTTTATTTTTTCTAGTGATACTTCAGTAACACCGCCTTCATAATTCATTGAAATCGCTACTTTATCTTTAGAAATTTCATAATCAATAGAAATTAATCCATCTTTATTTACTTCAACAGATTTTTTTTCAGTTGGAAGTGTTGGCAAATAATACTCAGCTTCATCAACTTCTTTATTTTTAATGATATCTAAATAAGCCTGATTAATGTCTGTATCTTTTAGGATACATTCTCTTCCAGATCCCATTTCAACTTCTATATCCTTGCAATCTTCTTCTTTTTCTGGAGTTTTTTCTTCTTTGATTGCAGTAACAGTATCAGCAGGAGTTTTAGCTGATTCTAATTCTTTCTCAGTATTGTTTTGTTTGCAATTTGTAAATAGTAAAGCTAAGAGCGCTAAACATGCTATTTTTTTCATTAGTTTAAATGTTAAATTATTATTGTGGCGTAAAGGTTAGAAACGTTAGGTTTTCTTTGTCAAAAGTAAGAAAATAAGTTTTAGTTTGTTATTTAAACGAAAGAGAAATCGCACTAGAAATTTTACAAAGATTTGTCTTCCTGAGCGCATCCTTCGATTTTGCTCAGTAAGACATAAAATGATAAAAAAATCCACTTAATCAGCAAAATCTGCGAGAGGCTTAAAAAAAAACTTCGTGTCTTAGCTCCTTTGTCGCAAATTGAAATAAAGCAAAAAACGCCATGAAACCAAAAGGTTCCACAGCGTTTTCATCTCAAAAAATAAATAATTAACGGGTAACGGGTATTATTTCCAGCCTCCGCCTAGAGCGCGATACAAATCTGTATTGGCTGTGAGTTGTTGTCTTTTAAGATCAGCTAATTCTAATTCGCTTTGCAAAAGATTCGCTTGAGCAGTTAAAACTTCAAGATATTCTGCTAATCCGTTTTTGAATAACAAGTTTGAATTTTTAATTGCTTGCTGTAATGTTTTTACTTTTTCTTTTAAGAACGTTTCTTGTTGCTGTAATTTCTCCACTTTTACTAAAGCATCTGAAACTTCGCTTACCGCTACTAAAACTGATTGTCTAAACGCTAAAACCGCTTTTTCTCTTTCCGCGACAGCGATATTATATTGCGTTCTAACTCTTTTGTTGTTCAAGATTGGTTGAGTTAAACCTCCCGCAACAGTTCCGAATAGAGAAGCTGGAATAGTAAACCAGCTGCTCGTTTCGAAAGAGTTCAAACCGCCTTGAGCCGTAATTCTAAGAGCTGGGTATAAATCCGCTTTTGTGATACCGACATTTGCGTTTGCTACTTTAAGTGCCAATTCAGCGCTTTTTACGTCTGGTCTTCTGCTTACTAATGAAGACGGAATTCCAATGGCTGGATTGTTTTTAATTTCAATTGAATTTAAAAGAATCGTTCTTTGTTTTGAATTCGGGAATGAACCTGTCAAAACACTTAAAGCATTTTCTTGAATAGCAATGTTTTGTTCCAATAACGGAATCAATTGCTCTGAGTTTAATTTTTGTGCTTCAGATTGTTGAATTGCTAAAGTTGTTACTTGACCAGCATCGTATTTTAATTTGATAATATTCGTTGTGCTGTCATTTAATCTTAGGTTTTGCTGAGCGATTTTCAATTGAGCATCCAACATCAAAAGATTGTAATATCCTCTAGAAACATTCGCAACAATATTAGTCTGCAAAGCTTTTTTTACTTCAGCAGATTGAAGATATCCTGCGTAAGCTCCTTTCTTTTGGTTTCTGATCTTTCCCCAAATATCAGCCTCCCAAGAAAGCGAAGCTCCAGCAGAATAATCATCAATATGTTTAGCGCCTAAAGCCTGATTCAAGTTCATTCCTGTAAAACTATTGTCAGAAGGATTACTTGTACTAGCATTTACAAATAAATTAACCTGAGGAACATTTCCCCATTTAGATTGTGTGAATCTGTATTGCGCAATTTCGATGTTTTTCTGTGCAATAAGCAGATCGTTATTTCTAGCAACCGCGCTGTCGATTAACGTAACAATATCTTTTTCTGTAAAGAAATTTTTCCACTCAATATCGGCAATACTTGTTGTATCACTCGAAGTCGATGCATTCCTGAAATTTTCAGGAAATGCATCTTTAGGAGTTTCAATATCCTTTGAGACTTTACAGGATATTATGGTCGTGATCAGAATGGCGAAGGTCACGATTTTGGTTATATAATTTTTCATTGTCTTTTTATTAGATTTCTATACCCTCTGGCTTTGGGTGTAATTTTTTCAACACATAGAAACATAGTTTTTGTAAGCTTAAAAAGGCGTTTCACTAGTTTAAATGCACATAGTTTAGTCTATGTGTTGAAACTAGTTTCTTTTACTTTCTTTTTTGAGGTAAAAAATCTATGTTTCTATGTGTTAAACATTTTTTAAATC
This sequence comes from Flavobacterium sp. HJSW_4, assembly GCF_042436695.1. Taxonomy (NCBI): domain Bacteria; kingdom Pseudomonadati; phylum Bacteroidota; class Flavobacteriia; order Flavobacteriales; family Flavobacteriaceae; genus Flavobacterium; species Flavobacterium sp. HJSW_4. The sequence continues at coordinate 69,584 of NZ_JBHNPP010000021.1, forward strand.
TCTGTACAAGTATCTTTTCTAGTTTCAAGATCTTTCGAGATTCTGTATGATATATATCCGATGCCAAATATGATGGCAACAAGGATTGTAGTTATATAGTTTTCCATATTTTATTTTTCTTCGTTGTGAATAACAGCGATTGGTTTTCCGCTGAATTTTTCTTGTAAATGTTGGAAGACGATGAATAAAACCGGAATAATAAATAATCCTAAGATTACTCCCGAAATCATTCCACCCGCAGCTCCAATACTAATAGAGTGATTTCCTTGAGCTGATGGTCCTTTGGCGCTCATCATCGGCACTAAACCAACAATAAAGGCAAGAGACGTCATGATAATTGGTCGCAGACGTAATTTTGCTGCGCTAATTGAAGCTGCAATTAAACCTTGTCCAGATTTTCGTCTCTGCGATGCAAATTCCACAATCAGAATGGCATTTTTAGCGAGAAGTCCAATCAGCATGACAAGTGCAACCTGAACGTAAATGTTGTTTTCGATTCCTGTTAAACCGATAGCCACAAATACTCCAAAAATACCTGCAGGAATTGATAAAATAACCGCTAGGGGAAGGATATAACTCTCATACTGTGCAGCAAGTAGGAAATAAATGAATATCAAACACAGTAAGAAAATTGTAGCCGACTGCCCTCCAGAAGAAATCTCCTCACGCGTTTGGCCCGAGAATTCAAACCCGTAACCTGCAGGCAATTGTTGTTTTGCTACTTCTTCAATTGCTTTAATGGCGTCTCCAGAACTAAATCCAGGTTTTGGAATAGCATTAATAGAAATTGAGTTAAACAAATTATATCTAGAAGCGGTTTCAGAACCATAAATACGAGTTAGTTTTACTAAAGTATTTATCGGCACCATTTCGCCAGTTTTGTTTTTAACGAATACACGGTCAATTGCTGTTGGATCTGCTCTGTCGGCAATATCAGCTTGAACAACCACACGGTAATATTTACCAAATCGGTTGAAGTCTGATGCCTGCGCACTACCAAAATAAGCCTGCATTGTTTGTAAAATGTCTTTTACATTTACACCTAATTGATTCGCTTTTTCGTCGTTGATATCCAATTGTAATTGAGGATAATCAGCTTTGAAACTTGTAAAGGCAACTGCAATTTCAGGACGTTTCATTAATTCGCCAATGAAATTTTGAGAAATACCACTGAACTTGTCCAGTTTTCCTCCAGTTTTATCTTGAAGAACTAAATCCAAAGCCTCAACGTTACTAAATCCAGGAACAGTTGGGAAGCTGAATACGAAGAAACTTCCTCCAGAAATCTCGCCCAGTTTACCGCGAACCTGATTCATGATTTCGTCAATATTTTTAAGAGAACCACGCTCTTCATTTGGTTTCAGTAAGACGAAAACTACTGCCGAAGATGGGCTTGTTGAATTTGTCAATAGGTTGAAACCAGAAACTGCTGTTACAAATCGTGAAGACTCTAAACCTCTTAAAGTATTTTCAGCTTCAGTCATTACTTTTTGAGTTCCGTCAAGAGATGTTCCAGAAGGCGTATTTACCGAGATTGCGATAAATCCTTGGTCTTCTGTCGGAATAAATCCAGATGGAGTAGTTTTAACCATTAACACAGTTGCTAATGTAATTAAAGCCAAACCTCCTAAACTCAACCATTTTCTTCTGATTAAGAATTTAAGTCCGCCAACGTAACGATTCGTAAGCGATTCAAAACTGCTGTTGAAAGCTGTAAAGAACTTTTCTTTAAATCCTTTTTTCTTATGAGAAGCTTCGTGACCGTGAGCTCCGTGATTGTCTTTTAAGAACAAAGCAGCAAGAGCTGGACTCAACGTTAAGGCATTAACAGCCGAAATTACAATTGCAATTGCCATCGTAAAGGCAAACTGACGATAGAAAACTCCTGTTGAGCCTTCCATAAAACCAACCGGCAGGAATACAGCAGCCATTACCAGCGTAATCGAGATAATAGCACCCGTTATTTCGTGCATTGCTTCATGGGTTGCGATTTTTGGAGACAAACGTTTGTGTTCCATTTTCGCATGGACGGCTTCGACGACTACAATCGCGTCATCTACCACAATACCAATCGCTAATATTAAAGCGAAGAGTGTTAGAAGATTGATCGAGAATCCGAATAACTGCATGAAGAAGAACGTTCCTAAAATTGCTACAGGTACAGCAATAGCCGGAATTAATGTTGATCTAAAATCTTGCAGGAAGATAAATACCACGATGAATACTAAAATAAAAGCTTCAACTAAGGTATGTTCAACCTGTTCGATTGATTGGTCTAGAGATACTTTTGTACTATAGAAAATATTGTGTTTAATGCCTGTTGGAAAATCTTTAGAAGCTTTTTCCATCATTTTATTAATTGCAATCTGAATATCATTAGAGTTTGATCCAGCTAACTGAATAACTCCAATTACGATTCCTTTTTTACCATTTAAACGAGTTAAACTGGTATAAGAGTAAGCACCTAATTCTACTCTTGCAACATCTTTTAAACGAAGAACTGAACCATCAGGATTAGAACGAATTGCAATATTTTGGTAATCTTCTGGTTTGGTTAGTTTTCCTTTGTATTTAATTACATATTCAAAAACTTCCGTACTTCTTTCACCAAATTTACCTGGCGCAGCTTCCAAACTTTTGTCTTGAATCGCTGCCATAACTTCGCTTGGCGTTACTTTGTAAGTAGACATCTGCGTTGGGTTTAACCAAACACGCATAGAATAATCTTTTACACCACCAAAAATACTGGCAGAACCTACACCAGGAATACGTTTCAATTCCGGTATAATATTAATCTGAGCGTAGTTAGCAATAAAAGTCTGATCGTATTTTGCTTCATCTTCGGTATACATACCAATCGCCATGATGAAACTGTTTTGCTGTTTAGCCGTAATAATACCTTGCTGAACAACCTCGGCAGGAAGCTGGCTTGTTGCTTGTGCCACACGGTTTTGTACGTTTACCGCAGCTTGATCGGCATTTGTTCCTAATTTAAAGAAAACAGTAATAGCCAAAGAACCGTCGTTACTGGCAGTAGAACTCATATAAGTCATGTTTTCCACACCATTTATAGACTCTTCTAGAGAAGGCGCAACAGAACGTAAAACCGTTTCTGCGTTAGCTCCAGGATATACCGCCGTTACCAAAACCGATGGAGGCGCAATATCAGGAAACTGTTGTAAGGGCAGTTTAGTTAAACCAAGTACACCCAGAATCACCAATAAAATGGAGATAACAGTTGCCAGTACTGGTCTTTGTATAAATATTTTGAACATTATTTCTTTTGATTATTTTTTGTTAGTTACTTCGGCAACTTTAGTTGTTTTTTCAGGCTGAATCGCTTGTCCGTCCTGAAGTTTGTCAATACCGCTTAACACGATTTGGTCACCAGATTTTACGCCGTCTTTAATTAAATAATTTGCACCGCTTTTCCCTACAACAGTGATTGGCATTTTAGTTACTTTGTTGTCTTTTCCAACTGTGAAAACAAATACTTTGTCTTGCATTTCTACAGTAGCAGCTTGTGGAACTAAAATTGCATCGTCGTGGTTTAATCCTAAACGGATTCTTCCCGTGTTTCCAGAACGTAAAATTCCGTTAGCATTTGGGAAAGTAGCTCTAATCGTGATCGCACCTGTAGTTTTATCAAACTGACCGTCAACCATATCGATTTTTCCTGTTTTTGGGTAAGCGCTGTTATCAGCTAAAATCAAAGTAACAGGAGGTAATTTTTTGATTTTATCGCCTAATGAACTTCCAGCGTATTGCTCTTTAAAGTTGATGAAATCTGTTTCACCCAAAGAGAAATAAGCAAATACTTCGTGAACATCAGATAAAGTCGTTAAAGCCTCAACATCAGTTGCAGAAACTAAACTTCCTTGTTTTTTAGGCAATCTTCCAATGTATCCGCTTACTGGCGCAGTAACATTTGTATATCCTAAATTAATTTTAGCAGAACCTACCATTGCTTTTGCTTGCTCGATATTTGCAGCTGCAATTTTTTGAGTTGCTTTAGCCGTTTTCAACTGATAATCAGAAACTACTTTGTTCTGAACTAGCGGAGTCAATTTATCAACTTCTAAATTAGCGTTGATTAAAGCCGCTTCAGCCGCATGAAGACTTGCTAAAGCATTGTTTAACTGCTCGCGAAACGGACGCTCATTGATTTTGAATAACGTTTGTCCTTTATTTACGTAAGCACCTTCGTCAACAAAAATTCTGTCAAGGTTTCCGCTCACTTGTGGGCGTATTTCAACATCAACAGTTCCTTGTATAGAAGCAGGATATTCAGAGTCAGTAATTGTATTTGCACTTGTAATAGCCAAAACTGGTAAAACCGGTGGAGGTGGAGCAGTAGGAGCCTGATTTTTATCTCCACAACTGCTTAAAACTAATGCCAGAATAAAACTGGTTATAATTACATTTTTCATTTTCATTTTGGTTTTAATTGGTTGAACATTTTCTCGGGTAAAAATTGTTGGAATTCTAGAATTCTCGGGATTCATATTTAATTGAATTAAATTATCTAACGTTGTTAAGTAAATGAGCACAAACTTCTATACTTTAATCATTTTCAACTGTGTCCTTAAATCGGTATTAAATTATCTAACGTCGTTAAGTAAAAGTCTAAAAAAAGAGTTTTATTACCTCGATTAAATTTTCTAACAGTGTTAAGTGAAGGTTATAAAAAAAAGGATTCTATATTATCCGATTAAATCATTTTACACCGTTAAGTAAAAATTGAAAAAAATATTATTGTATTGATTTGATGATACCGCCAATGGCATCCTTCAAAATTTGGGCATTAATTGTTTCTAAAATGTCACTTTTGTTAATGATATTGATGGCGATTAAACCATGAATAACAGAAAAGAAAGTGAAGTACTTTTGTTTTATAATATCTTGACTCGGATTGCTGTCTTTCATTACTTCAGCAATCACTTCAGTAAATAATTTGTAAGGTCCCTCTTGAGCCGAACATCGTTGTGCACAGCACGTCATTTGAACACCAAACATTAGCTGATACATTTCAGTATTAGTAAAAGCGAAGTCCCAGTAAGTCATCCACATGGCTTCCAATTGATCTTCGGGTTTTTCAAACTTATCTATTGCAGTTTGCAACTCTTTAGTCAGTTTGATAAAACCTTTGCCAGTCAGTTCTTCTAAAATTGCTTCTTTATTCGAGAAATATTCATAAATAATAGGAGCAGTATATTCGATTCTGTCGGCAATTTTACGCATACTCAAACCATTCCAGCCTTCTTCTTTTACGATATCATAAGCAGCGCCAAGAATATTATTTCTTGTCTCTTCTTTTTGTCTTAAAATTCGATCTTTGCTAGCCATTTTATTCGAGTATTAAATCGTTTAACACTGTTAGGCAAATGTATGGCGGTTTTTCGAATTATAAAATGTTTTTGTCATAATATTTTCTTATCGTACAATAAGCAATTTTAAAAATACTCGTGAAGTGCTGATTTTATTAGACTTTTGATTTCTGAAATATTTTTCAGGAGCAGCAAATTTTCATTTTTCAAGAACATTTGTCCCGCTCTACATTATATCTTTTATGGTGAACCCCACCATAAAAGGATACCATTTCGATCGGGGCTAGGCGAGAGGTTGTATTTTTCATAAGAACTTTGACAAAATTTCAAACTTTGAGAAAGTTTTACGACGAACAGTTTTTATAAAAGAAATCAACCCATAATTACCCTCAGTTTGTCATTTCGAGGAACGAGGAATCATGACAAAAATAAGAATTTAAGCATAAAGTTTTGTCATTTCGACGAAGGAGAAATCTCCGCGAGAAACTCTACAAAGATTGGCGATATTCTGTGCGGAGCTACTTGTGGAGATTTGCTTCGCCTGTTAGCTATCGCTCGGGTCTCCTTCGTCGAAATGACAAGATTGTGGAAGGAGATTGTGGAAAAAATACGCTTGAAATCGTAAAACCACGAATATAACAACTTGTATTCAATTTTTTCGTAACATTACAACAAAAACAATGAACACGCTAACTACCATTAAAACCACATTTGCTCTTTTACTTTTCCAACAAATAACTTTTGCTCAGGAAACCAAAAAAGAAACCACTGTACCACAATACACAATCGAAAACTGTGTCAATCATTTTGAATTGGACAAAGCTAAGCAAACAAAAGTAGGCTACCAATATTGGTTTGCGGATAAAGATTTTACTCAGGAAAACACTTTAAAAATGAGTATTGTCGAACCAGGAAAATCGACACACGCGCCACACCATCATCCTGAAGAAGAATTCTTTTATGTTCTAGAAGGTTCGGCTTCTTTTTTCTTAGATGGAAAAACCGTTGTTGTCGGCCCAAATACAAGTTTATATTGCCCACCAAATGCAGAACACGGAATAAGCAACGCTGGAAATACCAATTTGAAATATTTGGTTATTAAAAAGGATTTGAGGTAAATTATTTTTTGAGTAATTGAAGAAACAAATAAAAATTATTAATTATAAAGAATTATGGCTTTAACAGGTTCGTTATACAAACTTTCAGATGAAGAGTTAAAAAATCAAAGAACAAATGAATTCTCGGAATTAGAATTCTTAAAAGAAACAGCAGATTTAAGTTATTACGCGATTGATTTACTAGAAATATTAAATAAGTTTTCAGAACTTGGTAGAACGGCAGTAGGAAAGATTATTCAAGGGGATAATTCATTTTCTTCTGATGATTGTTATATCGGTTATTCAAATTCTGAAGAAGTAAAAGAAATTAAAGAAATGATATTGGACAAAATAACAAATGAAAATTTTATTGAATTTTGGGAAATGGGAGAGAAAGAAAATTATCCACATACAAGACCTCAAGAGAAAGTTGCTATTATAAATTATTTTGAAAACATTAAAGAAGTTTATGAAATGGCGGTAAATCAAAACGAGGCATTAATTTTTAGAATAGGATAAAAATTGAAAAAGGACAAGACAAAACTCTTCTTACTAGATTAATAAACTTTAAATGCTTATTTGAGTGAGGGTTAGAGTTATAAATGAAAAACCTCGATTTTTTTAAGATCGAGGTTTTAGATTATTTTTATTCAAAATTATTAACAATGAACAAATATTTAATTAACTATTAACTTGATGTTATCTGTTTTTCCATTAGATAAAGTGGCTTTAATGAAGTAAATACCATTATTTAATTTATTAAGATCATATTTTAATTTTTGATTTTGATCCTTATTCATTCGTTCATCAATTTTTTGTCCCAATAAATTATATAATTCAAATTTGGTTATCTGATTATTAATAGATTCTATTGTAACAAATTTACTCGCTGGATTTGGGTAAACTTTTATTTCTTTTTGATTTTCCTTTTCTGAAAGGTCATAATCAGGAATACCCAATGAGCCTAAATTTACTTTGGCAGCGTACAGTTCACTTCCACTTATGTCATTTCTTCCATTGAAATATAATGTATTACTTGTTGCTCCCAATTCTTGAATTGACTCATATCCTTCAAAATTTTTATTATTTTGTATAGTAACGCTTAACTGCTCAGGAAGATTCATATTATCGTTAATCATCCATACTTTTTTAGGGAACAATTCTGCTAAGTAAAATAGATTATCTTTATAACAACTTAAATTTCGTATAGATGAAAAATCTTGAGTTCCGGGACCAGCTACTTTTTCTGTAATTTGGTTATTAGTTCTCCACAATTCTTTTGATGTCCCATAAAAATCTTCTACAACAAAATAAACATAACTTCCGCAAGGATAAAGTACTTCTATGTCAAGGTCTGGCATTGTGGGATGATTTGCAGCATCAAATACTAGTTTTGTTCCTTCTACAGTTCCATCAGTTTTATATAATGATTTTCTAAAGCTGATTGGGTTTTTAGCAACAAAATATAGCTCATTACCGAAAGTAGTAGTATATCTAATGTCACTGTCTATGTTATCTCCAAAGGTTTTTATATGTTTTGTTCCAGAAGAGGTTCCGTCAGATACCCATAAATCATGTGGTCCATAAGTTGTTCCTGAAGTTTCAGCAATAATTAGTAATTTATTATTGGCCACTTTAAGAACTCGCATATCATTTAAAGATATAATTTTGCTAGTACCAGATGGAGTACCATTAGTTTGCCATAGAGAGGTTCCTGTATTATCATTGGCAATGAAATAAGTGTTATTATTTAACGAAACAAATTCTCTTGCGTAACTACCAGAATTATACCCGCCAGGATTGATATCTTTTACCATGAAAGTTCCAGCCTCTGTTCCGTCGCTTTTCCATAATTCAAAGCCATTTACGCCATTATCAGCATTGAAATATAAATCATTGTTTATAACAGTAAATTCTTGTTTGTCATTATGAGTTCTAAAGCTGCCGTAATTACCAGGATTTATATCTTTTACTAATACAGTTCCGTTTTCTGTTCCGTCACTTTTCCAAAGCTCGTATCCATGCACACCATCATTTCCACTAAAAAATAAGGTACCATTTATAGTTCTCATATCAGAAAGGTTATCAATGGTTTCATAACCTGGCTGTATATCTTTAACTAGTTTTGTACCTTCAATAGTACCATCACTTTTAAATAATTGAGAGCCATAATTTGTTCCTCTTGCTCTAAAAAATAGGTTTCCATCTACGTCTGTAAATTTATCTGGATAACTGGCCTTTGTATGGTTAAGATCTGCAAATATTGATGTGCCTTCTTTTGTTCCATCTGTTTGCCATAATTCAGTTCCATGTTTTTCATTTGTACCTGTAAAAATGGTTTTGTTGTCGATAGTAATAAAATTATCAGGATATCCATAGGAATGGCTTGATTTTACATCGGCAAGTTCGAACGTGCCATTTGAAGTGCCATCACTAACCCAAATTGTTTGTATACCAGCGCTATTAGTCTTATTTGTAAAAAATAAGAGTTTATTGTTTATTTTATCATTATAGTATTTGTTTATAGATAAAGATAAATCACCGTTATTGATGTCTTTTAATAAAGCAGTGCCATTTGCTGTTCCGTCAGTTTTCCATATTTCATATCCGTATATATTATCACTTGCAAGAAAGTATACTTCATTATTAAACGCAATATATTTAGTATTGTAATTAATGCTGCTGTCTCTAGTACCATTAATGTCTTTGATTATAAATGTCCCAGCTTCAGTTCCATCGCTTTTCCATATTTCGTTACCATTGATTCCATCATTTGCTTCAAAAATGATATTATCGTTTAGGACACAACCATTTAAAGAGTATGCGCTGGAATTATAACCGCTTAGAATATCTTTTACCATGACAGTTCCTGATTCTGATCCGTCACTTTTCCAGAGTTCATAGCCTTTTGATCCATCATTTGCAAAAAAGAAAAAGGTATTGTTTACAATAAAAAATGGATTCTCATTAGTTGGAGAAGGATTGATACTAATGTTTTTTAACATTTTTGTTCCCGCTTCAGTTCCATCACTTTTCCATAATTTAAAGTTTGTACCATCATTTGCTGTAAAATATAAATTGTCATTAAAAACAAACAATGAAGTTGGACTTCCGTTTCCATTTGGGTTTATATCTTTTACCATATAAGTTCCAGCTTCTGTACCATCACTAGTCCATAACTCATACCCATTTACACCATTATCTGCAGTAAAGTATAATTTACCTTTAAATTCTAATAACCCCGAAGGACCATTATAATCGCCTTTTTCATTCGGATTTATATCTTTGACCAATATAGTTCCCGCTTCTGTTCCGTCACTTTTCCACAGTTCGTTACCGTGTAAAGCATCATAGGCTATAAAGTAAAGGGTGTTGTTTATATTGACTAAGTATTTTGGATTTGAAGAAGTGCCTCCAGGTAAAATGTCTTTAATTAAATAAGTACCTTCCTTTGTGCCGTTTGAATACCATAATTCTCTTCCATAATTTTTGTAATACCCATCTGTAGCCGTAAAACAGAATCCAGATTTAAAAGGCGTTAGGTCTTGAGGGTAACTATCTTCTTGAAAGTTCAATTCTATAAAAGTAGCATCGATATTTTGAGCTACTCCAGAATTAAAAAAAGCAAAAAAAATAAAAAGAATAAAGTTGTATTTCATTTGGTCTGGGATATTTAGTAGTGATGAATATAGTTTTTGTAAAAAAATATTTGTCAAATATATTTAATTTTCAAAATAAAAAACATTTCCAAACAATAATAGTCTAAGGTGCTTTCAGAATAAATAATTACAATTAAAATTACCAAAATATAGATTTAGTATATTTGTTAAAGAACATAAAGGAGCTGTAAGAAAAAGAATACAAAAATAAAGAATTTTCCTATATTTGCAGTTCTTAAATCTTCACATTAAGAACGCATCAAAATTTGCCCTTGTGCTATGTAGTAAAGCTCCGAAAGGACTTTGACGCCGTGAAGAAGCGTAAGACTGCTAAGGCACGAGGGTTTTTTTCTTAAATTCTTCACTTTATGAAAACAAACACCCTTTCCAAAGAAGCCGAAACAAGGCTGATTGATTTCTTTAACCATATTATCGATCCCGAAGATATGGCTAAAATCTTAAGACAAGTAAACTGCATTTTAGCCCTCGGCGTAATGCGACAACACGAAACCCTCCAAATCGGACTAACAAACTTCGAAGACAATTATTATTGGGTCAATGAATTGGCGGAGATTTTGAATCCTTATTTGAGAGAGGAGTAAGATTTATAAAATGGAAAAACCTCGATTTTGGAATCGAGGTTTTTGTAATATGTTTATTACCGTACGGGTACGGATTGCAAGTCTGCTATCAGGTAGTAGCTTCGATTTAAACGCTACGATTTACTCCTTTATAATATAAGCAATTAATCTTTACAAACTAGCGTCATTTGGGAGAATTCTTCGAAATAGTAAGAAAATTTATGTTTTTTTTAAGATAAAATGTTAAAATTGTTATTTTTTTATTAATTTTATTCCTGTTAACATTAACTGTAATAAATGATAGTTTGTTTATAATTTCAATATTGGCAATGATATAACTAACCTTAATCAATTAAATTATGCGTAAAATTCATCTGTATGTTAATATGCTTTTTCTATCACTATGTGTTTCTTTTAGTTCTTGTCAAAATGATAACTATTTAGAGCCTGAAGTAATCCCTAAAAAATACTCTTACATTATTCCCAACAGAATTAGCTTTGATTTTTCACAACAATCAAAAAACAGTAACTCTATTATTCCTTATAATAATAGTTTGATTTTAAGAAACATAGGTGATTCTAATATTTCAGGAGAATTTATTGTACTAGCATTTGATAGCAATGAAAAAAACTATAATAATCTCTCATTTATTAAGAGAGATGATATTTTAAGTTTAGGCAAAAATAAAAGCCTGGCCGACATTCAAATGGAGCAAACAAACCTGCTATTTTCAGACGAAAATGTTGTCGCGTCGATCTTAAATTTTAATGATGCTATTTCTGATCACAAACTAAACGGATTTTATAAAGGGGAACTGAATATTTACACTGATGACAATGAATTTTTAAAAAACCTTATCTGTACAGGGTACATAGATTATCAAGGAAAATTTATGTTTTTTGTTGAAGAAGATGATGAGGATAATATAGTGGTTTTAGAAGGAAATATTAACACAGGAAATTGGATTTCGGGTAAAATTCTGAAAAGAGATGGCACCAATTTATCTCCAATAGTAAATATTACCACTGACCTTTTAAATTTAAATGGAACAAACTTATCTGGTAAAGTGTCAATCACTGAAGAAAGTAATGATCGCATACTACAATTTAATCTAACTCACCAAAACTGATTTTATGAAACTAAAACTACACCTTCTTTTTCTATTTATAGTATTTGGTTTACATGCCCAAAAACAAATACAGCCCTATAATTATTCTGTTACAGATCCAGATAAGGATAAAACAGAAACGATTATGATTTATGCTGCCGCTAGTTCAGTAAATAATTTAACATTTACATTAAAAAACGCTAAAGATGAGGTCTTGATTAACAACGAGGATAAGGAAATAAGTTTCCAGGTATTCCCTTTTAGCGAAGTTTCTTTTGGAAAACATCTTACAGATGCAATTACCAGCATAAAAGATAATGATATTGAAAACACCTATGGCATTATAAAAGAGCGTGTCACGAATTTAAAAGAGAGCCCCACGTCTCAAAAACAGAAAATTGCAGTTCAGGATGTCAGAAACATTTATCAGTTTTTTAACGCATTAGTCATTACTGCTTTTGCGTATGATACAGAACCTGTTGCAGGTGTTTTAAAGTATTCTTTAAACACTACAATTGATAAAAAAAATATTGAAGGACAAGATGCTGATGTTTATTTTACTAAACGTGCAAAAGATTTGAGGGATATTATTTTTGAAAGTAAAGAAAACAAGAATAAAGGAACAAATGATAGTGCAGCAAAGAAAGAAAAAGAAAAGAAGCCTGAAGGAGCAAATGATAGTATAAAAGAGAAAAAAGAATTTATTGATGAAATAGTCAATAATTCTGAATATAAAAAAATATTTGATGAGTTTTATGAAAATACCAAAGGTCCTAATACCTATAAAGCTAGAGTAAAGTTCAAACATTATGCAGTAAAAAAATTAAAAGAGCTTTATAATGTATATCAAATTCAAGGATATTGTGACGATCACTTTTTATTGGATTACATATTTTATAAAAAATGCATTTTGTCGCTTGAAGAGGTTAATAAAAATAAAAAGACATTAATTGATACAAATATAAAAAAAATAGGGACTATAGATAGAAAAATGGATTCAATAGCCAAACTTTATAATGATCTTTTCTTTGAACACAATATCTTAACGGAGAATCACAAAAAAGCAAAAAATAGAGAAGCTGAATTAAAGAAACGAAAAATTGCAATAGATAAATCTAATAAAAAAAAGCCAACAATTGAATTAAAGAATGAAAGTGAAGCATTACAGAATTCAATCATTATGGTGAATGATTCCATCAAATATTACGAGAGAAGATTAGATAATTATAATAAATTTATTCCAGTTGATCCGTCAAATACAAAAAAGGAAAAAGAGAGTCTTAATGTGGAAATAACTGAATCAAGGGTCATAATCAATGCAAATGAAGGTGAGATAAAAATTGTTCAAAATTGTATAGATGATTTAATATCAGAACATAGATTAAAAATCAAGAAACTACCATTATGGAATTTTGAAGTAGAGACTATTGAGATGGATATCAACGATGGTTTTATAGAACACATAACAGCAGTGGGAAGAGTAAAACTTCCATTTATTGATGAAAGTCTGATTAGATCTTTCAATGGCAAAAACACTGAGTACAATGATATTAAAGAAATGCTAGAAAATTTCTATAAGGAACGCATCGTGAAAGAGATTTTCAACAATATTATAGGCAAAGAATTAAAATTTGAAAATGAATTTCCAATAGGGTTTAGCTCAAAGTCAGATTTTGCCGATTTACATAAATATACTTTATACGCTTTTGAAGGGGCTGAAAAAATATTCTCTTTGCCTGTAACAAATGTCATAACACAATATGTTCAACGACATCAAAATGACCGTTTAGATTTTAGCCCAAAAGATCAAGTGGTGAGTTTACCATCAGACGATTTTGCCAGAAGCAATGCTGTTGAGTTGAAAAAAGAAACCTCGTCAAAAATATTAAATGTTAATATCTATAGTGATTTTTTAGGCTTGAAGGAAGGAAATCCGAACGGATTGTTGCAATTTGAAGTTGAAAAAAATATTCCACTTTGGACAAAAAGAATGATATTGGGGGTAGGAAGAAGTTCTAATTTTGGTCTCGTTAATTATATCAATTTTAATCTAACCTGGGCCAAAATAGGTGATGAAAACAGGCAATTACAGGTCAAATATGCAGATCGTTATGTGAATAATGAGTACCATCCCGATAGATATGTCACTTTTTTAGACATGATTAAGTATGAAAACGCTTCGGTAGGTGCTGACTTGAATATAGCTTCCTTCGATTTTCCCTTACTCAAAGCACGTATTGAGTTGAATGCTGGTATACATTATGGAAGAGTAAATGTAGTAGATACATTGGCAACCGATGTAACCAAGCGATTTGATAAAAACGTTAATATAATAAGAGCATATCCAGATTTTATTTTAAGAATTAGACCCGAAGAACGTTTTGGTGCTTATTTGAGATACAGACCTTTTAATACCATTGTGCCTAATAATGAAGAGTTTTATACTGTAAGTTCAGAAAAAGAATTTGTAGAAAACCAAAAGCTTACATCAAATTGGTTGCATCGTTTTGAACTGGGTACTTACTATGCACCTTCGCCAAAAGGGGATAATAAATTTTTCTTTAGGTATCGTTATACAAATACATCTGATTGGGAAACGAATGGATATGGTGAATTTCAAGTGGGCTATTTAGTATATCTTAAGTTTTAATGTCTGAGATAGAGTAAAAACGTCTATTAAATTACAACGCTAGCCTTGCTATGTAGTAAAGCTCCGAAAGGACTTTGACGCCGTGAAGAAGCGTAAGACTGCTAAGGCGCAAGGGTTTTTCTTAAATTCTTCACTTTATGAAAACAAACACCCTTTCCAAAGAAGCCGAAACAAGGCTGATTGATTTTTTTAACCATATTATCGATCCCGAAGATATGGCTAAAATCTTAAGACAAGTAAACTGCATTTTAGCCCTCGGCGTAATGCGACAACACGAAGCCCTCCAAATTGGACTAACAAACTTCGAAGACAATTATTATTGGCTCAATGAATTGGCGGAAATTTTGAATCCTTATTTGAGTGAGGAGTAAGGTTTATAAAATGGAAAAACCTCGATTTTTTGGAATCGAGGTTTTATAATTATTTCTATGAATTAGAAGAAAGAATATTCATTATATTTCATCAAGTTCCTGCCTCATCAAAGCAATTAATTCATCATTATATTTTTTAACAAGCTTTCCAGATTCTTCTAGTTTAATCTGATTTTCTTGCATTTTTTGTTGATCATTATTAAGCATAAGTGTTGGTAAATCATTCATAGTCTTATTACTTTGTTCCATTACCCTTTCAAAAGCAAGATTTAACATATCTAATTTCCTAATAACTTTATCACTTGCCGTCATCCTAATTGTATTAGTTTGTTGTTTAATTTTCATTAGGTCTTGACTGCCTTCAAAAGTAAACTTTTGAATTTCAGTGCTAAATTTTGTAATTGCTTTTGTCTGAGTTTCTTGATCTGGAGCATTTAAATAATTTGTTGAAAATTCCTCTAATAAAGGCGTTAATCTTTCATTGACTTTAATGGAATTATCTTTAGTAAATTGATCTAAAAGTTGAAAAAATGAAACATATTGATCTCTCTTGCTCTCATATTTATATTTTCTTTTCGCGATATCTAATTGATGTTCTTTTTTTAGTTCTTCTAATTCTTTGCTGTATTTGGATTTTATTTTTTCTGTTTGATCGACTAATCTTTTATTTTCAGATTTTAAAGCCTTGATTTTTGCTTTCTCTTGAACATAAGTTTTTACAAATAAAATTAATAAAGTAATAATACCTCCGACTAAATATATTTCCATTGTTTTGATTAATATTAGATATGATATTTATATTAAGTTTTGGTAATCATTGAAATAGATAAGTTTTCAATTGAAATATTTTAAATTATTAAGATATTTCTAACCAATTTTCGTATTTAATTCATTCATTGTGTAATGAACAAAATTTTGCCCTAAACTAGTAAGAACATATTGTTCTTGGTCATCAAAAGCAGATTTTAAATTTCCTGATGATGGAGTTTTTGTTCTCTTTTGCTTTACAAAATTTCCGTAATAATCAGTTGGCCTATATTGACGAATTACTCCTCCTGTACTTAAATCTCTAATTAACATTTTAAATAAATCCGCCTCCATAGAATCTTCTCTGACATAAGTTCCATTTAATTCTTGCCATATTTCACTTCTGGTAGCACTTTGGTTCTGGTAAATTACCTTTATAACTGAAAAATGAATTTCATGA
This sequence comes from Flavobacterium sp. HJSW_4, assembly GCF_042436695.1. Lineage (NCBI taxonomy): Bacteria > Pseudomonadati > Bacteroidota > Flavobacteriia > Flavobacteriales > Flavobacteriaceae > Flavobacterium > Flavobacterium sp. HJSW_4. The sequence continues at coordinate 85,585 of NZ_JBHNPP010000021.1, forward strand.
TAAAGATTTAACCAATCTAAGAAAAGTCTAATTATGTCATCATCAACAATTTTTTGCCCTCCGGCATTTGTAATTAATTTTCTTATTAATTCTCGCTTTTCAAAGGTATCGGCATTGTCCCAAGTTCTAAAAGATTTACGCACGATTTGTAAATATTCTTCACTTTCAAGTCTTTCATTAATATCTTCTGAGAATTCATTTAGTTTTTTTACAACTTCATATAGGGTTTCTCCAAGTAATCTCATTTTATTTTGATGTTCTTCTAGCCATTTTTCGTAAAGTAGATTATTTTTAGATTGATCATCAAAATGCAAATCTGTCAATATACTTAAAAAACCGCCAACCCAAGGAATTCCACCCAATGCAGCACCAAAAAATTTTGAAAAAATGCGATCTCGTTCACTTCCAGGTTTTGCTTTTAATTCCTTTTTAATTTTTTCTTCAATAGAAGTGTCGGTAATTTTAAGTTCGTTTTTCATTTACTAAATACTTGAAAATTTGTCTTTAAATTTACATATAACTTCAATTGAAATGATTTTAATTTATTAACATAAAAATGTTTATTGATCTATAATCAGATTTTTTTTTGCTAGGAGAGAAAAAAGATGGTTAGTATTATATTCACAGCATTTAAAAATAGATTAATCGAAATTCACTTTGTTTTAAAACAAAAAAAAAACAGTCCCTCCAAAAAAGAGGAACTGTCCTAAGGCAAATTTTAGATTTGCACTCCGAAGAATGCGTACAGTAATTGGTAATCTACTAAAAAGAAGACTAAACGCAGGTTATTCGTTTATGATATCGCCTTCTTTAGTTTCTTCGCTGGCGATTTTTACCAGTTTATCTTGCGGGTTTAAGTCACCGAAAATTTCGATTTTATCTTCGATTTCTCTTCCTTTTTTAATGTCAACTCTTGTTGCTTTGCGGTTTACAACTTTAACAACGTATAAACCTTCAGCAGAATTCACCACAGCCGATTTCGGAACTACATACGTACTGTCTTTCGCGTTAAGCGGTAAAAGAACTTCGGCAACCATTCCAGGCAATAAATTTCCTTTGGTGTTGTGAACATCCATTTCAACTCTTTCAGAACGAAGTTTCAAATCTAAAGCGCCAGACATTCTGGTAATTTTAGCTGAGAAAGTATCTGGTAACGATTTTACATTAAAGCTCATTTCGTCTCCTGCATGCAAATATCCTGTGTACAATTCTGGAACAGAAACCGCCAAACGTAATTTAGATTGCTCTTGAATCGTTAATAAAGGCAAATCTGAACCTTTTCCTGCTGGACCAACAAATGTTCCTAAATTCACATTTCTTGCTGCTACAACGCCATCAAATGGAGCACGGATTTCTAAGTAACCTCTCATAATCGAGATTTCTTTATGAGCAGCAATTGCAGCTTGGTATTGTGCGTAATCAGAATTTTTCTTTCCGTTCGCCATTTCTAAATCGTTTTTAGAAATTGTTCCTTCAACTTTGCTTGTTTCGTACAAACGGTTGTAGGTGCTTTTGCTGGTTGCGTAAATCGCTTCCATAGATTTCAATCTAGATTCAGCCGCCGCAACTTGTGAACTGATTTCTGGCGCTTCTAAAACAATTAAAAGTTGTCCTTTTTTCACTTTAGTTCCAATATCAACTTTTAAAGTTTTTACGAAACTGCTCACTTTTGCATACAAATCAACTTGTTGGAAACCTGTTAATTCAGCTGGTAAACGCAATTCTGTAGTAAGTTTTTCTTTCGATAAAAGGAAAGTTTCAACTTTAGGTTCGATTTCTACTTTCGCAGTTTCTTCTTTTTTCTTTTCGCAACCGCTTAATACAACTAATGCTGTAAATAATAATGCAGATGATTTTATAATGTTACTTTTCATTTTTTG
>NZ_JBHNPP010000022.1:0-80294 GCF_042436695.1 Flavobacterium sp. HJSW_4
TGAAAAAATTCATGTGATGCGAAAAGGAATGCAGCAAAAAGTAACCGGAATCGTTGTAAACGAAAAACTTAATGTTGATCGAAATCAGTTACGAAAATTTCGCGCCCTTCTTCATAATATCGAAAAAAATGGCTGGAAAGACCAGAAATGGGGAAAAGCTATTCATGTAATTAATGCCATAGAAGGTTATATCAATTATATCAATATGGTAAATCCTGAAAAAGGAGCTGCATTTAAACAAAACTTGAAAAACATTATAAAGCTTCACGGCTTACCGTACATAGAAAAAATAAGTATTCCAAAAGAAGAAACTCCTATAGTTATTCCTGTTGTAGAGGAAAAAGAAGAAGTAACAATAGAGCAAAAGCCAGAAAACTGGTGGAATATTTTTTAATTAAGAGCCTTTTGATTTATGAAATTAATTAAACAGATTAAACTTTTCTATAAAGAAGGAAATTCAGATAAAGTATACGAAATAGACTTATGCGCTATTGACGACACCAATTTTGTGGTAAATTTTAGATACGGAAGAAGAGGCGCTGCATTAAAAGACGGCACAAAAACTCCCGAATACGTATCTGAAGAAAAAGCACAGGTTATTTTTGATAAGCTCGAAAATGAAAAAAAATCTAAAGGTTATGCTTCAGAAATAGAAACACTTATAGATCTTCCTTCATTAGAAAGTGTAGAACCAAATAGCGTAAATGGCGTTATTCTACAGCGTCTTCAAGATGCTGTAACGGGCAAAAACACTTTTAAAACCAATTGGAAAACGAGTCGTGTTATTTGGAAAGCTGGTTTATTGAACATTCAAGAAGCTATTCCTTATATAATTAAATTGGCTTCAAAAGGAGATGATTTCCAAACTTACGCTGCTATTTGGGCTTTAACAAAACTAAAAGCAGAAGCTGGTAAAGAGGTTTTTAAATCCAATGCTTTTCAAGGAAAACAAAAAGAATATATCCGAAATCTTTCACATGAAGGACTTTTAGAAATCTTAAAAGAGTCTGAATTACAACAGCATATTACTGTAATTCTAGAAACTATTCCGCAGGAAGCAAGATATTATATTGATAAAAAAGATTTTGATTCGCTAGTTAATTTCCTCAAAGAAGAATTAGAGAATAATGCGATTACCTATCTGACTGCTTTGTATTTAGTGGCAAAATTTGATGCGAAACTGTACGAAATCGTAGTGTTTTTATTAGAAGCTGTTCCTTTCAAACCTCCGTATTTTAAACATGTCAGAGCTATTTATAAACTAGCGCATTTAAGAAATGATGCTGAAGTCGTTGCTGTTCTTTCCTATCGTTTTGAACTTGAAAATCCAAAGTTTAACAGTAATGCTTCTTTACGAAAAGAACTTAAAAAAGAAGACACCAAAATTGCATTTTCAAACTTTACAAAATTTTATTTTCAAAAGAATAGCCTTAATTTCTTAAAAGGGCTGAATGAGGAAAAAGATGCAAAGAAATACTTGAAATTTGCTGTCTCTATCTTATCAAGATATACAGAATCTGACTATGGCAACAAATTCAAATCTCTTTTAAGCGGGTATGGACAATATAATTATACGGATAAAAGATATTATTATACGGAAATAGAATATGCAGAAGGTACTAATCTAGTTTTACTGACGACTATTTTATTTGGGAATGATAAAAAACGAATTTTAAATTCAAAAATGAGATTCATTTATGGTCAGGAAGTTTTCTCAACTAAAAATTATTACTACTCACCAAATGATCCGACGAGAATTGATCAGAAGCCAAGTCAGGAAATAAAAACAAATGATATTCCTAAGAGCGAAAATTCTGGTTCTGTTTTAGATACTGCTAAAAAAGTATTTTCTACATTTTTTGGAAAAAAAGAAGAAGAAAAAAAGCCAGAAACTATTATTGTTAAGGAAGAAGAAAATAGTGTTGAAAGCAAAGTCTCAAACCGTCTAGAATTATTTCCAGAACATTGGGATGCTTTTCCAGAAGCTTACATTCAGTTAATTATGGAAACGCAGATGAATATCATTCATCAATTTGCTTATAATAATTTAAAAGTAAGAAACGATTTTAATACTTTAATTGAGCGTTTTGACGAGACTAATATTCTATATCTCTTAAATAGTGATTTTGCGATACCAAATAATTTAGGATTCGAAACCATACTTCTAAAAAATGATGCGCTTGCCTCTCAAATTGGTTTTGTTGCTGAAGTATTAAACTCTAAAACGGAGTCGGCAAGGAATTGGGCAAAAAAACAGATTGAAGCTAACATTCCTTTGTTTTTTAATGACAACGATTATGTTGTAAAACTTATTTTTAATGAAATTCCAGATTTAAAAAACTGGATTGCTTCTGCTTTAGGAAATTTTACGTTTACCGAAGACAAAGTCAAAGTTATAACCGGAAAAGTTATTGTCGAATTGCTTACGCTTGAAGAATCTCCAGAAAATAACGATCTGGCTGCAATTGCTATCGAAAAACTTAAAATAATCGCTACACCTCAACTGGAACAATTAAGCTGGGATATTGTAGCAAGTTTAGTTTCTTCTGATTTGAAGACAAATAATCTTCTGGCAAGTACGATTTTAATTTTGAAATCTAAAAAAGTAGATTCGAAAGAAATTCCGTTTTCATTGATTACACTTTTTCTAGAAGATGAAAATCTTGAAATTAGAAAAAATGGAGTTCAATTATTCCAAAATTACCAGCCAGATTATTTACTGGCAAATAATGAATTACTGCTAAGTCTATTCCATAATCCGTTTCAAGATGTTCTTTCGGCTGCTTTGGATTGCATCAACAAATTAGGAAAATCTGATGCTGACTTTTTCAATATTGCGCTTCCAAGTGCGGTTTATGCAATGATTAGAAAAGAAAAATTTGAAGGCGCTCATTCGTTCTTTAAAAAATTCATTCTTGAAGAAACACCGAATCATTGGAACACGGCTTTAAAACCGCGTGATGTTATTAAATTAATTTACGCTAATTACAGAGAAAGCCAATTAACAGGTTATGAAATATTGAAAAAATATTCTCGTACTTCTGAATTTACAATACCGCAGATTATCGCCTTAGCCAATCACGAGATTTTGGCGATAAGACAATGGGCTTGGAATTATTTTATGGCCAATAAAGAAAGAATGCGCGCCGAAAGAAACAATGTTTTGGCCATTTTAGATACCACTTGGGATGACACAAGAGCTTTTGCTTTTAATTTCTTTAAAACCGAATTTGATGAGAGTGATTGGGATTTAGATTGTCTAATCAGTATTACAGATTCTGTGCTTCCGGCTGTAGAACAGTTTGGAAAAGAAATGATTACCCGATACTTTAACCCAAACGACGGTGTTACGTATTTAACCAAATTAAGTCAGCACCCGAGCGTAAACATTCAGCTTTTTGTGACCAATTACCTCAACACGTATGCTGTTGATAATGTGCCTAAATTAAGAGAACTTGATTTTTATTTCCGTTCTGTTTTAACTAGAGTGCATAAAGCTAGAATTGCCAAACAACGTGTGTTTCAATTTTTGCAAAGCGAAGGCAGAAAAAATGAAGAAGCAGCCATCTTTGTAACTGAAATTTTGGACGAAATTTCGGCAACGGTTGCCATTCAAGACAAAGCGAACTGCATTGAAATCCTTACCGATTTAAAAACGCTTTATCCAAATTTGAATACCCATTTAATCCTTAAAAACTAAGTTATGTTATTTGATTATAAATACAGTGGCAGCACGATTGTAAATAACACTTCCAATAGTACGGGCATGAGTTTTTCGCCAGATACATTGCGAGAACCGACTTTTTTTGTTGGAAAACTAAATCAGAAAATCGCTTTTAGAGAAGCTATTTCTGCATTGCACGATGTGGTGATTTCAGATTTACGTTTTTTTCCAAAGGACAAAGAACAATACAAATTATGGGCCGCCGAGCAGGAGAAAATCTGGCTGAGCGAATATATGGCCGATTTCCAAATCGAAAATGTGCGTGCGCGTATTCAGGAATTGAAAGAACAATTGAGCGCCGTTCATAAAGAAAAAGCGACGGTTATGGGACCTTTCAATAAAGCCAAGTCTGCTTATTTTGATTATTTATATAAAAATGACAAAGATGCTTGGTTTGTTCTCGATCCTGTAATTACGGTGCATCCAGACGAAGTATTCTTTGAATGTTTCAGTAAAGATGAATCCTCTTATGGAAAGTTGAGTTGCAACTATAATATATTTACTGAAATCAGTGATTTTAAATGTGGTACAACCAATATTGATTACTCTGAAGGATTGTACAACGAATTTCAAAAAATAAGAAATTACAAAGAAACTGAGTTCAAAATCGATCCTTCTGGTTTTGAGGCTAAAACTACAAACGAAGAAGTTTATAAAGAAGTAAAAATCGATTTGCCCGATTCTTGGGTTAGAGGATTTTTGCAGGTAAGTTCGGCAATGACGCTTCCGGCTACAGTGCTCGATTTGCATCCTATGGATATCTTTAGTTTGTGCCAATATTTACGCCGTTTTAAAGAAAAGAAAGGACCAAGAGCTTTACGATTTGTACTCGAACCAGACAAACCTATAAAAGCGGTTTTCGAACCTTCTTATGACGAATTAACTTTTCATCGTTCTCTTTTTCAAGGAAATGAAGCCAAAACAATTCGTATTTGGGGAAGACGCCGTTTATTGATATTGGAAAGACTAATTCCAGTAGCCAGAAACTTTAAAGTCGTATTATTAGGATCTGGTTTGCCTTCATTTTTTATTGCCGATCTTGGTGATATGTCTTATACGCTCGGACTTTCGGGCTGGACAAAAAATGATTGGAGCACCGCTGGAAACTTTGATTTAATGGCGCCAAGAACCAATGTCGATTTATTTACGCAGGAAAAAGTTTTTAATGCCTTAAAAGAAAATTGGTTTGATACCTCTGATAATTTGGCTAAAAAACTAAATCTCGATCCGTCGACAGTTTCGGCATCTTTGACAGCATATACGCAAGCGGGACGCGTGATTTACGATTTAAATTTAGGTCTGTATCGCGTAAGAGAATTGACTCAAGAACCACTGAATATGAAAACCTTACGTTTTGCAAGTCCACAAGAAGAGGTTGCAAACGCATACATTACGCAAAACCGCGTAAAAATTGATACTGCTGTAAAAGCCGATCAATTACAGATAAAAGGAAGAGTTACTGATAAAGAGTACATTTATTCAACTTTGGCAGTTTTAGACAAAGACAACCGACTAATTGAAGGCAAATGCGAGTGCTCTTTCTACAAATCGAATCAATTGCGAAAAGGTCCTTGCGAACATATTCTAGCTACAAGAATGGCATTAAACGAAAAAGTGCCAGTATAGATTTTAAAATTTACTAATAGAAAAACTGCCCCAAAAACTTAATCAAGTATTTGGGGCAGTTTTTTAGATAACGTTATTTTCGTAATCAAAAATCCTTGTAAGTATATTCCATTTTATAAGGAAAATATATGCTTGTATCTGTGGTAAGTATTTTTCTTCCTTGTTGGTCATACTTATAACTAATTACTTGCTTTTTACCCTTTCCAATTTCTCTTATTTCTTCAGGCGATACAACATAACTGCTACTTTCTACTTTTTTTATTCCTTCAAACGTAAAAATACTATTATAAAGGTAAGCTATGACTTCATTTTTATTATTATAGCTGTAAGTGTAAGAGTAAGTCAATACAGTATTCATATTCACATCAAAAACTGTACTTACCGTCTTTTTGAGGTTTTTATTTTCATAATAATATTTTATATTATTATTTTCTTTACCATCTGATTTTACTTTCATTTCTTTCAATTGATGTAAATTGTCGTAGTAAAAATTATAAGAGCTAACATGATCTTTACCAAAGCGCTCCAATACCTGTAAAGTAAGTGAATCTGGTCTTTTAAACAATATCGTATCATAGGATTTCAATTTAAAATCGATTCTTTCATTCATATGATCAATTTGTTTTATTGTTCCATTTTCAAGATATTCTATTTTATACGTATCAATATCATCATTTATTTTTGTTTTATAAGAAATAAGGCGCTGTTGCTTATCATATTCAAAAGTATAATTTCTGCCTTTCCATGAGCCTTCTGTATACTCTGCATAAACTTCTTTCGTATTTTTCAATGTTTTATAATCTGGAAAAATGATTTCTTCAGAAAATACTTTTTTTAAGATAATATCATTGGCATCATTTATAGGATCATTGGTTTTCTGCGTCTGCAAAAAACAACTTGAAAACACTAGACAAAGAAAAATGCTGTAAATAGCTTTTCTAAAATTAGCTAAAGAATTATTCATAGAATCATTTTTATAGAAGAATCGAACCATAATACTAAGAGATTGTCATTTTTACCGCTAAAATATGCTTACAGATTCCTCTTTTTCCTTGATAAGCTGTAAACCAATCACAAGTACATTTCTGTGAATTATTATCAATTATTACTTTATGAACCACGCCCGAACCTTTTACTTTAGCTTCAATATAATTGGCTCTGCGTTCTGTGATTTCTACTTCTTCATTATCGATTAACTTTTTGGCATTTTTAAGTCTTGGATTTAAAGAAAGAATTCTTTCCGTTTTAAACGGAAGACGTCTGTAAAAATGTGCTTTTTCGCTTAAATCATAACCTAATAATCCCATTGAAGATAAATTAGAAGTCAAGTTGTCCATGGTTCCAAAGTCGATATCATTTTCTATCGAAAGCATTGTTGGATCAAACATTTCATTTGACTTTAATAAACTATTCAAACCGTAAACCCATTCCATTGGAAGGTTTTCAGTCATGGTTTCCAACACGTTTCCTTCTCCTGAAAATCCGCGGTATGAATCTGGAGAAAACGCCATTAATAATTGCATTTTTCCAAATTCGCATACAATCGAACACGTTTGTTTGTCTGATGATTCATAAACGAAGATTTTATCTACTATAGAAAGAATTCCTTCTAACAGTCGTAATCTTTGTACACCTCCTATTCGCACACTGTCTGCTGTAGCCAAAGTCGAAAACATAAATTTTCCAGCTCTTTTGGTAATAAAGAAATCACCTTTTACGCTTCCTTTTGGCAAACTTTGAAATAGCTGAATGGTTTGGATTTTATTCAATTCGAATTTCAAATCCATATCGGCCAAATACAATTGAACGCTGGTTAGACCTTTTATCCAACGCATTGGCAACGTCACTTTTTTCTCTACTACTTTTGCTTTGCTAGTTATAACCTGAACATCTTGCTGTCCAACAGCTAAAGTTACTTTTTCATTTTTCTGAATGGCGTTCAAAGCATTCAGCATTGGATCGTTGAAATCTACATTGGTTGTTCCGTTGGCAATAAATTCTCCGTCTACTGCTTCTGGCTTCATATCTAATCTAACGTAAACTCCGTTACAAGAAGAAAATCCCTCAAAACGCAATCTTTCTGAACCCGCAGAAACAATCGGGTCTCGAAGACTTGGCGGAATAGGTCCAAAACTCGAACGAACTACTTTGGCAATCGTACTCCAACATTTTGCTGTAACATAAGGATCAGTCAAACTTCCCCAGAAAAAACACGGAATATTATTTACTTCCTCGATTTCAGTTTGATGCGCCAAAACAAGATTATTAATTCCTTTTGTTTTGCTGTAAGTCGAAATTCCTTTATAGTTATATTCTAAATCTGTCATTTTCTTTATTTTAAAATTTGCTTAATCAATGATTTAAGCGAAGCATTATCTTTCCATTTTTCGAAAAAGGCAATCGCTTTTTCTGATGGTTTCTGATTCGTTTTAATTAAAACATCGACATAGTTTTCTACCATTTTCTTAAAATTCGTTGGCAGTTTTTCTTGTACATCCAAATTAGCAAAGAAAGTATTAAAAAACAGAAGCAATGCACTGTTATGCAAAGGCGAAATATCTTTTAAAGCGATAATTCCGTCTGTTAATCTAGAAAAAGCACCATATTTTCCTGTTGCTGTAAAGGCTGCTTTTTCAGCAAATTTTTCAATATCTATAACTTGTTTTTCGATCAAATTAATTAACGTTTCTGACGCCAATAAACGCAGTTCTTTCTTTTCTTGGAAGAAACAAAGCGCGAATAAAAACAAAACATTTTCAGAAAATCTAAATTCTGGTCTGTTCATTACATCGATAAATCCTCTTAACTCAGGTTTCGAACCATCTGGAAGCATACAGTTGTTCAGCAAAGTCATCGCCAAAGCATCTGAGTTTTGCGGCGTTAAACTGTGCCAATAAAACGTATTTCCAGCGTAATTTAGATTATAATCCCAGCTGTTTGATCTCTTGTAAATATCAAGACTATAAAGCAGATAATTTGGCGTTTTAATGTATTGAGGCAATTCTAAACGAAGTTCGTACCACGATGGAGATCTTTCTCTTACTCCAGTTTGATAATGTTTCCATTCGTTCCATTTTTCTTTGAATGAAAACTCAGTTTGGAAAGGAGAAACCACAAACGGAACTTCTTTCAAATACGTATTTTCAAATTCTGCAAATGTATTGTCTGGATAAAAAGTTCTTGCTGCTACCACCCATAAAGATAAATTTCCGGTTTCTTTAGTCGTTTTGCCCATTGTAGCCAAAAGTTTTGAAACTAATGACGTAGAATCGATCGTCAGTTTGTCTTCTGCTCCTAAAGCAAATGACATTAAGGATTTCAATTCGCCTTCTATCTGAGTCAATAACGGAATTGCTTCTTCGGCATTTTCTCTTGGCATTCTGGCAATTGCAATGGCTAAATCTAGAGAATCTATTTCTTCATTTGCTTTTTGATACGCAATTATTCTTTCTAACAAAACTTTTGGAGCCACCCAATATGGTTTATGGGTTGGAAAAGAAAGCATTGGCAATTTCGAATTGGATTCGATTTTCTCCTGTACTTTTTCCAACAAAGGTTTGATTAAAGTCAGCGTGTTTATTTTTAGATAATGGCCATTTCTCGCATCAAATTTATTGTTGATGTTGGCAATTTTCTGAGACAAAAATAATTTCATGTAGTTCTTATGAACACTTTCAAAATAATGTTTGTTCAGCTGTTTTTCGTACGGCTGTAATTGTTTACTGTAATCATCTGGAAATAAATCTCTTTGCTGAATATAAGTATTCATTAAGATTTCGGTATCGAGAACTTCTTCTGAAGCAATGAAATTTCCAAACTGAAACAAAATCTCGTTCCAATCTTGCGGCAACTGCACTTCTTCTGTCAATAACAATTCTTTTTTAGTTTCGAATTGATATTCTTCAAAACCAGCATCATCTACAGCTAATGAATCTTCATCCATAAACTGAGCCAAACCCGATTTGATATTTCCTTGCATTAAAGTCGCATACGAAGACAGTTTTTCTTTCAACACTTTATCCTTCGCAGAACCTATTTTCAATACTAATTTGCTTGCGCGCTCTTGTAAAGTCAAATCGGCAATTACAAAAATATCGGCTATAATTGCAGCAATCTGATTGTTTAATTTCGGATTGGCTTTGCTTATTTTCTCTAAAACTGGCAATACACTTTTGATTCCCGCTTTGCAGTCGCTTCGCATCATCATCGGCTCCAGCCATTCTAAAAATGATTTGGTTTTAAATTTTGGGTGCGTATATATTTTCTTAACCAATTCGACTCCGTAACTTGTAATTGGCGGATACGCATTGTGTAAAAGCGAAAATATATTTTCCTGATATACAATCAGCTCGTCTTCTGTGGCATTGAATTCTTCGATTCTTTTTCTAAAAAACGATTTGATATTATTGTTCCATTCTTTGGTCTGAATCTGAATCGCATTTTCAAAAAAGAAAGCACGATCCATTTTTTTCTCATCCAACAATGACTTGTAAATAATCGCCCAAGTACTAAACTCATCGTGGCTTTGCTTATCATTATCCCTAAAAGAAATATTGTGAAGCCCTGTTTCATAATTGAATACCTCAGGAATATCTCGTTGATAGGTTATTTTATCTTCTAAAACTTTTGCAATAAAAACTCTGGATTTCATTTTAGCATGCCACTCGTTGGTATTGGCCAAACACAAAGCAAACAGTTCTGGGTTGAATTGCATCAAACCTAGTTCTTCAAACTGACGCAAAGTATAGTAATTAAAGCTTCGCCAATCTTCTCTTCTTACTTTTTCTAGAATAAAAGTTTCCAGCCAGTTTGGTTTTGCCCATTGAAGCGTTTCTAAAACATAAGGTTTAGTATTCGTTTCATCTAATAATTGAAGCGCTTCATCCCATGAATTGATATCAGCTTTATCAAATAATGCGATGGCACTTAATGTGATAATTTCTTTTTGCTGAAAATCACCTCTTGTTCCCCAGGAAGATCCCCAGTTATTACCGGTTTTATTCTTTTTAAGAAATTCTGGCTCTTTTGATAAATCGATGTATTGAGTCCAATATCTTTTATTTTTCTTGATCTGTTTTTTTAAAGCTTCAATATTGCCTTTTGAATTTTCTTTTAAAAATGGCAGTAAAAGTTTAATATCTTTTCCTTTTATAATATCGTCGTATTCCTGTAAAACAGCTGCAGCGCTTGCACCTTTAGCCGTTTTTGGTTTTGCAGTTACAGTAACTTCTCCGCTTTCAGAATATCCTTTTTTCAGTTTTTCGCTCACTAGTTTTTCGGCCATTTTCATGCATTCTTCATCGGTACTGAAACTTTTGGTTTGCGAAGTTCCTGATGTTCCATTTTTGCCGTAAGTAACTGTAAATTCAAATCCTGTTACATTGATTTCCCAGAATTTATCTGAATTTCCATCGATATATTTTAAAGTTTTTTTCATTCTTTTCTTTTTGTGGGACAGGTTTAAAACGCGTAAAATTTAGACGCAGATTTTTCGGATTCGCTTTCGCGAAAGCGCAAATTTTAACGGTTTAAAAAAAAACATTGCCCACGGTTTCAACCGTGGGAAACGTAATATTTGGTTTTATGCATACGTCTTATCAATCTGGCTCAAAATCGTTGGATCTTGAATTTCATCGTCTTTAGCAAACAATAAAACTTTAGACATTACCTCAGCCGATTTCGGATCTTCATCTGCAAATGGAAGGAACAAACGTCCTCTGTGCTGCGAATGAATTGGCAGAACCGATAAATATTTACCAGGAAGCTGATGCACAACCGCACTTCCTAAATGCACGCTGTAATCGGCTAGTTTTCCTTTTATGATCGCATGATTTTCTTTGATTTCAACATTTTTCACTTTAAACAATCTCAATGTTTCTCTCAATAAAACACCTCTCATTTCGATAGAAGAATGACTTGCTTCTGGATCTACGCCACCAACATGGGCAACGCTTACCACCAAATCAATATCGCGCATTACTTCTGAGAAAATCCTCGGATTGATATCTTCAAAAGAAATGTTTTTATAATCTTTTAAAGAATGGAATTCGATCGTTTCTAAAGTCGGACTTTCAACGTCTGCTGGCGAAAACCAATCGGCCATCGCATACATTTTTACCTGATAGCCTTCTTTATGGAAAACTTTCTGCAATCCTTCTTCGTAATCAACTTTCCAACCTCTTGTTTTCAATAAAGCCAAAGTTTGGTTCGGCTGCACTTGATGTCCTGCGTAACGTCTTGAAATAGATTTCTCTTTCAATTCGTCTGGCGTTGGAACATACAATTCTCTGAAAACTTGTTTGAATGGCTGTTGCAGTTTGTTGTCAAAACAATATTTCTGGTAATCAACCCAAACATTATTTTTATGCAAATCAAAACAGTGCGCAATTCTAAAAGTTTGTTTTTCGTTTAACGAAATCATTTCTCCTAAACCAGTCACCAAACTTCCATCGACATAAAAACCAATTTTATCGTCATTCGAAATAAAAACTAATTTCTCCAGATGTTTCGAAATAATTGGATGTTCAAAAAGGTTTTGCATTTCTGCGAATAAAAACTCGTCGCCACGAATCATACTTTCTTCTAAACCTTTTCTCGAACGCGTCCATTGTTCGCGCATGGTTTTTCTGTAGTTTGTTAATTCCAGAATGCCTTTGTCTTTTTTGTATTTTGGCGGAATCGATTTTAATTCTTTTCCTGCTTTATACGTAACCAAATCAGCTTTTCCTTCATTATTGATGACCAAATTAATCGTAACATCGTCTAAAACCACTTCGGTTTCTTTTGATAAAATATTCTGAACTTGCTTTGTTTCCATTGCCCAAGTCAAACGAACTGGATCTGGATAACCTGCATTTCTTGCTAAATTTTCTAACGCAACACGAATCGCCAAAGCTTCGCTCGCCTGTTTCATCGAACCGAATTCTTTACTTTCCTTTTTAAACTGTTGCAAATATTCGTAACGCGCCAAAATATCTTTTTCTGGACTTGCTTTACTCAACGGAACCAAGCCGTAAACTCTTAAGTAGTCTTGGTCACGTTTGTCTTTTACTTTCGCAGTAACTTCTCTAATTTTCAAATCTCCTGTAATCGTATCAGCGTACAATCTCGCACGTCTGTGACCGTTTCCGTCTGTTACGTATTTCGAAGATTCGTATAAAAGTTCCCATTTTGCTCTTCCTAATTTTTTGTAAGCCGATGTAAACCAATCTTTATCGACAGCTCCATCTTTAAAATCTTGTAAATCTAAAGTTGAAAATCTCGCTGCTTCACTTTCTAATTCTGAATTTGCAGCATTGTAAGATGCTGTTTTAGTATGCGCATGAAACCACCAGATTCCTTCATCCAATCCATTCCAATCCAAATAACTGCTGATGAACTTTTGCCATTGCGGCGCGTAAATCGCAGTCTGAATCAATCTTTCTTCAGAGATTTTGGCTTTTTTAATTAAAGCATTAAAACTTTCTTGCGTATCTGTCGCTAACGGATAACATCTTTTCAATAAGAAACTAAATAATTTCTGTTTCGTTAAATCAGTGTAACTCCAAGAATAAATATAACCTTTGTATAAACTTGCTTTTCCAAGTGCCGTAATCAATTCGACTAAGCGGTTGGCACCAAAAATCTTCTGGAAACTTTGTACCAAATGTGTTACCGTCGTATTAGAATCTCCTCGTTTCACCTCAACATCCAAAAACGTTTCTCTGATTTTATCAATCATCGGAACTAGGAACGGAAACTTTTTAATTAAATCTTCGCTTCCGAAATGTCTATAATGTTTGGTTTCGCTTGTTAAAACAGAAATTCTTTCGCTTTCTAAAATACCTTCGTACAATTCGCCTTCGGTAATTAATTTTTGCTCAAACGCAATGCAAAACAAGTGAATTGGCGGTTTAGAAAAAGATCTATTTTTATCCAATCCGTTCAATTGTCTCCATCTGTACAAATGCCAAACCTTAGCATTTTGTTCATCTGTTAAATTAAGCATCTCGATTTTATTCAAATAAATATCAAAGAAACCTTGATTCTGCCAGCCGTTTCCGTTATTATTATTGTAATAGTACTCATTTTTACCTGGCACATATTCAAACTCTTTTACAGAATCTGGAAGATCTGCGTACAAAGTGCTGCAAGCGTCAATTAAGAAATCTGTTTTCTCTTCAAAAGCATATTTTATCTTTAACGCATTTAGAATATTCAAGATCGGATTATCCCAATCGTAACCTCTTTTGTTTGGGTGAGGCAATAATTCTTTAAAGTAAAAAACATGCTTTTCTAGAAAATCTCTCCAGATTTTTCGATCGCAATTGTTTATCATTGTGATCAAAAACAAATCTCTATTGGCAAGACCAGATTTTGTAAACCATTCTTCCCAAACTTCATACAACGGATAATTGGTAGCCGCCAATTCTGAATTCTTTTCGTCTTTCAGATTTTTTAATTCTCTAAAAGAATTCCCCAATAAAACAGTCGATCTGCTGTTATCGTAGTTTTCAATTTCGTATTCGTAATTTCTATTTTCTTCAAACAATTTATAAAGCTTCGCAATTTCGTCTTTAATATGCGTTATCGATTTTGAGAAACCGTATTGCTGTTCTTTTATCGATTTTGCATACAGAGAATCTGCTTTTGGTTTTGGAAGTTCGTAAGCCGAAATTTCGTTTGGCGTAAAAAATCCGTAACCGTTTTCTGCGCTTAAAAGATCTTGCTTTTTTGAAGGTTCTAACTGCTCAATAAACTTGGTTTCTTTCTCGGTAATTTTTGGTCTTTTCAGATAATCTTGAACCCAATCATTAACTTTATCTGTCAGTTTATTATTTTTTTGAAGCTGCAACATAACATCCAACATAGACATACGTTGTTCTAAATCGCCTTTTTCTACAGTCTGATCAACGAAATTGATTACTTTTTGATCTTCTTGCTTGATCAAAATTGCCGTTAGATTTTTCTTTAAATTAGAATTTTTACGTTTAAATAATTCCTGAAAAATCGCCAATTCGTCTTCCGTTAAACTCAAATCTTTTAAAACATTAACCGCCGAAGCCACAAGAGATTCTCCCCTATCTTTTAAAATACGTAAGGCAAAATTTCTCTGAAATTCAGTCGGCTCTGTTTTGGTTTGATTGTTTTGATTGCTATAGTATGAATAACTGTAAAAACCTCCTAATAAATTTCTCGTCAGTTTCTCTCTTAAATTGATCGAAAAACCTTCAAAATGCTGTAAAACCGCTTCTAATCTTTCGTTGTTATCGCCAACCAAATTAATCGCTGCGGCATAAAGCGTATCTCTTTCAAACTTCGCATTCAGCCATGAAAATACTTTTCCTTCAAAAGATTTTTCTTTCTCGGTAATGCTTTGCGCCAGATTGTAAACTTTATCAAAGAAGTTCGGGTAATCTGCATTTTCAATATAAAACTTCGATTTTGTATTGGCTTCCAACAAAGAATTCATTCTCGGAACTGCGAATGCTAAAACTTGTAGATTTTCATCTTCTAATGCCTTAAAATAAAGTGGCATTTCGATATAAGGATCGTGAGTTTCTCCAGCAAATTTTAATGCCAAAGATTTCTTTTCAGCCGAACCTTTTTCTAATAATTCATGCAGATACGGAACTGCTTTCTCCACATCTAAAACACCTTGAACCCAAAGTGCCATATAAACTTCGTTGTTGTTTTTGCTTTTAATGCCAGTCGGAATCGTTTCTGGTTTGGTAAAATAACCCGAAGCCAACTCGATGATATTACGAACAACCGTTTCTTTTTCAGAATCCCAACCCAAACCTGTCCACGTATCAATCGCTCTGACAACTGATGAAAAACGAGTTAGTTTATTGTCGATCAAAACTTTAATCATGTATTGCAAAGCTCCGATACTTGTTTCGTCTAAAGCTTCTAAAATAGTCTGGCGCAAACCTTCCTGACGCTGAGCTGCAAGAAGCAGTTTTTCTACCAACTCCCAGTTTTGTTGTTTTTCGCTGTTTAAAAGTGCTTTGATGATATTTCTAGACACTTTTCCGTGAGCATCTTTATTGAAAATAATATCTTCAAATAATTGATAAAGTCCTTCTTTGCCAGAATCTAAAGCGGCAGACCAAACCATGAATTTATTAATGGTATTTGAAATCTCGCTATCGTAACGAATTTCGTCTTCGATACTTAAATTATAATATAAAGTACTGCTGTTTTGATAATGGTATTTATAAGGTCCGTTTAACAAAGAACGCAGAAAATTAATCTGATTTACAAGCAAATAACTTTTATGATTGGGTGCTCTAAATGCTCTTCGCGTATAACCATTCTGATACATTTTTTGAGGCAATCTGCTCCAAGCTTCTTTTACGTACACAGCATTTTCTTCGCCAAAAAAGAAAAGCAAAAGCGCGTAATACTCTTTATCTTCCCACATATTCTCTTTGACCAAAGTTGCAAACTTTTCTGCCGCTTCAGAACCTAGAGTAATATAAGTGCTATAATAATTGTCTTGAAGTTTTAAGAGTTCTAGACCAAACTCCGCCACTTCTTTTTTTAGTTTTGTTCCAGAAAATAATTTCGTAACCAGATTGCTGTTTACAATTTCTTCCAGTTCTTTTTTAAATCTCTTAATTGGATTTTCAATTACTTTACTTTTTAAAAGATCTTCTATCGTCATGATTGTGAAATTATGAGTTATGAATTATAATTTATGAGTTCTGTGTTGCTGAAATAAGCACATATCCACAGTACCTCAACTAATTTTTAATTGATTTTTGAAATTGATATTATTTATCATTGACATTTGATATTGACTACCAATAACTTCCCGCTAAGAAAGTCAGCCTGATAAAAGTGAGGTTTTTATTTTGAGATAAATCAATTTGTTCGGTTAGCGTTTCTAGCTGATCGTCTCCATAGAAAACCGCGTACATTCCGTCTTCGAAAGCTTGAATGGCATTTTCCTGCGCTTTGGCCAAATCTACTTGATTGTGATTGTAAAGCGCGCCGAAACCCACTTTTCCGGTATCGGTAAGAATGGGCAAATAATTTTCTTTTGGAAGATGGATTTTGTCTTCGTCTTCAAACTCAAATGAAGCAGAACGGAACAATTGTACCTGATGATCAACAATCGATTCTATGAGTTTTTGTGTGGTAATGACAGGATTTTCTATCGCCAAAGCGATATTCTTCTCCTGAAGAAGCGGATGTTTTTTTCCTAATTGTTTAACTGAGATGCTTATATTCATCTTTACTGGCTTTTATTTTGAAGCTGTAAAATAAGAATTTTACAGCAAGTTTTCCTTAAAAGAACATCTTTTAAGTGTTAAAAAATTTCGCGAATTAAAAGTACAATTTGATTGCAAAAAAATACCCCACCAATTGGTATTGGCAGGGTTTGGGTTTTTATTGGTTTATTTTTAAACTGGCGCAAGCCTTATGAATTTGATTGTCTGAAAACGGAGCTAAAGTTTCTGCCAGATTTCTGCTTGTTCGTAAACAGCTTAGCATTTTTTGCCTTAACAAAATATCATCGCCAAATTCTGTATGCATGAGGAGCTCGAAGATTTCCTGCAAATACATTGGCTGTTCTTTGTAATCTCCATCAAACATTTCGTCTGAAAGGAAATTAATCACGGATGGCACTACATCACGATGTGTTGGTTTTTGATTTTCTTTTGTCATTTTTCTGAAAATATTAAACGCACGAAACCCTCATCTTCGGTTGTGACAAAACATTCTATCGAATGAGATTAGGGCTATCACTAGCTCCAGCAACGTGAATGAGGGCTTCGCTTATGTTAACTTATAAAGTTTCAAAGTTCTCTGTTACCGATAAATGTTTTGTCGATAACAAAGATATATTTTTTATTTCAAAAAGAAAGAAAAAACCTACTTTTTAATTTTTCGAAATATAATTCTAAATCAAAAGGAAAAACAAAGATAGAAATTATTATTAGCGGTATAATTCTTCTCTAATTTCAATCAAAGTTTGAATTGCTTTCTGTTCATCTGGTTTTTCAGGAAGAATTGTTCTTTGATAATGATTTTCTATTGAAGCAATTAAATTATCTGCCATTTCGAGTAAGTCATCATATTCTCTGTTTCCTGCTTTTATGTCTAATAACTCCTCCCGATTTGAAACTCTAATATTTAACTTTCCCGTTGAAAGAATTTGTTCAGCCGTTTGCAAAAGTCTGATAGTATGCATCATATTTTTACTATCGTAATTTTTTCCATGCTTTTGGTTGGTATTATAACGATCTTCATTTCGCTTTTCAATCCAATCCCAATATTCTGTATATTCTTTACAATATTTTGAATAACCATCTTGATTGCAAGATAAATAACCGATTAGTTTTTCGTTTTTTGGAATCGATGAGAGTGAAACTTCATTTGAGTTTTCCTTTTTAATAATTCCTTTATAACCCAATGTTTTTTCTTGATCATAAAACATTGCAAACATTCCTTTTGAATTTGGCAAATCAACCAAACCAATATGTTCTTGCTTCAAATTATTTTCGTCTAAAAATTCTGAAACCGAAACTGTTTTATAATCTTTCAAAACGTAACAAAAATCCAGAAGACTTTTCTTTTCCTTTGGCAACGGATTTACGATTTTCTTATTTAAACCTCTCGCCTTTTTAATTTGCGTTACAGCATAACCCGCAAAAGAATCTTTACAGAGTTTCGACAAGAAATCTTCAATTTTTAACTGCTCCATCAACGGATGTTTGTACAAAATACAATCTTCTGGCGAAGCCAAAATCTCCAAAATATTTGGATTGTTTTTGAGCAATAGTTCTACAAAACGACCAATTTCATAATACACCTCATCATTGGTTTCATTACTAACTTGTGGAATATAATCTAACCCAAAGAATTTTTCTTTTGGTAAGTAATACACACCTTTTATATCAGTATCAGAAGTTGGTGTATTTAAACCAAAAGACCTGCTTCCCGAAATAACTTCGAAAAGAATTAGTTTTTGGGATTTTAGGTTTTGGATGGTCATGTTTTTTTGGTGATGAAATCGTAAATTTCAATTGTTAAGTTTTTAATTTCTTTATTTTTAGAAAAAACGATCCAAGGAAAATCTGCTTCTAATACTTTTTCACTTAATCCTCTTTTATCTATAATAGTACCATAAGTACCATTTTTTTTAGTTTCATAAAATGATTTATTAAGAATATAAACATTTCCTTTCTTGCTAATTTCTTCTCTCAAATTATATAAAAAATTACCTATATATTTTTTTTTAAATTTATTAGCATCAATTTTCGCTAGTGCTAATTCTATTTTATTTTGAATTTCAATTTCGTATTGATTTACTAATTTTTCATTACAGAAATTAATCAAAACCTTTTTCCAAATGTCATTGGTAAGCAGATTTTCAATTTCTCTAACATCCCAAATAATTTTAGGTCTAAAATTATCCGATTCGGCATTTTTTAAAGCTTCTAATCTTTCAAACTTTTGTTTATTTTTCGTTCTTGTTACTGCATCTGAATCTGCTAGTAAAAATATCTTGTTACTAAGGGATAGAGCTTTAATATCATTAATAACGAATTCTTTTTTTTCATTTTCTATTTCGTCTTCGAAAATATAATGATCAATATTAGAACCTGCATATTCAAAAAATGCAAAATCTATATCCTCTTTGGGATATGATTTTCCAATTGAATCACAGTATGATTTTAAAAATGCTTTTATATAATTCCTATCTGATATTCCTTCAACCCAAATACTACAATTTGCCATGAAAACAGATGAATTATTCACACCCAATTCCTTAAGCAATTTGTTATCTCCTCTATTTACATTTTTAATTATAAATTGTGTCTCACCGATATCTGATTTTTTTTGAGAAAATGAATAAATAGAAACATCTTCTTTTTCAATTGTCAAATCTAAAAAATGATTAGAATGTGTTGTTATAATATAAGTTAGATTTTTCTTTTTTAAATCCTTGTTATTTGTAATTTGCTCTAAAAATAACCTTTGCATTCCTGGATGAAGATTTAATTCAGGTTCATCAATATACATAAATGAATTATCTTCAGCCATAAAAATCTTATACATTAAAATTATTAATGCTTGAATTCCATCTCCCAAATCACAAAGATCCCTCGATTTTATTTCACCTTCAATATCAATACTTATTATTTCATTATCATTTTTTCCATCAAGATTATATTCTTTCTTAAATTCTGCAACAATATCTATTTTTTTTCCATCAAAGAAATTCTCTCCAACAAAGTCTTGAAATTTTTCAAATTTATTTCTTGTTTCTCTTTTAGAATTTCTTGCATTTAGAATTTCTCTATATAAATGTAAACCAGTAAATATTTCAACATCATTACTTATTTTATAATTCTTTAAATAAGTATGTAAATAAACGTCATCTTCAATCTTAGAATATTTATTTAAATCTGGCTCAAAATTAAATATGGAATGAGCGGATCTTAAAGTAGGAATATAATAACTTTTAAAATTTTTATATTCTTTATGAAAATTTCCATCGATTTCATTAAAATTGCATAAATAATCATTTTCTACACCAAGATGTTTTAGATTTTGAAGATTTGAAATGTTCCCATTTACAACTGTCACAAAATTGTCTAATGAAGTCATTTCTAAATTTTTTAATTTGTTAGCAAGCAGAGTTTTTACATTTCTCTTATAAGACTCTGATTCTGCATAATACGTATTAACTGCTCTTTGCTGATTCCTTGATATTCTATTGTAAATTTTTACATTCGTTTCCTCTACCTCCATATTATAAACAGGAACAAATTCTCTAATTTTCAAAAGATCATCAACAGCATTAAAATTTTTAAAAGTCATTAAATTCCTAATGAATCTACTTTTACCACTATTATTTGCTCCAACTATTATATTAATTGTACTAAACTTTGGAAGGAAGGACATAAATTTTTCTTCTTCACCTAAAAAATAATCTCTATTTTTTTTTGTATCTTCTATAATTAAATCAAAAGAACCTTTCATATTTTTTTTATTTTATTATCTCCCTAAAAAACAAATCTAACTCCTCACTCAACTTCTTCCCACCTAATAAATTACTTGCGTTTTCATGGTTAAATTTTACTGTTTCCAATAAAAAATCAGTTATCAAATTTTCTTTTGGATGCAGATATTTTTCGTCGTGAGTAGCTTTTATTTCTTGCAATTCCAGTATTTTTTCCTGTATATTTTTTGGTGCAATTGGCAATAAATCAGCAAAAGCTACAGGTGGAAAAGTTCTGTTTTCTATAATCCATTTTCCAGCTAATGCAGTACGCAAAGCATAGAAATAACTTTTTAGTTTCACTTCTTCCATTTCGCAGACTTCCATAAAATTCTTCGTTGTCCCCAAATAGTGGTGTAAAACCGCTATAGGCGAAAAACATTCTTTAGCTATCTCACGCATTTGTTTTACAAAATCTTCATTTTCATAATATACAATTGGCGAATACAACCATTCTATCAAAGATGCACTTGATTTTGCTAATAATCTTACGGATTTTCGTAAATCCCAACCAGAACCATCAAAATCTTCTTCGGTCATGAATTCTATTACATCTGGTTTTTCCCAAAGAGACAAATAATAATCAAGTTTGTGTTTGTATATAAAACGAATATCATAGTCGCTATCAGGAGAAGCAAATCCCCATGCACGACTTCCTGATTCAGCAGCAAAAAGTATTTCTATATCTTTTTGTTTCTCTATTTCTTTTAATTTTTCAAGTATTTTTTCTTTCATGATTGCACCAAATATATTTAATCAAGAAGCCTTCAAACCAAGTACAAACCACTGATTTAAAAGCTAACATTTTTTTGCCATAAAGGCATTAATTATTTAAAAATTACTCTTCCAGAAAATCTTCTAAAAACCCAATGAACTTTTTTCCATCTGCAGACCATCTTAATCCTTGGCCATTTTGCACTCTTATTTCGTACACCAAACCATGTTTATAATGATAGAAAATATTCCACCATGTTTTGTAACTTATAATGTAATAAATCAGTTCTTCAACTTTCTCTTTTTTCTGGATTGTATTTCCTTTTATTTCTCCAAAAATACTGTCCTTTTTTCTACCAACATGTTTTTCCCAAGCTCTTGCTGCAATTGAAATTTCTTTATTGAAAGGTTCAAAACAGCTTTCTAAAAGAATTTCTTTCGCTGGTGGAATTCCGTTTTCATCACGCTGGCTAGCCGAAGTTAAACGTTGTCCTAAAATAAGCAATACGTTTTCAAATGGCGTTTCTTGAAATGTCTGAATTAAACTTTGACGAAAGTGGTTTGAATCGTTTCCTAAATCTTCTAAAACAGCTTTAAAATAAAAAACAGCATCTTGCAACGAAACTACAATTTCATCTTTAAAATAAGGAAGTCTCGAAATTTCTGCTTTCTGATTATGAAATAAAATCAAGTTTTCTGAAAAAAGCCTTAGATTTTCATCTGTCAAAAACAAAGCATATTTTTCTTTCCATTCTTTATCAAGATCTGGAATTACCGATTTAATTTCGTTAAAGAGATTGTGTTTCATTTTTATTCAAGGCAAATTACAGTTTCTTTTACACTCATTTGCGACAGTATGTATTTCATTAAATTGAAATTAGCATAAGCGTTATCCAAAATCCAAGCGTCTGAAGTTACCGCTATGTAATTACTTTCGGCAATTGCTTTATCGGGGTTGTTTACTAATTGTACTTCCCAATTGAAATTATTCTCGAAGGCAATTTCTTCTATCATTTGCTTTAATTTTCCGCTGTTTGAAACGGGTTTGTCAAATAACCAAAGTGCCTTTTTAATTTTTTCGTTTCTAAAAAAATCCCCTATCAATTCAATGGCCTCAGAAGTCTGTTTTACTTTTTTATAAGTTCCATACACACTCGACAAATCACGGATAAAACCGTCTTGTCCTTTAAAAACATAAGCGTTTGACAAAATACTTTCAAGTAAAATGAGAACATTAAATCTGTCAAAACAAATCTCTTTTCCTTCCAGATCCTGACTTTCAATTTCTTTTGATTTTCGATTATCAATCTGTTCTTGAGAAGCGCTCATTCCGCGAACCGCCTGCTGCTGACGCGCATTTAAACGATAACGGTTTCCAACTAAAACTAATGTCGATTTTTCGCCATAACCTCGGCTTAAAAAATAATGCATATCGGTTACGGCTTCTTTTAGTTTGAACTGCATTTTCTCAGTTCCAAACAAAGCGTCGTCGCTTGCTTCTTTTCCTCGGTTTTTGGGATTTGTCATTGATAAAACTTTTCTATTTCAATTGAGTCTTAAATATTTTAATTTATAGGATTATTTTTTAACCACCATTTAGCTTTTTCAATAACTTTTTGTTCAATATTGCTAATATTAACTCCTCTATACCAATAGTCAGAATCATATTTCATATCAAGCCAAATTTCACTAAGAACTCCAAAATTAAGTTCCGTTTCTGGATGTGATTTTCTACCATCTCCATCACAGAATGGAATAGCATAATATAAATTTGTCTTCACATCTTCTCCCTTTACAACTTTAGCAAGATGATATCGTGCATAACATATTTCCGCTTCATCTCCTTCCTTTTCTTTTAAATTCAATTCTAAAAAAGTACGCTTTAAATAAGGCATAATTTCATCAGGATTAATAGGCTTATAAAAAGCAGCTAAGGTATAAAGAGCTTCATTCTCACATCCTAAATTGATTAATTGTATTGCCCAATCTTCAATTGAATCAAAATCAATAAAGTCAATAAAATCAAATCCTTGCATAAATTTAATTGACAATATATAATCCGTGAGTATTTTAAAATCTTCATTTCCTTGTTCCATTACTGCTTTTTCTGTAAATCTATACAAACTTTTAGAATTTTAAATCCCAAAAAAAACTTTAGCATTCCTCGTCGTTTCCTCTGCAACTTTATCCAAAGCAATACCTTTAAACTGTGCGATTGTTCCCGCTACATACGGCAGAAAAGACGGCTCGCATCGTCGTTCGTGGTATTTCTTCAAAAGGCTGTTCGGGACGTTTTTAGGAAGCATAAAAGGCGCATCGGTTTCAATCATCATTCGGTCGAGCGGTACGTACTGAATGACTTCTTTTAAATGACCGAAACGTTTGGCATCTGAAATCGCTCCCGTAAAACCCAGATAAAATCCGTTATCGAGATAGGTTTTAGCTTCTTGCAGCGTTCCTGTAAAACAATGCACAACGCCTTTCGGCAGTTTCGGCAGATAGTCTTTTGTGATATTCATAAAAGAACTAAAAGCGGCTCTCTCATGCAAAAACAAAGGTTTCTGAACTTCAATCGCCAATTCTAACTGCGCTCTATAACATTCTTCCTGTTTGTTTCGGGGCGAAAAATCACGATCAAAATCGAGTCCGCATTCGCCAACAGAAACTACGTGTTTCTGCTGTAATAAATTCTTCAGTTTCGAAATGCTCTGCGCATCAAAACTCTTCGCATCATGCGGGTGAATTCCTGCCGTTGCATACAACACGCCTGGGTATTGTCGCGCAATTTTAGCCGATTCATCGCTATTTCGTACGCTCGTACCTGTGAGTATCATTTGTGATACGTCTGCGTCTACTGCGTCTTGTACAACATCGTCTATGTCGTTTTGGAATTGTTTGTTGGTCAAATTAATTCCGATATCTATATATGTCATTTTTTTTAAGTTACAAAGGCTCAAAGGTTCAGAGGGACAAAGGTTTCTTCTCTTTGAGCCTTATTGTTATTTTTTATTTTTTTTGCCGCTAGGGCTTTATTTTGTTCTCGCAAAGTTTTTTATTTCACGCAGATTCGGCAGATTCTAGCAGATTTAATTAGATTTTTTTTTAACTAATCTGTGACGATCTGCTTAAATCTTTTTAATCCCGATAGCTATCGGGAGCGTGAAACAAAGTTTGCGCAAAGTTTGTCATTTCGACGGAGGAGAAATCTCCGTGAGAAACTCTACAAAGAATTGGACATGCGTTGCGGAGCTACTTGCGGAGATTTCTCCTAACGTCGAAATGACATAAGATGAGAAAAAACCTTTGCCCCTTTGAACCTCTGCCCCTTTGAACCTCAAAAACTAAAAATCTCCGTAATACACTTGGAAGCAAGGCAGTTTCAGATCATTTCTCCAAGTATCTACCACTTGGTTTCTATCGTCTAACACAAATTCTACGAAATATTTATCTTTTATAAATTCGTTATAGATTTCGGTTTTGATGATGGAATCTTTTCGGCTGTCTTTAGTTTTACGCATGATCAGATCGTCATACTCGATTTCATGTTTTTGAAGGAAACGCAATGTTGGTTCTTTGTATCGGTCTTCTCTACCAGAAACCAACAAAATTTCATATCCTAGTTTCTTGTAATTTCTCAACACATTTGCCACTGGATTATTGATTTCGTCTTCATCGCATTTGCTTGCATCAAACGGATTTCTTCCGTTCATCAAAGCCAATGTTCCGTCAAGATCGCAGATAATTGCTTTTGGCAAATCTGAATTTTGAGTACAATATTCAGGAGAATCTTTAAAAAACTGACGGTGCATTTTTCTGATTACTTTTTCTCCCACTGGCTTTTCTCTCAAGGCATCTCTTTCTATACAAACAGCCAAATCTGTATTGACTTCGATCACTTCAACCTCAACTTTTTCGTTAAATTTTACATTGTATTCTTGAACCAATTGCGAAACACGTCTAAGGTTCGTTTCAGACAAATTGGTATCATCAATTACAATACTTTTTCCTTCTTCAAGAGATTTTACAATTAATAAATCACGCACTTTTTTAACGAATTTCTCATTGCTTTGAGTCGTAATTCCGTTATCAAACATGGCACGCAGGTCGTCTCTGTTGATTCTTTTGTAAGTTTCCGGATTTTCTGCAATTATCTTTTTTGCTAAAGTAGATTTTCCGCTTCCCGGCAATCCTTTCATTAAAATTACTTTTCTCATTTTATTCTTCTTCTCTATTAAAAGGTTTTTCAAATTTTGGACGAATCATTCTCCAAATAACTTCTGAATGTTTTTTATCATCAAGCATAGAAAACAAAACACCTGGATATTTGCAAGTCTGAAAATACAATGCGGTTTCTTTACGAGATTCCAATTCTTTGAAATCTAATTTACATTGATTTTCGATTGCTTTATAATCATTTTCTAAATCTGTTTTGGTTTGTTTCACCCAAGCAAAAAATTCATCAGGAACACGTTCCAGAATTTCTTCAAATGACTGATTTGTTTTTAAATATTCCCAAATATTCAAATTAGAAACCTGAGTAATGATTCGGTGCAAACGAAGATATTCTTCAAATTTAATTTTTACCCGAAAATTATTGGCGTATTTAATCACAAAACCTTCTTTATTATTCTGATTTAATGCCGATAAAGTTTTGATATCTTTTACTCCGTCAAACTTCTGAACTATCGGAAACCCAATATCTTCAAGAGGAAATTCTTCACCTGAAAGCGTATCAACAATGGCAAGCAAAACCAATTCTTCCGCTACTCCATAATCTAAAACTATTCGGTTTTCTGGATAAATAATTTCAAACAAATAGGTTTTCGATTTGTCCAGCAATGCCCACGAATCTTTATATTTTCCGTGAAGCATTTCATTTCCTTTATCCGATTGATCGCTTGAAAATGAACCGCGGCTTGCAATAAAAGGAACGCCATTCATCCAATACAAAATCCCTAACGAACCGTCCATTTTATCAAAAACTTCAAAAGTGGTATCAGGAAGAACTTGATTTTCCATTTCACCCAAATTAAAAAATTTAGGAAAAGGTCTTGCTATAACATTATTATTTCCATCTAAGATAATTCCTCGACAGCCAATTGTAATTTCGTTCCAAACTCTCTCAAATTGTGCATTTTGAGTATAGTTGTAAATATACAAATCGTGTTCAGGGTGTTTGTTTACCTTGACATAATTCTGCGAAATCATTTCTTTTAATAAGATTGTATTCATTAGTTCTTTTCTTTGAACAAATATTCAAAAATAACTGCGCAATCATTCTGCGCAGTTAAATTTTATTTTCATCTTCATATTTATACTCCGATTTATTTTTCATTTTGGAGCTTCTGTTTTTGAGAATCGTTATAAAACTGAAAAGCCATTTTTGCAGATTCTCAAAATCTGTATTTTCTTCTCTAGAAAGATATTTTTTCAAATCTGGAAATGCATTTGCGATTTCATTTTTGGTGTACAATTCTTTCCCTTCATGAAGTGAAATTGCTTGTCCTAACTGAAATGCAATCGATTTTTGAATATCCAAAAGATTCGTGTTTTTTCCAAAAGAGGAAAGTTGTTCCAAATCGATTTTTTCTAATGCCTCAATCTTTTCGTCTAAATCTCCTTTTAAAGCACTTTTTATCATTGAACGATATTCTGTTTTGCTCAAAAAAGATAAAATCATTCGGGCGCTTCTCAAAAATTTCAAATCAACATCTCTAACCAAAAGTTTTGTAATTTGATTGCCGAATTTCTGATGATGATTTTGATACGTATAAAACAATGCATTATTCAATTCGTCTGTTGTTCCTTTGTAAACCTCAACCAAATGACCATTTCGTTGCACAGCAAGATTAGCATTGATTTCCTTTTCAGGGAAAAACGAAATTACGGATTGGCTAAATTCTTTAGATAATGAAAGTTTTTCTGCTATCGTTTCGGGCATTTCTTCAATAAAGAAAACCAAATCGAGATCGAGGGAATTTTCAGAACCGAATATTTGATAAATGGGTAATTTCATTTCTTAAAACTTTTCATTCAACATATCTATGCATTCATTTTTACAAGTCAAAAAACCATTTTCTGATTGAAACGGTCCAAAATTATGAATCAGCGACAACCAATGGCTGATATAATTTTGCAATACTTTTTTATCCTCCTCTAGAATTGCTTTTCTATAAATAAAAGGTTCCAATTCTTTGAAATGATGTACTAATTTTTTCTTGGTATATATTTCAATATCATTTTCAATTAAAGCAATATTTTGTCCAACATAAAAAGCAATGATTTTCCAAATATCAATATCATCAGTATTCTTCTGATTGAACTGAGAAATCGAAACAAAATCTATATTCTTAAGCGCTTCTAGTTTTAAATTAAAATCATGAATCCCTTTTAAAATTGGACGAATCTGAGTTCTATATTCCGTTCTGGTTAGCATTGTCAAAACAGTACGAACTGCTTTATAAATGGCTAAAGTTTTATTTCGAAGATGTTTTTCTGTTACTAATAATTCATGCTTTTGTTGATGTAATGAATACGTTTCTAGCAATGCATTATTAAGTGAATCAATCCATGATTTAGTAAAAATTGTATCTGAAATTCTTCCGTTTTCAATTACCGCAAAAGTTGCATTCCAATTCAAATCATATTCTCTCAAAAGTGCCAATACTTTATTTTTTCTGTCCTCTTGTTTTTCAGGCATTTCTTCTTTTGAAATAACGATAATTACATCTAAATCTGTAGAATCATCAGAACCATAAACATAATACGGGTAAGGAAAAGTTGTTTTCATATTTTTGTTTTTTAAGGGACAAAGGTTCATAGGTTCATAGATTCAAAGTTTTTTCTGCGTAATTATTTTTGTAAATTTTATTTCACGCAGATTTTGCTGATTTGAGCAGATCTAAAAAGATTTTTTTAATAAATAATCTGCGCTAATCTGCTGAAATCTTTTTAAATCTGCGTGAAAATAACCTCTGAACCTTTGCTCCTTTGAGCCTCTGTCCCTTTATCTAGTCAATCAACAATTGCGTCACCACCGCTGGGTTCATCGCCCATTGCGCTGTGTACACCTCATCAGCGATTTCATTTTCAGTAATTGTTAAACCTTGAGCTTCCGCTTTTAATTGTAATAAATTACCAATATTCAATTTGCTGTTCAATTTTGCCAATAACGCCTGAACTCCTTTGAAATCCAAACCACCCACAACCTGACCTCCGAAAGTCATCTCCAACCAAACGATTTCTCTTTTGGCTACATCCAACACTCCAAAAACCAAACCTTTGGCAACATTTTGCGTCACACGAACCTGATGATCTACACACGACGGATCGTACGCAACACCAGTTTTCTCCGAAATTTTCATCGGATGTTTGCTATTCATCCAACCTACAACCAAATTTGGCGTAATACTTCCGTTGCTGTACGCATTACAAGTAAAAGTCACAAATTTCGCTTTCGCTTTCGCTAATTCGTCGATGTTGATATTGATATATTCAGCAGTTCCAATTTTATTCGGAATACTTCTGATATCACCACTATGCTGACAACCTGTAGTTGTCAATCGGCTGAAAGAACAAATATCTGAACGGTCTTCGTATGCGATATGACAGCTCAAATCCATATCTAAATGTTGCGCTGGCAAAGCTGCACCCCATTGCATAAACAATCGCACTTCGTTTCCTTCAACTGGGAAACGTGTTCCCATTAAAGCAACTGGTAAATCTTGAACGGTATCGCTTCTATCTCCAATAGAAACCGGCATATTAAACAATTGCGGATCGATATAAATTGTCTTATTTGAATTTGAAACCGACGCAAATCGTTTTTTCATCGCCAAAATAGTCAAGTCTTCGATTTGATTTTTCATTGTTCCCAACTGATTATCATCGTACAACTTCAACAACTGATTTGATCCTACACGTTTGTTTGTTCCACCCAAAGGTTTCACACTTCTCTGCATGTTAACATCGAAATAATTTTGCGCATACATGTTTAACGTAAACACCAATCTCGCTGGAACTTTATCGATAACTTCTTCGAAATGAGCGATTGTTTCGTCGGCTCCAAACCAAAGCATATTCGAAAATAACGAACGAGCAAACAAACCTGGACGTTGTTTCAACAATCCAAATGTTTTATCGGCGTCAAATTTCAATCTTGACGAATTCACTTTGCTTTGCCAAACATCGTACACTTGGTTGTAGAATACATCCATTAAAAAATTCAATTTCTCGAATCCTTTTCTTTTGCTGTATTCTGCCAAACGTAACGCTCGGATAAAACGAACCCACATTCCTCTTTTTGGATGCATGATTTCGCACATTGCTTCCACATCCAAATTCATGTTATTTAACCAATTTGCCACCATCAAACATTCTTTTCGAGAATATTTTAGTTTCAAATCTTTTTTAGATGCAATTCTTGCTTGCGCGCTTGTATCTAATGAATTATGAAAATGCTGACCGTTTTTAGTCGCTCTTTTGATAATCGTTTTTGGTTCGATAATCTGCAACATTCCAGTATTTTTATACCATAAATAACGCAAAATATCTGTTGGCGTTTTCAAAAACTGCGAAGCCAAATCTTCATTACCGTTTTCAATCAAAAGATCGATCACCAGCATTAAAGTTTCCTTCATTGCAACTTCTGTTTTAGGCAAAGCCAAATATTTCATCGCCATTTTTAAACTATCTACCTGAGTAGCGTCTAAAGCAGTTTTTGACTGTAATAACGAGATATAGAAGTTCTCTAAATCTTTTTCATTCCACAATTCAAGGACTTTCAATTTGCTTCCTTGACCGATTTTTTCCAGTTTACCAAATTCAAACGGAGTACCGCAGAAAGGACAACCGTTATATCTTTCTAATGGAAAAGTGTTATCTGGAATTGTATGTCCGCATTCTAAAGCTGTTCCGTTTTTAGTTTGGAAAACATTTCCAAAAAACGTGATAATATGATCGATAACAGATTCATTTGTTGGTACATTCCATTCTTTCACCAATGGCGTCCAGTTTTTATCTGTTCCTAAAACTTCTCTTAGCACTTCTAAAACCTCGATTTTATAATTTGGGCTAACGTTATTTAAAGCATGCAGTAACGTTTCAGAAAATGTATAACCCAATTTTGAAATATTGGCTGCGAAAACCGATGTTATTCCTGACAAATTCTTGTTATCACTCGCAATCATTTCTGATGGAATGAAAATAGCATTTTGACGTAAACTGATTTTTAATAATTCTTTTGTTTTCATTTTTTTTAATTTTTAAAATTTAGATAATTGTGCTTCTGAGTTCTACCTAAAAGAGTGTTTGAAGTAAGAAGCACTTGACCTTAAATTCGAGTGTAATGGATTAACTAACAAAATATCGGATTGGTAGAAGTAAGTTAATCTTGACCCTCGTTTTTATTAATGATGATTTTAAAACTTGCCGGACTCGAACCGGAGTACCAATTTTCTAGACGTAAGTTTTAATTGACCATTAATAGTGAAGCAGATGGGATTCGAACCCACGACATGGACATTAGAAGTGTACGAAGTAAGTTTAGATTGACCTTTTAAGGATAATTTCAAAACTACCTGCTCTACCGCTGAGCTACTGCTTCAAATATTGAATAAAAAGGTAATTGTCTAAGTAGTACGTGGAAAGTGTTTCGAAGTAACTCAAACTTGACCTATTTTTTTCAATTTTTTATTTCTATGAACGTTTGTTTTTATTTCTGAACAAAGATTTCTAAACTAGTGCGCAATTATTCTGCGTAGTAAAATTTTTGTTTCATTTTAAAGAAATACTATTTGTTTTATTTCTTGAGCAAAGATTTCAAAACCACTACGCAATTATTTTGCGCAGTAAAAAAGAAATTTTAAATTTGAGTAAAAAACAAGATGAATTTGAATAAAATCTACACCGATTTACTTCTAAACATTGGTTTCTCAGCTAATGAAATTCAGCAAAACTGGACTGATTTAGAAAAAGCATATTCCAAGAAATCAAGGCATTATCATAATCTGACGCATTTAAAAGAAATGATTGAGAGTTTTGAAACCTATCGCTATCGTCTTCAAAATCCGAACGAAATATTATTTTCTATTTTTTATCATGATTTTGTCTATTCAGCTTCAAAAAAAGATAATGAATTGAAAAGTGCCGAGTTTGCTTTATCGATTTTAGATGAAAAACACCTTTTAAATAAGCAATTAGTTTTTGATGCCATCTGCGCAACACAGCTTCACGCACATAACACAAACGAAGATATTAATTGGTTAATTGATTTTGATTTGAAAATCCTTGCCAAAGATTGGGACGATTACAAAATCTATTTTGAACAAATCAGAAAAGAATATCGCATTTATCCTGATTTTCTATACAAACCTGGAAGAGCCAAAGCATTAAAACATTTTCTGGAATATGAATTTATTTTTCAAACCAATGAATTTCGGAATTTGTATGAAGATCGCGCCAGACGAAATATTGAAGAAGAGATAAGTTATTTAGAAAGCAAAAAATAATCTCGCAAAGCCGCTAAGACGCAAAGTTTTTTTATTTCACGCAGATTCTACAGATTTGAGCAGATTTAAAAAGATTTTTATTTTTTTCAAATAATCTGTTGAATCTGCCTAAATCATTTTTAATCTGCGTGAAACAATCTCAATAATCTTTATTAAAAAAAACTTTGCGCCTTCGCGACTTTGCGAGCAAAAACCACACACAGTATGTCACAAAACAAAAACGCCTTAATTCGATACAAGATAATCGACAAATGTCTTCAGAATAAATACAGACAATGGACACTTGAAGATTTAATCGAATGTTGTTCTGAAGCTTTGTCTGAATATGAAGGCCGAGATATTCCTATTAGTAAACGAACAATTCAAATGGATATTCAGCTAATGCGAAGTGAAAAGTTGGGTTATAATGCTCCAATTGTCGTTTACGATAAAAAGTATTATAAATATGAAGACGACGATTTTTCGATAACCGATATTCCGCTGACGGAAACCGATATGAATGTTTTGACAGAAACTGTTTCGATGTTGAAACAATTCAAAGATTTCTCTTTATTTAATGATGTATCTGATATTTTACAACGATTGGAAGATAAAATCTATTCTGAAAAATCACATACCAAACCTGTCATTTATTTAGATAAAAACGAAAAGCTGAAAGGACTTCATTATTTAGATGAAATCTATCAAGCGATTATCAAAAAAATGGTTCTGATAATTACTTATAAATCTTTTAAATCTCAAGAAGAAACGAAATTTCATTTTCATCCTTTTATATTGAAGGAATTCAACAACCGCTGGTTTTTAATTGGAAAGAAAAAAGCATCTCAGCCCATTACCAATTTAGCTTTGGACAGAATCGTTTCTATTGATTACGATTTTAACCTTCCTTATATAGAAGAAGATTTTGATGCCGAATCTTATTACAAAGATATTATAGGTGTAACCGTCAATTCTGGTTTACAGCCGCGACGCATCGAACTTTGGATTGATGCTTCAAATGCGCCCTACGTGATTACAAAACCGCTGCATTCCTCTCAACGTGTAATTAAGGAAAACGAAGACGGAAGCATTATTGTCCATTTGTATATTTCTCCTAATTATGAAATGGAAAGGCTATTGTTAGGTTTCGGAGATTCTATTGAAATTTTACGTCCCGAAAGTCTGAGAAATCGTATGAAAAAGATTTTACAACGAGCAATTTCGAGATATGACACTCCAGAAACAACTGAAAATAATACATCGTTTTTTGAATAATCCAAAATTAAAGCCAAAATAAATACCAGAAAAAGATTTTTACAATACATAAATTGTTAAAATCTAAAAAAAGAATAGTATATTTCAAATCAAAACCATCACAAAACCCTATAAATCAGGGTTATTTTTTAACTAACCAAAAATTTATGAAAAAATAATATGCATGCATAGTATTTTTTGATTATATTTGAAATCGATATAGTTACCTATGAAAGACAAAACGATAGATTATATTTTGAGAGCAACATGGCAGGCTGTTTCAAGAATGTATAATGAAGAGGCTGCAAAATACGATGCTACAATGGCAACGGGATTTGCTCTGTTAAGTATTGACAAGGAAGAAGGAACTCCATCGACCGCTTTAGGGCCAAGAATGGGAATGGAAGCCACAAGCTTAACAAGGACATTAAAATCGATGGAAGACAAAGGTTTGATTGTGCGAAAAAAGAACCCAAGCGACGGAAGAGGTGTTTTAATCTATCTGACGGATTTTGGAAAAGAAAAAAGAGAATTATCTAAAAATACTGTCCTGAAGTTTAATGAAACCGTTAGAAAACATGTTTCAGACGAAAAGCTGAGTCATTTTATCGAAGTTTCGGAAATCATTAATGAATTGATTCACGACAAAAACATATTTAATCAAACAGAAAACGCAGAAAACGAATAGCATTTCGCGAGACAAGAAATAATTCGAAAACTGCAAAAAACAAACAAGTAACAAATTATGAAACGCACAATTAAAAAAGTTGCTGTAATTGGATCCGGAATTATGGGTTCAGGTATAGCTTGTCATTTTGCCAACATTGGTGTTGAAGTTTTACTGCTTGACATCGTTCCTCGCGAGTTGACAGAAGCTGAAGCTAAAAAAGGATTAACGCTTGAAAGTAAAGCCGTTCGCAACCGTGTGGTAAACGAGCATTTGGCGAATTCATTAAAATCAAAACCATCTCCTATTTACAGCCAGAAATTCGCAAGCAGAATTACAACTGGAAATACTACTGATGACATGGCAAAAATTGCTAATGTTGACTGGATTATCGAGGTGGTAGTGGAGCGTTTGGATATCAAGAAATTGGTTTTTGAACAAATCGAGAAATTCCGCAAACCGGGAACTTTAGTTACTTCTAATACTTCTGGTATTCCAATTCATTTTATGAGCGAAGGAAGAAGCGAAGATTTCCAACAACACTTCTGCGGAACACACTTTTTTAACCCTGCGCGTTACTTAAAATTATTTGAAATTATTCCTGGTCCAAAAACTTCAAATGAAGTATTGGATTTCTTAAACGAATACGGTTCTAAATTCTTAGGAAAAACTTCGGTTGTTGCTAAAGATACTCCAGCATTTATTGGAAACAGAATTGGTATTTACGGAATTCAGAGTTTGTTCCATTTAGTTAAAGAAATGGGATTAACGATTGAAGAAGTTGATAAGTTGACAGGACCAGTAATTGGTCGTCCAAAATCGGCTACTTTCCGTACTGTTGACGTTGTTGGTTTGGATACTTTGGTACACGTTGCCAACGGTATTTACGAAAACTGCCCAACTGACGAACAACACGAATTGTTCAAACTTCCTGATTTCATCAACAAAATGATGGAAAATAATTGGTTAGGAAGCAAAACTGGACAAGGTTTCTACAAAAAAGTAGATAAAGATATTCTTTCTCTTGACTTAGATACATTAGAATACCGCGCTGCAAAAAAAGCAAATTTTGCAACTTTAGAATTAACTAAAACTATCGACAAACCTATTAATCGTTTTAAAGTTTTAGTAAAAGGAACAGACAAAGCGGGAGAATTCTACCGTAAGAGTTTCGCTGGAATGTTTGCTTATGTTTCAAACAGAATTCCTGAAATTTCAGACGAATTATACAAAATT
This sequence comes from Flavobacterium sp. HJSW_4, assembly GCF_042436695.1. NCBI lineage: Bacteria > Pseudomonadati > Bacteroidota > Flavobacteriia > Flavobacteriales > Flavobacteriaceae > Flavobacterium > Flavobacterium sp. HJSW_4. The sequence goes on from NZ_JBHNPP010000022.1 coordinate 34,707, forward strand.
GACGACGCTATGAAAGCTGGTTTTGGATGGGAAAATGGTCCATTCGAAATCTGGGATGCTATCGGTGTTGCAAAAGGAATCGAAATCATGAAAGCAGAAGGTTTAGAGCCTGCTGCATGGGTAAACGAAATGTTGGCATCTGGAAGCGACAGTTTCTATACTGTAAAAGAAGGAGCAACTTTCTTCTACAACCTTCCAACAAAATCTCAAGTAAAAGTTCCTGGACAAGATTCATTTATTATTCTGAACAACATCCGCGAAAGCAAAAAAGTTTGGAGCAACAGTGGAGCTATTATCCAAGATTTAGGAGACGGAATCTTAAACTTAGAGTTTCAATCTAAAATGAATACGATTGGCGGCGATGTTCTTTCTGCAATCAATAAAGCGATTGAATTAGCTGAAAAAGAACACCAAGGTCTTGTTATTGGAAACCAAGCTGCGAATTTCTCTGTTGGAGCTAATATTGGAATGATTTTCATGATGGCAGTTGAGCAGGAATACGACGAATTGAATATGGCAATTAAATTGTTCCAAGATACGATGATGCGTGTTCGTTATTCTTCAATTCCAGTAATCGTTGCACCTCACGGAATGACTTTTGGTGGTGGATGCGAAATGAGTTTACACGCTGATAAAGTTGTAGCTGCTGCAGAAACATACATGGGATTAGTTGAATTTGGTGTTGGAGTTATCCCTGGTGGTGGTGGTTCTAAAGAATTGACTTTAAGAGCTTCGGATTTATTCCGCAAAAACGATGTGGAATTGAACGTCCTTCAAGAGTATTTCTTGACTATCGCTATGGCAAAAGTTTCAACTTCTGGTTACGAAGCTTTTGATACTGGACTTTTACAACACGGTAAAGATATTATCGTAGTAAACAAAGATCGTCAGATTGCTGAAGCTAAGAAACATGCCTTATTAATGGCAGAAGCGGGTTACACGCAGCCAATTAGAAGAAATGATATTAAAGTTTTAGGAAAACAAGCTTTGGGTATGTTCTTGGTTGGAACGGATCAAATGGAAGCTGGAAAATACATTTCTGAACACGACAAGAAAATCGCTAACAAACTGGCTTACGTAATGGCTGGTGGTGATTTATCTGAAGCAACTTTAGTATCTGAACAATATTTATTAGATATTGAAAGAGAGGCTTTCTTATCTCTTTGTACAGAAAGAAAAACTTTGGAGAGAATTCAATACATGTTAACTAAAGGGAAACCTCTAAGAAATTAATCAAATGAAAACAGCATATATAGTAAAAGCATATAGAACAGCAGTTGGAAAAGCTCCAAAAGGTGTTTTTAGATTTAAAAGACCTGATGAATTAGCTGCTGAAACCATTCAGTTTATGATGAATGAACTGCCTGATTTTGACAAAAAACGTATTGACGACGTTATGGTTGGAAATGCAATGCCAGAAGCAGAACAAGGACTTAACGTTGGTCGTTTAATCTCTTTAATGGGATTAAAAGTAGAAGACGTTCCTGGAGTTACAGTAAACCGTTACTGCGCATCTGGATTAGAAACTATCGGAATGGCGACTGCTAAAATCCAATCTGGAATGGCAGATTGTATCATTGCTGGTGGTGCAGAAAGTATGAGTTATATTCCAATGGGAGGTTACAAACCAACTCCAGATTATAAAGTTGCGGCTGCAGGTCACGAAGATTACTACTGGGGAATGGGTTTAACTGCGGAGGCGGTTGCTAAACAATACAACGTTTCTAGAGAAGATCAGGATGAGTTTGCTTACAATTCTCACATGAAAGCTTTAAAAGCGCAAGCAGAAGGAAAATTCGATAAACAAATCGTTCCAATTACTGTTGAGCAAACTTTCATCAATGAAAATGGCAAAAAAGAAACGAAATCATACGTAGTGAATAAAGATGAAGGACCAAGAGCTGGAACTTCTAAAGAAGCTTTAGCAGGTTTAAGACCCGTTTTTGCTGCTGACGGAAGTGTAACTGCTGGTAACTCTTCTCAAATGAGTGACGGTGCTGCTTTCGTTTTAATTATGAGCGAAGACATGGTAAAAGAATTAAACCTTGAGCCAATTGCACGTTTGGTAAACTTTGCTTCTTCTGGTGTTGAGCCAAGAATTATGGGTATCGGACCTGTAAAAGCAATTCCGAAAGCGTTGAAACAAGCTGGTTTAACTTTGAACGATATCGAATTAATTGAATTAAACGAGGCTTTTGCATCACAAGCTTTAGCAGTAACTCGCGAATTAGGTTTAAATCCGGATATCGTAAACGTAAACGGTGGAGCAATTTCGTTAGGACACCCTCTAGGCTGTACAGGCGCAAAACTTTCAGTTCAGTTATTTGATGAAATGAAACGTCGTGGTAATAAGTACGGAATTGTAAGCATGTGCGTAGGTACTGGACAAGGTTCTGCTGGAATCTACGAAGTATTGTAAGAAGTATTATTAAGTAAAGTATATACGTTCAATTTGTCATTTCGACGAAGGAGAAATCTCCGTAAGTGGCTCGACAAAGATTGGAATACTATGCGGATAATCGTCGCGGAGATTTCTCCTTCGTCGAAATGACAAAAATTGAGCAAAAACAAAATATATAAAAAAACATAATCATGGCAGATACAATCGAAAAAAACGTGACTCGTGGTGGTCAGTTTTTGGTTAAAGAAACAAAATGTGAAGATATCTTTACTCCAGAAGATTTCTCAGAAGAACAGTTAATGATGCGTGACTCTGTAAAAGAGTTCGTAGACAAAGAATTATGGGCGCATAAAGATCGTTTTGAAAAGAAAGATTACGCTTATACAGAATCTTCAATGCGTAAAGCAGGTGAATTGGGACTTTTAGGAGTTGCGGTTCCAGAAGAATACGGCGGATTAGGAATGGGATTCGTTTCTACAATGTTAGTTTGCGACTACATTTCTGGAGCAACTGGATCTTTCTCTACAGCTTTTGGTGCTCATACCGGAATTGGAACTATGCCAATTACACTTTACGGAACTGAGGAACAAAAGAAAAAATACGTTCCAAAATTAGCTTCTGGAGAATGGTTTGGTGCTTATTGTTTAACTGAGCCAGGCGCAGGATCTGATGCTAACTCAGGAAAAACTAAAGCAGTTTTATCTGATGACGGAAAATACTACTCTATCACAGGTCAAAAAATGTGGATTTCGAATGCAGGTTTCTGTAGCGTTTTCATCGTTTTTGCTCGTATTGGAGATGATAAAAATATTACAGGTTTCATCGTAGAAAACGATCCTTCAAACGGAATTTCTATGAATGAAGAAGAGCATAAATTAGGAATCCGTGCTTCTTCTACTCGTCAGGTTTTCTTCAACGAAACAAAAGTTCCGGTTGAAAACATGCTATCTGAAAGAGGAAACGGTTTCAAAATCGCTATGAATGCTTTAAATGTTGGACGTATTAAATTGGCAGCAGCTTGTTTAGATGCACAAAGAAGAGTTACTTCTGGCGCTGTAAAATATGCTAACGAAAGAATTCAGTTCAATACTTCTATTTCATCTTTTGGAGCTATCCGTTCTAAATTGGCTGAAATGGCAACTAACGCTTACGCTGGAGAAAGTGCTTCTTACCGTGCTGCAAAAGACATCGAAGACAGAATCGCTGCTCGTGAAGCGGAAGGAACTTCTCACCAAGAAGCAGAATTAAAAGGTGTTGAAGAATACGCTATCGAATGTTCTATCTTGAAAGTTGCCGTTTCTGAAGACGTTCAAAACTGTTCTGACGAAGGAATTCAAGTTTTTGGTGGAATGGGATTCTCTGAAGATACTCCGATGGAAAGTGCTTGGAGAGATGCTCGTATCGCGCGTATCTACGAAGGTACAAACGAAATCAACAGAATGCTTTCTGTAGGTATGTTGATCAAAAAAGCAATGAAAGGACACGTTGATTTACTTGGGCCAGCAATGAAAGTTCAAGAAGAATTAATGGGAATTCCATCTTTTGATACTCCAGATTTCTCTGAATTATTCTCAGAAGAAAAAGTAATCGTGGCTAACTTGAAAAAAGTTTTCTTAATGGTTGCAGGAAGTGCTGTTCAAAAATACGGTCCAGATTTAGATTCTCACCAACAGTTATTAATGGCTGCTGCTGATATCTTAATCGAAATCTACATGGCAGAAAGTACAATCTTGAGAACAGAGAAATTAGCAAAATCTCAAGGTGAAGATAAAGTACAAGAGCAAATTGCAATGGCAAAATTATACTTGTACAAAGCTGTAGATATTGTAAACTTAAGAGGAAAAGAAGGAATTGCTTCATTCTCTGAAGGAGACGAACAACGTATGATGTTAATGGGACTTAAACGTTTCACTAAATATACAAACTTGCCAAATGTTGTGGCATTGAGAGAAAAAATTGCAGAAAAATTAGTTGCAGAAAATTCATACTGCTTCTAATCTCAAAATAGTTTTTAGCTTTTAATTTGTTTAAACCCGCACAAGTCCGAAACTGTGCGGGTTTATTTTTTGATTTCATCTCTGAAAGACATCACTTACAAGACGCAATTATTTTGCAACTATTTGCAAAATATTCGTTAAAATTAGCCTTCTGAGACTTATAGCATAGTTAAATATCAAATGTATTACAGTATATTTAACAATTCTAAAAACTATAAAAAACAAAATAATGAAACAAATTACTCTAATCGCATCCTTTTTATTGTGCTTTGGTATCACTTCAACTTTCGCGCAAAAAAATAAAAAAATGGATATTATTGCCTATTATACTGGCGATTCAGAACTCATTGACAAATATGAAGTTAGCAAATTAAACCAAATCATCTTCAGTTTTTGTCACTTAAAAGACGGAAAATTAACTGTTGATTCAGATAAAGATTCTAATACTATTAAGCATTTAGTTTCGCTTAAAGCGAAAAATCCGCAGCTTAAAATTATTTTATCGCTTGGAGGTTGGGGCGGTTGCGAACCTTGTTCTGAAGCTTTTTCTACAGCTGAAGGACGCTTAAAATTTGCAACATCAGTAAAAGAATTAAGTGATTCTTATAAAGTTGACGGATTAGATTTAGATTGGGAATATCCTGCAATTGAAGGACTTCCTGGACATTTGTATCAAGCAGTTGACAAACCAAACTTTACTGAATTAATAAAAATCCTTCGTTCGACATTAGGCAAAAAATATGAGTTAAGTTTTGCTGCTGGAGGATTCCAAAAATACTTAGACGAGTCTATCGACTGGAAAGCAGTTACTCCATTAGTTAACAGAATCAATATCATGAGCTATGATTTAGTAAACGGATATTCTAAAGTTACGGGACACCACACTCCTATTTACAGCACAAATCCTAAAGAAGAATCTACAGATAGAGCTGTTGAGTTTTTATTGAAAGCTGGTGTTCCTGCTGAAAAATTAGTTATTGGTGGTGCATTTTATTCTAGAACATGGAAAAATGTAGAAAACGTCAATAACGGATTATACCAAGCCGGTGAACACATTCAAGGAGTTGATTTTAAAAACTTTGCTACAACTTATACCGAAGCAAATGGCTGGAAATATTTTTATGATGAAAAAGCGCAAGCTCCATATTGGTACAATGCTGGCACAAAAACTTTTGCAACATCAGATGATTTAAAATCTATTAAAGCAAAAGCAGAATATGCAAAAGCTAAAAAATTAGGTGGAATTATGTTCTGGGAACTTACTTTAGACAGTTTCCGTGACGGAATGGTAAATGAAATTTACAAAGTTAAAACAGAAAAATAATAATGAAGGGAATCAAATTGATTCCCTTTTTTATTGCTAAGTATTATTTTACATCACTTTAGTCTTATCCATTTCGCCAATAAACGGAATTGCTTCTAAAATTTCACTTCTAATTATGGTTTGAAGATAAACCTCAAGCTGAATAAATTTTGCGGCATTTATTGAACCAATTGCTTTTTTCGCCTGATTATACGTTTTAGAGTAAAGTTTCTCATAATCAATATGATTTTTCAAAGTAGCTTTTGCTAATTCATCAGCTTTCGCATCTGTTAAAGTTTCATAATTCGCTGCATAATCATTTATTAATTTAAACTTTGTCTGTCCCAAAGCTTTGCGTGACACTTCATAATCATCATAAACTTTTGTAAAAGCTGTTGCTTGCGCGTCAGATAAATTCATGTATTGTTTTACAAGATCACTTTTAGTTTTTCCGTAAATACTTTGTACTACTTCTAAATCTTCTTTATATGAAGACTGTGCATAAGATGAAAACGAGGCTGCCGCCATGATAAGAATAAGACCTAATTTTTTCATAGTTTTAATTTTAAATTTGTTTTTTAAAAATATATGCATTCCAAATATTCTGATTTTAAACATATTACCTTACAATCAATTTCTAAAAAAAGGAATATTGATAAACCGCTGATAAAGCATAATAATTTAGTCCGTTGTTGGTATACGCCCCGATATGATATTGTAATCTGATCGACTGGCCTTTAGCGATTGGAGTAGAAAAAGTTCCTCCTACTCTCCAATTATCAATCTGACTGTCATCAGGAACGCCATCAATAATTGTTTTTCCTCCAAAAAACCAAGTGGTATTAAAACCCAGCCACATCTGATTTTTAAAATAATAACTGGCATGAGCTTGCAAACTATATGTAGATTTCTGTTCTAATTTTTTCCCCATGTAATCATTATTATCGGTATAAAACCAAACCCCAGCGTACGCTTCAGCGTAAACATGCTTAAATAATTTGGAAACGCCAATTTCTGGTTTAAATCCCCAACGGTTTGTGCCAATATTAACTTGTTTATCTTCGTAATATCTTCCTGTTGGAACAGAAGTAACCAAACTTACTCCAAGAATTGTTTTCTGCTGAAAGGATCTAAATTCTGATTTATCCAAAGCGGGAGATCCCAAAAGATTAATACCAAGTCTAATTTTCATATCTGCAAAACCAGTTCTCGATCCTGTTAGAATATCTCCGCTTGTACGCGTTACTTCGCCATCCATAAAAGAATAAGGAAGCGCTACCTGAATACGAGCCAGTTTATCGTACAAACCAAATGTTCTAACATAGTTTACAGCCAAATTATGACTTCGAAGCGTAAAATCGGCGATAGGCAAAGACGGATCTGTGAGTACATTTCCATTCATAAAAACATATCCAGCCGCAATTACATTCAGATCTTTGGGAACATTAGCATAAGCTCGAGGCTCCAAATCCTGACCAAACATGGCGAACGTACCAAAGGAGAAAAACAAAACCGAAAACTGCCACTTTAATAACCAAAAAAACTTTCTTACCATATTATTCAGACGAATTTGTGACAAGTTTGCTAAAATGAATTATGCTATTTTTTCTCCGCTGTTTTTGGAGCATATATTATTCCATCGTAATTAATTGGAGCCCTGTTATTACTAGAAACAGAAAGCGTTGTACTTCCATTATAATAAATAGAAAACAGTAAATCATATACATCACTCTTACCCTTTACTGTCGCTTTGAGAATTGTACTATTCTTTTTGGTTTCGACTTTAACATTTTCAGGCTTGCCCTCAAATTTTATTCCGCCATCACCATTATATCCAATATTGTAAGCTCGTCCAAAGAAAGGGAGATCGCAAGTTGTACTATCAGCTTTAAACTTTAAGAAATAAGTATTATAGTCCAACTGAAGTAATCTGCCGCCTTGAGGCGTTGCTTTTTGAGCTTCAAAAACAAAATTCTGAGAATCAATAAGCGCTTTGATTTCATTCTGTTTTTTTAATTCTCTTTCTTGTTTGAGCTCTTTTTTTGTTTTTTCTTGTGCAGAAACTGAAAAACCTACAACATTTATCAGCAACAGCAAAATCGATAATGTGGTTTTCATGGCATCATTTTTTAGTAAAACGCATCATGGCAATATCTCCAGAAATAAAGTTTAAAGTCTTACCATCATCTGTAATATCGTAAGAAGTTATCTTTTGCAATGTGCTCAAATAAGTTTGTTCACCTTGCAATCCGTCCAAGCACATCATTTTAGTTACTGCCATTGGTTGGGTAAAATCTATTTTATTGCCATCAACAACCAATTTTCCTGTGTATGAATTACAGCTCGCATTACCAGAAACCTGATTTGCTTTAGTATCAAATTTTATAGTTGGTTTTTTATTTGGATATAATCCATCAAAAGTAATTCGCGGACCAGAAATATAATTCAGCTCCCAAGTTCCGTCCAGTTTAAAAACTGCATCGGTTTTTGCGCATTTGCAAGAAATTAAAAACGAACTAAAAAAAACGAGGGTAAAAATCTTTTTCATCATAACATTAAGACTTAAATGTGAGCGAATTAGATAAATGGTTTTCAGAATTTTTTCGTTAAAAACCTATACGAATTTAAACAATATTTTCGGTTTTTAACTCAATCAATATCAAATTATAAAGTATAGTTTGACTTTTTTTTAACTTTTAGAGTCAATCAATTCCGTTATTTTATGTTAAATTTACTTAATCTTTAATTAAAAATGCCCGTAGATATGAAAAAACTAATTGTTTCTTTCGCTATAATTACAGCCTTAATCGTTGGTTGTAAAACAAATAACAAATCAAATGATGCTAAAACTCTGACTGTTGCATTAGAGCCAAAAAGCAACAGTAAAGTTGCCGGAACTGCTACTTTTGTAGAAAAAAATGGCAAAGTAACTTTCACAGCAAAAATAACAGGATTAGAGCCAGGAGTTCACGCGATCCACATTCATGAAAAAGCAGATTGTAGCTCTGCAGACGGAAGTTCTGCTGGAGGACACTGGAATCCGACTTTCAAAAAACATGGAAAATGGGGAGTTGCAGAATATCACAAAGGTGATATCGGAAACTTTACTGCTGACGCAAAAGGTAACGGATCTATCACTTTAACCACTGACGAATGGTGTATTGGTTGTGGAGATGCTAACAAAGATGTTCTAGGAAAAGGCTTAATCGTACACGCAGGAACTGATGATTTTACAACTCAACCAACAGGAAATGCAGGAGGAAGAGTTGCTTGCGCAGGAATCATTAAATAAGAAAAATTTGAATAACCGCTATTTTTAACAAAATCTAGCGGTTATTTCATTTTAAAATGAATTCTAAAACAAGAAAAAGACATAGCTTTGCATCAGCAAAATTAAGTCAATGATTAACCCATCAGCACCAGGCTGGATCGACAAGTTTTTTAGTGAACAGAAGTTTTCAGAAGCTATACCTTTTGAAACTGTAGATTCGTTTTACTATAAAGTGAGAGAAACGGGATTTATCTATGGACATATAATTGCTATAGATTCTCAAATTCCGATTCCGATAAAAGGCTGGTTTAAAACCGAAATTTCTAAAGTAGCCCTACTAAATACACTCTATCATGTTTTTTGTTTAGAGAAAAGAAATTCGGAACCTATACATTTTATTTCTGAAGTTTTAAAGTTTTACAAGCAAATGAATCCTGAAGGATTTAATTTGTTTAAAATTTTATTGCCTAAAGACACTCCTTCCCTGTCTCTTGAAAACATTATTGATCAGAGAGTTCAGACCAATGACAGCATCATTAGTAAAAATTTTTCGCATTTGGTAACCAATGCTCTATTGTTTATTGATGTTCTGGCTTTTAGACAATATTTGGAGCATGGCGAAATCCCTGAAAAATATTTAAAAAGAATCGAAGAAACTGTACTGGGAATTGTTGGTTTGGCTTTAAAAACCAAAACATCAAAATCGCAGCACGATGATCTTTTAATCAAACTTTTTGAAGCTTCTATACGTTATTCTAAATTTTCAAAAGTTACCGTTGAGACTTTAGAAACTTTAAATCTGGAATATTTCACAAACAGACTTGAACAATATTATTTAATCGATATGGCCGGAATGGCTTTATGGAGTGACGGAGTTGTAGAAAATGAAGAATCTTATTTTCTCTATGCTTTAGGTTCAACAATGGGAGTTTCTGACGATTTTGTGACAAAAAGCATGGACACTACCAATACTTTTATTACGACTCACAAAAAAAAGATTCCGTACTTTAATTATTCGAATCCTGTTAAACATTTTTATGATCAAATGACTCATAGTGTGGTCAAATTAATCATTAGAAATAAAAACAGATTAATTAAAGAAATAGTTCAGAGTAAAGAATTAATGGTACTTCTCGCCTATTCGACAACGCGAGATTTGGATGCGAAAGAAAAGAAAAAGGTAAAAAAACAGCTTTTGGATATCTGTAAAACCATTCCTTCGCTAACCATATTCTTACTTCCAGGCGGAAGTTTATTATTACCGATATTAATCAAGTTTATTCCGACAATGTTGCCTTCAGCATTTAATGAGAATTTAGACGAAAACGAATAAAAAAAATCGCCCTTTTTGAGGGCGATTTCTATTCCTTACTATTAAAGATCTAATTGATAAACACTGTCAAGTTCAGCATTCGAACTGATTGTAACATTTAAGTCTGTAACGAAACCAGAATTTAATCCGTAAACCCAGCCGTGAAGCATGAGGTCTTGACCATTTTTCCAAGCTCCTTGAACAATTGATGTTTTAGCTAAATTATAAACTTGCTCTTTAGCATTGATTTCAACAAAAGCATTAAAACGTTCTGTTTCGTCTTCAATTGAATTCAAGTATTTGTCGTGCAAACGGTACTCATCTTTAATGTGACGAATCCAGTTATCAATAATTCCAACTGACTGATTCCCCATTGCCGCTTTTACACCTCCGCATCCGTAGTGTCCGCAAACAATAATATGTTTTATTTTCAAAACATTTACTGCATAATCCAGTACACTCAGCATGTTCATATCAGAGTGAACAACCATATTAGCGATGTTTCTGTGAACAAAAACTTCACCTGGTTTTGCACCAACAATTTCGTTTGCAGGAACACGGCTGTCAGAACATCCAATCCATAACAAAGGTGGCTGTTGCCCTTTTGCCAAATCAGCAAAATAATTAGGGTCTTTTGCTAATGAAGTCTCAACCCATTTTTTATTATTTTCTAATAACTGCTCATAAAATTTTCTCATTTCTTTATTTTTTGTGTGGTAATTTCTAATTCTAGGAATGTCTCAAAAAAGAACTTGAATGTAAAGTTACCTAAAATTTGACATTTCTAGGGCTTTAAAAATACCTATTTTTAATTATTCTCCTCTAACAACTTCTTTTTGAACCACTTCCCTTTTAGCCACATCATAATAATGTTCTATTGTAACATGATTATGGTTTTCGGGTGTATTTTCTAATTCGTATGCTTCTTTAAAACCTTTAAGCTTCACTTTTATATTTTCGTCTATTGCTCTAGTTTCTTTAAATTCACGAATTAAATCTAAAACATCATGTGAAATGTATTCTGTATCATGAGCATTAATGATAACTTTAGAGTTTTCTGGAATTTCAGCTAACGTTTGTTTAATCGCCGCTTTATTCAAGAACGAAACCTCTTGCGCTAAATCGATATGAATAATGTCTCCATCTTCATATTCTTCTTTTTTGAAGTTGTAAGCTCTTTTTAAGTTTCCTCTTAAAACGAAAATGATACTAATAACAATTCCCAGCGCAACACCTTTTAGCAAATCTGTCGCAACGACAAAGACCAAAGTTGCAATGAAAGGGACAAACTGGTATTTCCCCTTTTTCCAGAAATGCATAAAGGCTGCTGGTTTTGCTAATTTATATCCGACCAAAATTAAAACGGTTGCCAATGTAGCCAACGGAATTTTGTTTAAAATTACTGGTACCGCTAATACACTTATCAATAAAAGCACACCATGAATGATAGCAGACATTTTAGATTTTGCTCCTGCATTGTTATTTGCAGAAGATCTTACTACTACAGAAGTCATTGGCAAACCTCCTAAAAGAGAGCTTATAATGTTACCAACACCTTGCGCTCTAAGCTCTACATTAGTGTTAGTGTAACGTTTTTGCACATCCATTCTATCTGTAGCTTCAATACATAAAAGCGTTTCAATAGAAGCGACAATGGCAATCGTAATAGCAACCACCCAAACTTGCGGATTTGTAACAGCAGTGAAGTCAGGTGTAATTATAATTGATTTAAAGTCATCAAAAGATTTTGGAACTGGCAAAGAAACCAAATGTTCTTTCGCAATTGCCAAAGTGCTTCCTGTTGAGACAAATATTTCGTTCAAAACAACTCCCGCAATAACAGCAACCAAAGCTCCAGGAACTAGTTTTATTCTTTTTAAGAAAGAAACTTTATCCCAAGCCAATAAAATCACCAATGAAACTGCAGAAACTACTACAGCCCCTAAATGAATATGATTTAAAAGATCAAACAGAAATGAAAATGAATTGCTTCCATCATTTTGAATAAAAGCCTGATCTCCTTCGAAATCTGCATCATAACCAAAAGCGTGCGGTATTTGTTTTAAAATGATAATAATTCCGATACCCGCTAACATTCCCTCAATTACGTTTGTCGGAAAATAGTTTGATATACTTCCAGCTTTTAAAAATCCTAATGCTAATTGAATTAATCCAGCAATAAAAACAGACATTAAAAATACATCGAAAGCTCCTAAATCGGTAATTGCGGTTAAAATGATAGCTGTTAACCCAGCAGCTGGACCTGATACACTAATGTGCGATTGGCTTAAGTATCCTACAACGATACCACCCACAACACCAGCGATAATTCCAGAAAATAATGGTGCTCCAGAAGCCATTGCAATACCTAAACACAACGGAAGAGCCACCAAGAAAACCACTAAACCTGAAGCAAAATCAGATTTAAGGTTGGCAAAAAGATTGATTTTTTTTGTCATAATATAATACTAAAAAAATTATTCATTAAAGATTTACCACATCTCGGCAGAAATGAGGCTAAAGTTCAAAATAATCGGAAGTATTATGCTACGTTAGGCGGTGGAGCGAAGATGCTCGGAGATATGTTGTCTAATTTGACAATGTTTTCAGAAATGATTGTTTTTTTCTCGATGCAAACCGGAATCAAAACTTCGTGCTCAAGAATAGTTGGATGCATAACATTTTTAAGTTCTTTATGCACTTCTTCTTCAGCGATACTAAAAGATATAGCCGTATTATTCCCTTTCTTTAACGCCTGAACAATTGTTGGGGTCGATAAGAAGGCAATAAATATGAATAATAATATGCGAGCTATATATTTCATCGAAACAAAAATAGCGTTAAACAAATAAAATCAAAGAGATTTGATAGAAATTTAACAAAAATAAAAAAGCAGAATGCAATTTTCATTCCATTCTGCTTTTAATTCTTTAAAAAACAATTATTTACAAAGTTTCTTCTAACCAAGCATTCATCATCCAAATCGTTTTTTCTTGTTCAGAAATGAAATCACTCATCATAGAATTGGTTCCTTCATCATTGATTTCGTCAGATTTGTTCAATATTTCTCTTTCGATTTTTAATAAATCAGATAGAGAATGAACAATTAATTGAACCGCTTTTTCATCGTTAGAAATATTTTTCCCAACTGTTAATTTATTGTTTTTAATATAGTCTTCAAAAGTATGCAAAGGTGTTCCTCCAATTGTCAAAACTCTTTCAGCTATCATATCTATTTTTAATTGCGCGTCTGTATATAATTCTTCGAATTTTACATGTAAATCAAAGAAACGCTTTCCGCGAATGTTCCAGTGAATTCCTCTCAAGTTTTGATAATATACTTGAAAATTTGACAATAATACATTCAGTTCTTTTACTAATAATTCTGATTCTTTTACAGGGAGTCCTAAAATATTTGTCTTCATAATCTGATTTTTTACACTAATTTACTACAAATTTAGAGTAACTTTACCAAAATAAACATAAATAAAAATTATATTTTCTTATTTTTGCATCACAAATTACTATCAACATGACTATAACTCAATTGCAATATGTGTTAGCGGTTGCTGAGCATAAAAACTTCACGCTTGCTGCTGAAAAATGCTTCGTAACACAGCCGACTTTAAGTATGCAAATACAAAAAATCGAAGAAGAGCTTAACATTTTAATTTTCGACAGAAGTAAAAAACCGATCCAGCTTACTGATATTGGACAAAAAATTGTAAATCAGGCAAAGAATATCGTAAACGAAGCCGATCGTATAAAAGATATTGTAGAACAACAGAAAGGTTTTATTGGAGGTGAATTTCGTTTAGGAATTATTCCAACGATTATGCCTACGCTTCTACCAATGTTTTTGAATAATTTCATTAAAAAATATCCGAAAGTAAAACTCTTAATTGAAGAGTTGAATACAGAGGAAATTATTCTAAAACTGAAAAACGGACATTTGGATGCTGCAATTGCTGCAACTCCGCTTGAAGACGAAAAAATCAAAGAAATTGTTTTGTATTTTGAGCCATTCGTAGCGTATATTCCTGAGCATCATGCAAGTTTTCAAAAAGAAGAAATTGAAGTTGCCGACTTAAATCTGAACGAAATTCTATTATTACAAGACGGACATTGCTTTAGAGATGGAATTTTGAATTTGTGCAAAAATGTCTCAGACGCCGATCAAACTAATTTCCAGATTCAAAGCGGTAGTTTTGAAACCTTAATTAAATTGGCAGACGAAGGCCTTGGCACAACGTTACTTCCGTACTTGCACACTTTAGACTTAAAAGAATCCGACAAACTGAAGCTCCGTAATTTTAAGGAGCCAAAACCTGCTCGAGAGGTAAGTTTAATTTACCCAAAGAGCGAATTAAAAATGCAAATCATTGACGCACTTAGATCTACAATTGCAGGTGTTGTAAAAGGCGCAATTGTTTTTCAGAATGTTCAAATCATTAGTCCGTTACAAAAGAAAGCGCAATAAAAAAGGAGCCAATTTGGCTCCTTTCTTTTATACTTTAATTAGCTGTAGACTTGGTTTTAATTCTGGTTTTCCGACTACGAAATTAAGTAACCATTCTTGCAATTGCTCCATTTCGTAAGGTAACAGTGTTTTGATAGCTTTCTCTAATTCTTTACAGAAAAGTACCGGATCGAAACTAACTCTTTCAAGTATTGATTTCGTGTAATCAAACATCATTTTTGACATAATAAAATAAGATTTTCGGGGGTTATCTATTTTTTAAACTCGAGCCAAATTTAAACAAATAACTAACATAATTACTATTTTTAACTTATTATTTTAAAAACTTTAGCAACGAATACGTTTTCTTAAAACATATAAATCAATGTAGAATTATTCTAAATAACTCATTTCTAAGTGTTTTTAAAGGCTCTAAACATTTCTCTCTTCCCTGGAGGCCCTGCCAATTTTTCTACAGTAAATCCGACTTCGATCATGCTTCTTTTAACAACTCCTCGAGCTGCGTATGTAACAAGAACTCCATTTGGCTTTAGACTGTTGTACATTTTCTGAAAAATTTCGGTACTCCAAAGTTCTGGTTGCACTCGATAACCAAAGGCGTCAAAATAAATCAAATCAAAAATTTCAAAATCGTTTATTTCATGAAAAAATTGTTTTCTTTTGGTTAAGGAGAACTGATCGCAAATTTCTATTTTTTCGTCCCATTTTGATTTATGCATTTTTTCAAAAATGTTATAAAATTCCGATGCTTCCAATTCTTCGGCGTAATTCATTTCCAAAATCTCTTCTGCATCTACAGGATACGCTTCTACTCCAACATAATCAATTGTCTGCTTCTTTCTCTCAGATTCTAAAAAAGTGATAAAAGCATTTAACCCTGTACCAAAACCTATTTCTAATATACTTATAGGATTCTCAAATAAAGAAAGTCCATTTTTTATAAAAACATGTTTCGCTTCCTGAATTGCTCCGTGCTTAGAATGGTAGCATTCGTCCCATTCTGGTAAACGAATTGTAGTTGAACCATCTAGCGTTTTAATTATTTCTCTTTTCACCTTTTTAAGAATTTAATAATGGCTTTTTATTGATTTTCAAGCCATTTTAATATTCAAATTTAGTCAAAACAAATGCGTAAAGCCTTAAAAAACGATACTTTTTTCATAAATTCTTTATAAAAATCAATTAAATATTTGAGTTTATTATAGGATAAATAAATCTCAGTCAAAACCATTAAATAATGAATTTTCACTAAATGTTTTAGAGATTTTTACGTAATTTTGCATTCAATATATTCTATTTTACACGATATCATCACTTTAGTTTTCTGATAGTGAAAAATATCTCACAAAAAACTTACATAACTATGAGTACAACTCAAACGAGCAAAATTGAAATCATTAAAGCTACTTCTACAAAGATCAACGAAGTAGATTTTGACAACTTAAGTTTTGGTGCTGTATTTACAGACCATTTATTCGAATGCGATTTTAAAAACGGGCAATGGCAAAATCCTGTCATTAAGCCTTATGCTCCAATTTTGATGGATCCATCTTCAAAAGTCTTCCATTACGGACAAGCGATTTTTGAGGGAATGAAAGCTTATAAAGACGAAAACAGTGATATTTGGTTGTTTAGACCAGATGAAAACTACAAACGTTTTAATAATTCTGCTGTCCGTATGGCTATGCCAGAAGTTCCAGAATCTATTTTTATGGATGGTTTAAATGAATTATTGAAAATTGATCAAGAATGGATTCAAAGAGGAAACGGTGCAAGTATGTACATCCGTCCTTTTATGATTGCTACAGGTCCTGGAGTTATCGCAAATCCTTCTGATGAATATAAATTTATGATTTTACTTTCTCCTGCAAAAGCATATTACGGAGGCGAAGTAAAAGTTATCATTGCTGAGCATTTCAGTAGAGCTGCAAATGGTGGAATTGGAGCTGCAAAAGCTGCTGGAAACTACGCTGCTCAATTTTACCCAACTAACTTGGCAAACAAAGATGGTTTCCAACAAGTTATCTGGACAGATGATGCAACGCACACAAAACTAGAAGAAGCTGGAACAATGAACGTTTTCTTCAGAATCAACGATACTTTATTGACAGCTCCAACAAGCGAAAGAATTTTAGATGGTGTAACTAGAAAAAGTTTGATCGCAATGGCTGAAAAAGAAGGATTAAATGTAGAAGTTCGTCCAGTAATTGTTACTGAATTGGTTGAAGCAGCTAAAAACGGATCTTTGAAAGAAATCTTCGGAGCAGGAACCGCAGCAGTTATTAGCGTTATCAAAGGATTCTCTTATAAAGATGAATACTTCGAAATGACTCCTATTGAAAATTCTTATGCTTCTTTCTTAAAAGAAAAACTGACAAGTCTTCAAAACAAACTTTCTGAAGATACTTACGGATGGACAGTTAAAGTTCAATAATCCAAAACCATATTACAAAAGAAACCCGATAAATTAAGTTTTATCGGGTTTTTTATTTTTTTAATATTAAAAATTAATTTTAAACACATAGAGTCATAGATCTCGCAATGTAAGAAAGAGAGCTAAAAAGAAACACGTTTCTTAACACATAGCTATGTGTACTAATACAAGTGAAACGCCTTTTGCTCACTCCTGAGACTATGTTTCTATGTGTTTAAATATTTTTTATAATAATTTTGAAAAATCAGGCTTAAAGTAATTTGGCCCTTTCATTACTTTTCCGTCTTCGCGGTAAATTGGCTGACCATCTTCTCCTAATTTACTCATATTACTACGTTGAATTTCATCAAAAACAGCTTCAATTTTATCTTGAAGTCCGTGCTCGATAATTGTTCCGCATAAGATGTACATCATATCTCCAAGAGCGTCTGCAATTTCAACTAAATCATTATTCTGAACCGCTTCATAATATTCCTCGTTTTCTTCTTTCATTAAATTATAACGAAGTAATTTTTTCTCTGCTCCTACATCGGCCTTTGGTGTAGTGCTGTGGCCAATTCTAAAAGCAGTGTGAAATTCTGTTACGGCATCAAGTTGTTTTTTCATATAGTAGTTTTCTTTTTTTTGCTAATTTAAGTCACTTTCTCATAAATCTGAAAATTTATTGAACGAAATGAAAAGGCAATTTAGCAGCAAATCGTTTACAAATCTCTAAATTTGCTAAAAATTTTTATAACTATGTTCAGTCAAGGTCAAATACAATTTGGAATCTGTTTTTTTATCGCTTTTGTAATCATTATGATATTTGCTTATCGAAAAGATTTAAAATTACACAGAGTCTTTTACAAAGGAAATTACAAAGTACTGCTTGCCTTTCTGCTTTTCATCGCTCTTTTGTTTGTCATTAAAATATTTTTAAAACGATAAATTATTCTCGTTACAATAAAATAAAACCTAATAATTATGGGTTATTAGTAACACTCACATAAAATTTATAACTTTACCGAAACCAAACAATCTGCCATGAAAATTCTAAAGTATTTATTTCTTTTCGCCTTATTAAGTTTTGTCGCTCTTACTGTTTTTGTTGCTACTCAGAGAGGCGATTTTTCTGTAGAAAGAAGTAAAGTTATCAATTCTCCACGCACAACGGTTTATAACTACTTAAACGACTTTAGAAATTACGAAGATTTTGAATCATGGTCTGTTGAAGATCCTTCTATAAAAATGACCTACGCTAATAAAACTAGTGGAAATGGCGCTACATTTTATTGGGATGGTGCTGACGGAAAAGGAAATTCTATCATTCTTAAAACAAAAGATGGAGAAAGCATTGACCAAAAAATGCAATTTGACGGCACTGAAGCAGATGTAAATTGGACTTTAAAAGATACTTTAAACGGAAAAACAAAAGTTACTTGGAAAGGAAAAGGAACTATGAGCTTTCTATTTAAAATCTACACTGCTTTACACGGAGGTTCTGACCGCGTTATTGGAACGATCTACGAAAAAAGTTTAGCAAATATTGACAAAAACTTAGATTACGAAACCAAAACTTATGCAGTTAAAGTAGATGGCGTTGTTAAGAAAACAGAAACTCCTTACATCAAACAGACTTTTACAAGCGAGATTGCCAAAGTAAGTAAAAATGCTAGAATTGTAATTCCGAAACTTATTCAGTTTAGTGAAACAAATGGTTTATCTGCAATTGGAAAACCATTCATTATTTATCATACCTATGACACTAAAACTGGTTTGGCTAAAATTTCCATTTGTTTACCTATTAATAGAGAGATTTCAACTAGTGCCGGAAGTGATATTTTATCTGGAAAATTAAATGGTTTTGATGCTGTAAAAACAACTCTTAACGGAGATTACTCTCATAGAAATGAAGCAATTGCTAAGACAACTGCTTACATCAACAATGAAAAGATCATTCCAGATTTAAGCTGGTCACATCTTGAAATCTTGACGTTGAGCAAATTGGATGTAAAAGCTTCATCTAAATTGGTAACTGAAATTTATTTTCCGATAAAACCAAAAGTAATTCCTGTTACTCCTGAGCCTGTTTATGCTCCAGAAAACACTGGCGAAACAACAAGCGAACCTCGTACAGAACAGCCACGTACAGAGCCCGTAAAACGCAAACCAGCTGCTCCTGCACCTGCTCCAACGCAAACACCTGCAAAAGAAGAAGATTCAGAATTTTAAATAATTTCAAAGGCGCATTAAACCTTTTGCGTTAAATTCTGTCTTACTTCTATTAAAGAAAGTTTACAAAACAAAAAGTTTGATAGACGAGAAAGAATTTATAAAACAATTATTAAGTCATGAAACGCAAAATACTGCGTTTCAAAAACTCTTGTCTGATTATCAGAGGCCTTTGTATTCTCATATTCGAAACATTGTTTTGAATCATGATGATGCAGACGATGTTTTACAGAACACTTTTGTAAAAGTCTTTCAAAATCTTAAAAACTTTAAAGGAGAAAGTAAACTTTTTTCCTGGATGTATCGTATTGCCACAAACGAAGCTTTGACTTTTTTATCGCAAAAAGCAAAATTAAGCGGTATTTCATCTGAAGACCTTCAAAACAAAACGATCGATAATTTAAAAGCCGATCTTTATTTTGATGGAGACGAAATTCAGATCAAACTTCAAAAGGCAATTGTGACGCTTCCAGAAAAACAGCAATTGGTTTTCAAAATGAAATATTTTGAAGAATTAAAATATGAAGAAATCGCAGAAATCTTAGGAACATCTGTTGGAGCCTTAAAAGCATCTTATCATCACGCAGTAAAAAAAATTGAATTATATGTTACATCAAATTAAACCTTTTGTAACTAAAACTATCTTATAAGTATTATGAAAACATTTAAATTAGAAAACGAACCCAAAATAAAATCTGGCTTTAAAGCTCCAGACAATTATTTTGATGATTTTTCAGGAAAGGTTTTACAGCAATTAAACGAAAAAGAAGTTAAAGTAATTCCTTTTTACAAACGCAAAAAAACATTTACACTAGCGGCCGCAGCAGTAATTGTTTTTGCATTATTAATTCCGATTGTAAACAATTACAAAGCCAATTCAAACGAACTTGATGAAGCTACTTTAGAAAATTACTTATCATATCACTCTAATATCAGCCAATACGATTTAATCCAAACCTTAGACGACAGTGATATTGAAAAATTAGGCAACGATGTTACTCTAGAAGACGAAACACTAGAAGACATTTTAGCTGCAAGTCCAAACATAGAACACTTAATTTCAGAACAAAATTAAATCAAACTTAACTCAACAACTTAGCTTAACAATGAAAATAAAAAACATTTTACCGCTATTGCTCTTTCTGACAACTTTTTCAATTTTTGCACAAAATGGAAAAATTGATGAAAAGCGAGAAAAAATTAAAGCTTTTAAAGTGTCGTTTTTAACAACAGAATTAGAATTAACTTCAACCGAAGCAGAAAAATTCTGGCCTATTTATAATGCTTATGATGACAAGCAATATGAATTAAAGTATTTGAAAATGAAAACTTATCTGAAACAGCTAAAAGATGACAGTCTTAAAAACCTTTCAGATAAAGAAGCTGCGACTTTATTATCTCAAATAGAAAGCACAGATAAGGAAATATATCAGCTTCGCGAAAAATACATGAGCAATCTGAAAAAAGTACTTCCCGCAAAGAAAATATTGTTGCTAAAAAAATCTGAAGACGATTTTAATCGAAAATTATTGCAACAATATCGCGACAAAGGCAATAAAGATTAAGCTTAAAGAAACAACAGCGATAAGAACCCTATATAATAATACTTACTTTATTATTTAGGGTTCTTATTTTTTTATCTAAAGTGAATGCGAATCATTTTATTATAACCAGCCGCAATTGCAGTATTTCTATTGATAAAACGAATGGTAAAAAGTTTATCGTCTTTTGACATCATTGTCCAAGTTTCTCCGCCATTTTGAGAATATTGAATTCCGCCAGAACCTACACAAACCAATTCTTTTCCGCCACCGCCAGGCACATATTGAACGCAAGAAGCATATCCAAAACCTTGGTTCTGACCAACTAATTCCCAAGTTTTTCCTCCGTCTTTAGTTACGATTTTATTATCTGTTTTTAGCATTGGCGATTCATAATCTCCTCCTGCCGCAAAACCATGTTTAGAATCGTAGAAATCGGCTGTAAAAATACCCGTCATTTCTTTTCCTTGCACGATTGGAGTTTCTACCGCTTTCCATGTTTTACCTTTATCGCCAGAATAAAAGACACGAGATCTTTTTCCGCCAGAAACGATCCAAGTATCATTTCCTTTAATTACTACATTTGAATTACTTGCTGCAAAAGCTGCTTCGCCTTGAGCATTTGTTGGAAGTTTATGAGACAACACTTTTGTCCATGTTTCTCCACCATCTCTTGTAATAATAACCGAAAATGCATCTTCAGTTGGGTCTCCAATTGCAATTCCTTCTTTATCATTCCAAAACTGCATGCTATCATAAAACACTTTTGGATGAACTTCTTTGTAAACCAATTTTGCTTTATTGGTTTTCTTAGAAACCTGATATAATAATGCAGGATTTCCAACACTTAAAAGAAATATATTTTTTGAGTTCTGAGCAATACTTCTAAATTCTAATTTTAAAGTATCTCTATAAATATGCTCTTCGAATTTTTCTTTTTTTTCTAAATCAAAACTCCCAAAACGAGAATTATCACCTCCGTACCAAACTTTGTTTTTATCGATTACGATGGCACGAATGCTAATTTTCTCCTGAAACAAAGTATCAACCTGAATTGCTATAAAACCATTTTCAAAATTTGCTTTATTCTTATTTGTGAATGTTTTAAAGGATACAAACAAAACAAACATGCAAAAAAACAGCGTTACTTTTCTCATATAAATAAATTTAGGGTGTTGCTAAAATACAATTAATTCCAACATGGAAAATTAATTTTCTATTTTTTTCGAGAAGATTATTTAACATTTCATTTCCAGTTCTTTACACAAGACGAGATTATAAATTCAACTAAATTAAAAAACAAAACAATGTAAATCACTATCCTACAGTGTTTTAAAAACCACATTAAAGCATTTAAATTTTGTGGCACAGTAATTGGATATCTCAGAATATTAATCTTCAATATGATTTTATCATGAAAGCGAAAATACTTTTATTAGCCCTATTTGCATTAGGAATTAGTTCTTGCGCTGTACAAGGTCAGACTACTGTTTATGCAAAAAACTCAGATATAAGCGATAACTTAGATTTAAGAGCTGTTGCTTCGATGTTTGGAGAATCAGCGAACCTTCAAGATTTTGAAAGACGTTTAAATGATCCTAAATATCAAATTTCAAACTTAGATCTTAATGGCGATAACGAAGTAGATTATCTTCGTGTTATTGAGAGTGTTGAAAACAGAACGCACGTTGTTATTATTCAAGCGGTTTTAGATCGTGATGTTTACCAAGACATTGCAACTATCGATATTGAGAGAGACAATTACAACAAAGTAAGCGTTCAGGTTGTAGGTAACAGTTATTTATATGGAGCAAATTATATTTATGAGCCTGTTTATAGCGTAGTTCCTGTTATCTATACTTCTTTCTGGGTTACAAATTACAGACCATACTGTTCAACTTGGTATTGGGGTTATTATCCAACTTATTACAGAGCGTGGAATCCTTACCCAGTTTACAGATATAGAAACAATGTAAATGTTTACATTAATGTAAATAACCATTACAACTATGTTAATGTGAGAAGAAGTTATTCAGCTCCTGCGATCTACGAAACAAGACGTTCTTATGGTTACGAAAGAATGCGTCCGAACTATAGTTTTGCTGATAGACATGCTAACACAACAAACAGATATGAATTAGATCAAAGACGTGTTGCTAGCAGAGAAACTTACAGCACAAATAGAAATTATACAGGTAGAACAACTTCTAACAATGGAACTTCTAATAGAACTTATGCAGAAAACAGAAGCGCAACTAATAGATCTTCTGTAGACAGAAACAATAATGGCAATGGAAACTATAACAGAGGTTACAATTCTACAGGCAGAAGCACTGAAAATGTAAATACACAAAGAAGTACAAGCCGTAATTATTCTAATGATGCAAATACTACTCCAAGAGTTGAAAGCACTCCTAGAGTTCAAAATACTCAGAGAGATTATGGAAGCAACAATTCTTCTAACTCATCAAGAGGATACTCAAATAGTGGAGCATCTTCTCCAAGAGCAGAAAGAAGTTCAAGAAGTTATTCTGAAAGCCAATCTAGCAACTCAAATAGAGATTATTCTGCTAGACCACAGCAAAGCCAACGTTCAGAATCTCCTAGAATGAGTCAGGAGACTTCTAGAGCGAGTCAAGAATCAAGAGGCGGTGGGCAAAGCCAAAGAGAAAGCGGCTCTAGCACTAGAGGAGGCGGAAGACGAGGTTAATTTTAGAAATAAATAATATTCAAAAAAGAAAGCACAATTTTACGATTGTGCTTTTTTTATTCTTTTTAATTATAATTGCTGCTAATTTGTTTTAAAACAGTAAATTTGCAACCGTCTTTTTATAAAATTATACATGAGCGCATCGCATAAAAACTTACATAGTAAGTTGTCTATTGGGGGTTTATTGATTACTTTAGGGATTATTTATGGAGATATTGGAACCTCTCCATTGTATGTAATGAAGGCCATTTTAGGCGATCATACCATAAATGCAGATATTGTTTTAGGAGGTATTTCTTGTGTATTTTGGACTTTAACATTACAAACTACAATTAAATATGTACTTATTACTTTAAGTGCAGACAATCACGGTGAAGGAGGAATTTTTGCATTGTATGCATTGGTCAAGAAAACAAAAATCCAATGGCTCATCGTACCCGCCATAATTGGAGGAAGCGCCTTACTTGCCGATGGAATTATTACTCCGCCAATTTCAATATCATCTGCTGTAGAAGGAATTAGAGCATTCTATCCTACTATGGAGACGCAAACAATTGTGTACATCGTAATTACTATTTTATTCGTTTTATTCACTATTCAGCAGTTCGGAACTAAATTGGTTGGTAAATTCTTTGCTCCAATGATGTTGATCTGGTTTGCTATGTTGGGAACTTTAGGAACTATTCAAGTACTTAATTATCCTGAAGTTATCAAAGCGATTAACCCTTATTACGCTTATCATTTATTATCGATACATCCTGATGGTTTCTTCGTTCTTGGTTTCGTATTCTTATGTACAACTGGAGCTGAAGCTTTGTATTCTGACATGGGGCACTGTGGTAGAAAAAACATCAGAATTAGCTGGATGTTTGTAAAAACAACATTAGTTTTAAATTATTTCGGACAAGCGGCTTATTTAATTCACCATGAAGGAAGCACTTTACAGCAACTAGGTGGAGAAAACGGAAATCCGTTCTATTTAATTATGCCACATTGGTTCTTGCCATTCGGAATTGTAGTTGCGACTCTTGCTGCTGTAATTGCTTCTCAGGCACTTATTTCTGGTTCGTTTACATTGATTAACGAAGCAATGCGTCTGAATTTTTGGCCAAAAGTAAAAATCAAATATCCGACAGAAGTAAAAGGTCAATTATACATTCCATCAATCAACTGGTTATTGTTTTTTGGTTGTGTTGGAATCGTTTTACATTTCGAAAAATCAGGAAATATGGAGCATGCTTATGGGCTTGCCATTATCTTATGTATGATTATGACAACCATTTTGCTAAACTATTACTTAATCATGAAACGTGTGAAACTGTACTTCATGGTACCATTAATCACGATTTATTTATTGATTGAGTTTAGTTTCTTATTTGCAAACATCACCAAATTTGCTGAAGGCGGTTATGTAACCTTGATTATCGCAAGTATGCTGATTTCTGTAATGACAATCTGGTACTTAGCGAAGAAAATCAACAAGAACTACACTAAAGTGGTTAAAGTTGACGATTACAAACAAGTTTTAGTAGAATTAAGCCAAGATTTAACGATCCCTAAATATGCTACGCATTTGGTTTATATGACCAATGCAAACCGTGTTGATGAATTGGAGGAAAAAATCATTTATTCTATCCTTCAAAAGCGTCCAAAACGTGCTGATATTTACTGGTTCGTTCACGTTAATATCTTGACTGAACCATACAAAACGCAATATAAAGTAACCGAAATCGCTAAAGACGATATTTACAGAATTGATTTCAATTTAGGTTTTAGAGAACCAACAAAAATCAATTTAATGTTTAGAGAAGTTATCAAAGACATGGTAAAACGTGGCGAAGTGGATATTACCAGCCGTTACGAGTCTTTAAACAAAAACAATATTATTGGAGACTTTAAATTTGTATTGTCTGAGAAGTTCTTATCAAACGACAACGATCTAAGATGGCATGAAAATATTATCATGAATTCTTATTTCTTCATCAAAAAACTGAGTTTGTCTGAAGAAAGAGCTTTTGGTTTGGACAGTAGCTCTGTTAAAGTAGAGAAATTCCCAATGGTGCTTCATGCTCCAGAAAATATTGGATTAACGCGTATTGCTTCTAAAGAATAAAGCTTTAAAAAATATTTCAAAAAAACACTCTAAATTAGAGTGTTTTTTTCTTTTAATGTGAGTCTGAATAAGATTCAGTATTAAAAATTTAACTTTCAATCAATTAATAGTACCTTTGCAACTCAAATTATAGAAATGAGATTACACAGAAATTTAGTTTATACTACCATTGACTCTTTGAATGCAATTTTCAATGAAGGAGAATATGCCGATAAAGTGGTAGCCAGAGCATTAAAAAAAGACAAACGTTGGGGAAGTTCTGACAGGAAATTTGTTGCTGAAACGATATACGAAATTGTTCGCTGGAAACGATTATACGCTGAAATTGCCGAAGTTAAAGAACCTTACGACAGAGAAAATCTATGGAGAATGTTTGCTGTTTGGGCTGTTTTGCGCGGTTATCCAATTCCAGATTGGAGACAATTGGAAGGAACACCTGAGAGAAAAATAAAAGGACGTTTTGACGAATTATCTAAAAACAGAGCACTTAAAGAATCTATCCCAGACTGGATGGATGAATTGGGTGTTAAGGAATTAGGAGAAAAAGTTTGGTCAAAAGAAATTGCAGCTCAAAATCAGCCTGCAAAAGTTATTTTGAGAACTAACACTTTAAAAGGAACTAAAGAAAGTCTTAGAAATACCTTAATGGATTTAAATATTGAAACTGAATATTTAAAAGATCAACCAGAAGCTCTTGTTTTAAAAGAAAGAGCAAACGTATTTTTAACAGACGCTTTTAAACAAGGTTTATTTGAAGTTCAAGATGCCAACTCTCAATTAGTTGCTGGATTTTTGGATGTAAAACCAGGAATGCGTGTAGTTGACACCTGCGCTGGAGCGGGTGGAAAAACGTTGCATATGGCTTCTTTAATGGAAAACAAAGGCCAATTGATTGCAATGGATTTATACGAAAGTAAATTGAAGCAATTAAAATTAAGAGCGAAAAGAAACGGAGCTTTTAATATCGAATACCGCATTATCGACAGTACAAAAGTGATTAAAAAATTACACGAAAAAGCAGATCGTGTTTTAATCGATGCACCTTGTAGCGGATTAGGAGTTTTAAAAAGAAACCCAGATTCTAAATGGAAATTACAACCTGAATTTATCGATAACATTCGTAAAGTTCAGAGCGAGGTTTTAGAAAGTTATTCTAAAATTGTAAAACCAGGCGGAAAATTAGTTTACGCAACATGTTCTGTTTTACCATCAGAAAATCAAGAACAAGTGGAGAAATTCTTAAAAACAGAAATCGGACAACAATTTAAGTTCATTGAAGATCGTAAAATGTTAGCTTCAGAATCTGGCTTTGACGGATTCTACATGGCACTTTTGGAAAGAAAAGCTTAAGTCTAAATTCCAATTCTTGGAATTATTTAATATTAAAAAATCCCAAATTTCAATCTGAGTTATTGAAATTTGGGATTTTTATTTTAGAATTTTAATCTTGTAAGCTTGGCTTTCGAAGCAATTTTCCGTTTTCGTTTTCTTTAAATTTTGATACAAAAACAATTTCTTTTGGTTTTTCATATTTACCTAAAACATCAAAGAAACTAGGTTCAAATTCTTGTTTTTCCCCTTCAATAACCAAAACCAATTTTTCTCCTAAAGTCGTATCTGGAAGTCCAGTGACAAAAAATCTGTTTGCAATTTTCCCGATCAATTTTGCTTCAATCTGTTCCGGAATCAGCTTTACTCCTCCACTATTGATTACGTTATCAATTCGTCCTAAAAATTTAAACTGCTTTTCATTCAATAATTCAACCAAATCATTTGTCACAATTGGCTCATCCGAAACGGTAGCCACATTAATAACCAAACATTGACGATCGTCTTGAGAAATTTTTACATTTGGCAGAATTGAAAAAACAGAATCACCTAAACGTTTCGCAGCAATATGTGTAATGGTTTCCGTCATTCCATATGTTTCGTAGATTTCCGTTTTAAGCGGCAACAATTTTTCTTCTAAAGCAGAATCTAATTTAGCGCCTCCGATAATCAATTTACGAACTTTAGAAAGTCCTTTAATCGAATTTTGAACTTGCAATGGTACCATCGCTACAAAATCATACGTTGTTTTATTTAATTCTAGCGGATGAAGACTTGGCGAAACAACATCCAATTCTAATCCTAAAATTAAACTTCTTACCAGCATCATTTTTCCAGCAATAAATTGCGTTGGAAGACACAATAAAGCTTTGTTTCCTGGCTCCAAATCAAAAAAATCTCCCGTTGCAAGCGCTGATTGTATCATTGCCTGTTTTTTCAATCTAACTACTTTTGGAAGTCCTGTTGTTCCAGAAGTGGTCATTTCGATATAATCTTTTTTATCAAACCAATCCAAAAAGAACTCTCCAATCGATTGTTCGTAAGCATCTCCCTCTTTGATAAAACTATAAGCGACACGGCACAAATCTTTTGCATTTAAATGATATCCATTTAATTTGAAATAATTGTGAACGTTATTTTGAGTTAAGTTTAGCATATTCTTAAGCTTTTAATTCGACATTACTAATTTTTCCTGTTAGTTTCTCTTTCCAATTTGTCCATCCATATTTTTTACTGAAAATAAAAAGCAGAATTGGATAAATAACAACAACGGGCAGAATTACATCTATTCCTGCAGAAGGCTCTGAAAGGTCTTTAAATACAGAATGAGTTTGAAAAACAGTCCAATCTGAAGTAACTAATAATGCTCCGACAAGATTGTTTGCCGCATGAAACCCAAGCGCCAATTCCATTCCTTCATCCATCAAGGTTATAACTCCCAAAAACAAGCCAGTTCCTATATAATAAATCATGATAATATTTCCCATTTTGCCCACTTCTGGATTTGTCCAGTGCATTGAGCCAAATATCACAGAAGTCATTAGAAGCGGAAACCATCTGTTTTGCGCCAAATTTGCAAATCCCTGCATTAAATATCCTCTAAAAACATATTCTTCTGTACTAGTTTGAATCGGAATTAAGATACAGCCCAGAACTGCTAATATTAAAAAAGGAATTACTTTAAACTGCAATACAAATTGCTCTGGCGATTTTAAATATACGAACAAAAAACTAAGCAATGAAAAAAATGTCCATACAAAAAATGAAAACCAAATGCGTTTCCAATCTACTTTAGGTCTTGAAGTCGTAACAGACAACAAGGTTTGATGATGAATAAATTTTACAACAAAATAAATTCCCGCAAAAGCAAAAATAAAGGAAATCATTACCAGAAAAAGAGTTGTATTGGATTCAAACATTTTCATAACACCTTCGTTGGTGGTTGGAAAAGCAACGTGCTCCTTAAATGTTTTATAAAATACCGCTGCAGTAATTGGAATTTGTCCGACAAAAGACGCTGAAATAATAAAGACAGATCCTAAAAGATATTTCCAAAATTTATTTTCAGGTTTAATCCCTTGCTCTAAAAACATAAATCTAAAATTTTAAAAAATGAGAATTCAAATTCGATAAGTTAATCTTACTTTTGATACTGCGAAAATACCCCTTTTTTACCTTACGAATATTTGAAACGATTAAATATAACAAAATGATACAAATTTACCATAATCCGAGATGCGGAAAATCAAGAAGCTGCCTTGCTTTTATTGAACAATCGAACCAAGATTTTGAAATTATTCCATATTTAACAGAAACTCCTACTTTTGAACAGCTAAAGACATTATTAAGTCAATTAAACTTGGAGCCTATTCAATTGATCAGGACTAAAGAAAAAATCTGGATCGAAAATTATAAAGGCAAAACTTTAAGTAATGACGAAATCATTAATGCAATGGTAGAAAATCCAATTTTAATTGAGCGTCCAATTGTTGTAAAAGACGGAAAAGCTATCATTGGTAGAGATCCAGATTTAGTCACTTCTTTTTTAGATTGATTCTAAAATATTCTATTAACATTTTTTTGTGATTTCTCTCTTTAAACCAAAAACTACATTTGCCGTCTAAAAGAAAAAGAAAAACCAGAAAATGAAAAAAATCAAATTTGCAGTATTACTTGTATTCTTGTTTACAAGTTTTTACAATTACTCTCAACAAGGAAGCCCAGGCGGCAAAAACAAAGTTAAAGTCACTGGAAAAGTTTTCGAGAAAGTAAGCAAACAACCATTAGAATATGCTACCATTTCGATTACTGCTCCAAATGACACAAAAGTTGTTGCTGGAGGAATCACAAATCCAAAAGGAGAATTTGAGGTTGCTGTTGCGCCTGGAACTTACGACATTAAAATTGAGTTTATTTCCTTTAAACCAACCGAAATTAAAGGAAAAAACATTCAAGACGATATCAATTTAGGTGTTGTAAATTTATCAGAAGATGCAGCACAATTAAATGAAGTTGTAGTTCGTGCAGAAAAATCGACTGTTGAAATTAAACTGGACAAAAAAGTTTACAACGTTGGTCAGGATATGATTGTAAAAGGCGGAAGTGTGAGTGATGTTTTAGACAACGTTCCATCTGTTTCTGTTGATACTGAAGGAAATGTAAGTTTAAGAGGAAGCGATAATATTCGTATTTTAATTGACGGAAGACCTTCGCAAGCCATAAATATGGCAGAAGCTTTAAGACAATTGCCTGCAGATGCAATTGATAAAGTGGAAGTTATTACCAATCCATCGGCTCGCTACGATGCTGAAGGAGGTTCTGGAATCATCAATATTATTCTTAAAAAAGGTAAAAATCAAGGTTTCAACGGAACTTTTATTGCTTCAACAGGTTTACCAGAAACGTATGGTTTAAGCGCCAATTTAAACTATAAAACTGAAAAGTTAAACTATTTTACGACTGCTGGATACAACTACAGAACAACAGAAGGAGCTGGTAAAACAAACTCTGAATATTTCAACGCAGACGGCACAACAAAAAGTTTCTTAGACGAAAGCCGCGATACAGAACGTATCAGAAAAGGTTTTAACGGAAGAGCTGGTGTAGAATGGACCATAACGCCAACTACATTCTGGACAAATGCGATCAATTACCAAAAAAATATAGGTGACGATCAAGATTTGATTAACTATTATAATTATGATGCCGCTCATAATTACACAGGAACATCTTACCGTTTAAACAACGCAGATACTGGAAGCGAAAACGTAGAATTTACTTCGAATTTGATTAAAAATTTCAACGATAAAGGACACAAGCTTACGGCAGATTTTTCTATTTCAAGAAATACAGATGACAGCGATAGTAAAATTACCGCTTCGCCAAATTTTGATACTACCTTAAACGACCAAGTACAAAAGCAAGTTTTGTTTCAAACAGATTATGTTTTGCCTTTAGGAAAAGGTGGTCAATTTGAAGCAGGTTATAAAGGAAGTTTTGGCGATTTGAACAACATTTATGATGTTACAAATGGTACAGTTCCAAATCCTAATTTATCAAATACATTAGAATACAAAGAAAACATTCAAGCGCTTTATACGCAATATGGTTTCAAAGCAAATAAATTTTCTTATTTGTTTGGATTAAGATGGGAAGACACCAATATTCATGTTAATCTTTTAGACACAAACGATTTCAACACTAAAAAATACAACAACTTATTTCCAAGTGCATTTATTAGTTACGAAATCTCAGATCAAAGCAACTTCTCTGCAAGTTATAGCAAACGTTTATCTAGACCAAGAGGACGTTTTATGAATCCTGCTGTAAACTATGCGAGTAACATTAATATCTTTCAAGGAAATCCAGACTTAGATCCTTCTTTGACAGACAAATATGATATTGGTTATATCAAAAAATGGGATAAAGTAACCTTCAATACATCAGCATATTTTGAAGACACAAAAGACGTTTTCAGCTTTGTAAGATCTCCTACAGGTGATTATGTAACTGCTGATGGTGAAGTGGTAACTCCTGCACCTGGACAACCAGTTGAAGGTACGCCAGTTATCAAAAGCCAGCCTATTAACTTAGGAAAAGAACAAAAACTTGGTTTCGAATTTACATTGAATTATACTCCATACAAATGGTGGAAATTAAACAGTAACTTCAACTTTTTCAACGTAAAAACAACTGGAGAGCATAGTTATATAGATACACAAGGAAATGAGATTGTTCAAAACTTAGACAATCAAGCTACTTCTTGGTTTGCAAGAGTAAACTCTAAAGTAACGCTTCCTTATAAAATTGACTGGCAGTTAACTGCAATGTACAATGGAGAGCAAAAAACAGCTCAAGGTAAAAACTTAGGTCAATTCGGAATGAATACAGCTTTCAGCAAAGACGTAATGAAGGACAAAGCAACAATTGCATTCAACATTAGCGATGTTTTCAATTCAAGAAAAATGAGATCTTACACTTATTTAGATGGTGTAACTTCATATAGCGAATTCCAATTCCGTAAGCGTCAGTTCAATTTATCATTCACTTACCGTTTCAACAAACCAAAAAGCGAAAGAGATAAAAATGCACAGCCTAAAAATGATGGCGGCGGAGAAGGCGGCGGAGATTTCCCTGGATAACATTTCCTAAATTCCAATATTGGATATCTAGAATAAATAAAATCCCAAATTTCAGTTATTGAAATTTGGGATTTTTTATTTCAAATATTCGAATTTCTTTTTTTTGAACAAAAAAAAAGGACTCGTAAAAACGGGTCCTTTTTTTATGACATCAATCTAAAATTAAATAGATTGTTCTTCTTGTCTTTTTCTGGCTCTTTTTTCTTTAATCATTTCCCAGCTTGCTCCCGTAACCCAATAAGATACGAAACCAACTAAGAAAAACATTAACCAAAATCCTATAGTAAGAATGGTTAAGAAAAGTAAAAAGCCTAAGTACTGTGAAAATTCAAACATGTTTTCCGGAATTTTTGAATGTTACCGCAAATGTAGGCTATATATTGTTTCTCAGCAATAAAATCTAAATCAATTTTCGTTAAATAACATTTATCCGTATATTTATACTCATTTTAAATAAGCTTTTTTTCGAATGCGAAACCTCTTAAATAAAGACTTGATAGAAATTCACAATATTTTTCAGGAGCTGATCCCTGCTGTCCGCTATATCTTTTGTGCTGAACCCCAGCA
Source organism: Flavobacterium sp. HJSW_4 (assembly GCF_042436695.1). Taxonomy (NCBI): domain Bacteria; kingdom Pseudomonadati; phylum Bacteroidota; class Flavobacteriia; order Flavobacteriales; family Flavobacteriaceae; genus Flavobacterium; species Flavobacterium sp. HJSW_4. Next base: position 67,517 of record NZ_JBHNPP010000022.1, read on the forward strand.
CAAAAGGATGCCGCTACCATCAGGGCTAAGAGACCCGTTTTCAAAAGAAGTTTTGATTTAAATTTCACTTTTCACGAATAACATTTTACATACAACATAATGAAATATAGAATTGAAAAAGACACCATGGGCGAAGTTCAAGTCCCAGCCGATAAATATTGGGGTGCGCAAACAGAACGTTCGAGAAATAATTTCAAAATCGGGCCTTCAGGTTCAATGCCAAAAGAAATCATAGAAGGTTTTGCCTACTTAAAAAAAGCAGCTGCTTATGCAAACTACGATTTAGGCGTTTTACCAATCGAAAAAAGAGATGCTATCGCAGCAGTTTGCGACGAAATTCTAGAAGGCAAACTAGACGATCAGTTTCCTTTGGTAATCTGGCAAACAGGTTCAGGAACGCAAAGCAATATGAATGTTAACGAAGTAATCGCTAACCGTGCTCAAGTTCTTAAAGGTTTTGAAATTGGCGAAGGCGAACAATTCATAAAAGCCAATGATGACGTGAACAAATCGCAATCATCAAACGATACTTTCCCAACCGGAATGCATATCGCCGCTTACAAAATGGTTGTAGAAACGACAATTCCAGGAGTTGAAAAACTTCACGCTACTTTAGCAAAAAAAGCAGTAGAATATGCAGCCGTTGTCAAAATCGGACGTACACACTTAATGGATGCTACTCCACTTACACTTGGACAAGAAATCTCAGGTTACGCGGCTCAATTAGCTTTCGGATTAAAAGCTTTAAAAAATACTTTAGCCCATTTATCTGAAATTGCTTTAGGCGGAACTGCAGTTGGAACTGGATTAAACACTCCAAAAGGTTACGATGTAAAAGTTGCTGAATACATTGCGAAATTTACAAATCATCCTTTTATAACGGCAGAAAATAAATTTGAAGCCCTTGCAGCGCACGATGCAATTGTAGAAACACACGGAGCTTTAAAACAATTGGCTGTTTCTTTAAATAAAATTGCTAATGATGTGAGAATGTTGGCTTCTGGCCCACGTTCTGGAATTGGCGAAATTCATATTCCTGAAAACGAACCTGGTTCTTCTATCATGCCTGGAAAAGTGAATCCAACGCAATGTGAAGCTTTGACAATGGTTTGCGCTCAAGTTATCGGAAACGATATGGCAATCGCTGTTGGAGGAATGCAAGGACATTATGAACTAAACGTTTTCAAACCTGTAATGGCGGCCAACTTTTTGCAATCGGCTCAATTATTAGGAGATGCTTGTGTTTCTTTTGACGAACATTGCGCACAAGGAATAGAACCAAATCATAAAAGAATCAAAGAATTGGTAGACAATTCATTAATGCTAGTTACAGCTTTAAATACCAAAATAGGATATTACAAAGCCGCTGAAATCGCTCAAACCGCACACAAAAACGGAACGACTTTAAAAGAAGAAGCTGTTCGTTTAGGTTACGTAACTCCAGAAGATTTTGATGCTTGGGTAAAACCTGAAGATATGGTCTAAATTGAAATTATGAGTTATGAATTATAAATTATAAGTTATCATACCTTATCCATATATTTATAAACTAAAAGGCAGAAACATCGAGTTTCTGCCTTTTTTCATCATGAGTACAAACTCATAACTTATAATTCATAATTTATAACTTATTTCCCGTCTACATAATCCTGCAGATAGCTAAATCTTTCCGTCAATTTTCCGTTTTCTGTGATTTTCGCGCGTTTTAAGATTCCGTCTTTATCTCCGTTGAAGAAAGCTGGAATTACATGTTCCATAAATTGTTCTCCAAAACCTTTACTAGCGTCTTTCGGAATTTCGCATGGCAAATTATCAACGGCCATAACCGCAACTGCTGCTGGATGAAAAAAATCTACTTCTCGATCTTCTAAAGGAAAATATCCATATAAAGGCTCTTCAATTGTTGAAGAACGAACTGTACAAGCAATTGGCCCATTAACATCACAAGAAATATCGGCTACAACTTTCAACTTACAGTCGCTTGCATTCAGCATTTCTTTCGTTAAAATCATTGGAGCATTGCTTGCATAAAAATGTCCTGCAAAATAAATATCAGACACTTTCGTGAATCTCTCAAAATCAGACTCATATTCCTCTGGATGATTTACAAAATCTATAAAATCTAAAACTTGACCGTCTTTTCTTTTGTTATACTCTAAAACGTCTAATTGTACATAAACAGCTTGAGCATATTTTTTAGTCAAATAATTATCTATCGTGATTTCTTTTACTTTGATGGCATCCAAAATTTCTTTTGCTCCGCTCCCAACCTTTCCAGTTCCTGTAACTACAAACTTTAAAGCTGGCATTGTAATGCGTTTTAAATGCTTGATCAAATCTTCTTTTCCTGAAAGTGTTTCTGCTTTAGGAAGTTTGAACAATTCGAATTTAATTCCGAAAGCACGAATTCCATTATAAACGCCGACCATTCCAGCATATCTTCCAAAACCAATTAAACGGCGATCATGCTCATCTACAATGGTTTCGTGATCGTATAAATCGATATTTTTTTCTAAAATTGCCTGAAGTAATTTTCTGTTATGAGGCTGTTTTTTAATGGTATGAGAAAAAAAGAAATACGCTTTGTTTGGAATCAAATCTGCGACAGGAACTTCTTTCACACCAAATAAAACATCACAATCAGAAACATCATCTGAAACGGTGATTCCCATATTTTTATAATCATCATCAGAAAAGATTCTAATATCAGAACTTTCAACTTTTACAGAAGCGTCATGATAAGTCTGTTTTAATTTTGTCAATTCATTTGGCGAGAATACAACTCTTCTATCCGGCGGATTTTTTCTTTCTTTTATGATTCCAAATTTCATCTAAAACTGATTTTTTAATATTTTAAAATATAACTTTTTACACAGTATTTGTTTCAAATATAACAAATTTAGTTAAATTTTTGTTTCTAAAATTCTATTTAAAATGTTTAAAAACTGTTAGAAGCTGAAAAACAAACAACTAAAATTTTTAATTCTTAAAAATATGTTAAAAAACACAAATTAAAGCCTCAGAATTGAGAAAACAACAAAATTGAATTCGATATATTTGTTTTTAAAGAACGATGCAAATGATTTTCCTTAAAAAAACAAATATACCACAAATACTTTTCTCAGTATTAGTTTTAAGTTCTTGTGGTCAAAACAAAAAAACAACAATAGATACAACTCAGACAGTCGAAGATACATTACCAAAAATGAAGCCTTTAGGTGCAGAAACGCAAGTTTCTCAGGCTTATAAAAACTCGGTTGTCGGCAGAATAAATCACTTTTACAATAAAAATTGGCCCAATAATAACATGAACGGAAGCTTCTTGGTGGCCAAAAACGGACAGATTTTATTTGAGAGATATAATGGTTTCGCTAATAAAAACGAAGGAACCAAAATAACCCCAGAAACCCCTGTACAAATTGCTTCGGTAAGTAAAGTTTTGACCGCTACAGCAGTTTTAAAACTAGTAAATGCAGGAAAAATTGAATTGGACCAAAAGGTAAATACGATTTTAAAAACTTTCCCTTACGAAGAATGTACCATAAGAATGTTATTGGATCATCGTACAGGAATGCGTAATTATGCTTATTTTACAGATCACGATAAATCGGTTTGGGACAGGCATAATCAATTGACGAATAAAGATATTCTAGATATTTTAGCAACAAAAGATATTGGTTTAGAGTCTAAAACGGGGACACGTTTCAGTTACTGTAATACCAATTATGCAATGTTAGCGCTTATTATCGAAAAAATTACAGGTTTAAGTTATAAAGAAGCGATGTCTGAAATGATTTTCAAACCGCTTGGAATGACTCATACTTATGTTTTTGATGATGATAAAGACAGAAAGAAAATTGTTCCTTCATATAAAGGTAACGGCGTAGAAATTGGTTTTGATTATCTAGATAATGTTTACGGAGATAAAAATGTTTTCTCTACAGCGAGAGATCTTTTAAAATTTGATAGAGCAAGACAATCACCAGATTTCTTAAAACCTGAATTATTGAAACAAGTTTACACAGGTTACAGTAATGAGCGTAAAGGAACTAAAAATTATGGTCTTGGAATTAGAATGATTAACTGGGAAACAGGTCAAAATTACTATTTTCATAATGGCTGGTGGCATGGAAATACCTCATCTTACATCACTTTGATGAAAGAAGGTGTAACGATTATTGCACTTTCTAATAAGATGACGAGAAACACTTATGCGGTTCGTAAATTAGCTCCGATCTTTGGAGATTACCCTTTTAATTTTAAAGAAGAAGAATAACAAAATTTTTCTGAAAATTTTAGTAGAAAGTAATTTCAAATACTCTAAATTTGCAGACTTATTTTTTGGGGTCGACTGGTTTTGACAGCGAGTCGAATTGAACAGTAAGCACGTCGAGCATTGAGACCTTGCTCGTAAATATAAGATCTCAAACTTTTACACGGCGAAAATAATTACGCTTTAGCTGCATAATCCGAATCATAGTAAGATTACGCCACGTCTCTACAAGGTAGAGAAGCTGGATTCTCCTGGAAAGCCTTGGTTTGTGGCGTTCCGTTCAGGGGAACCGTAAAAATAAACCTAGATTTCCATGAGCTTCGGGTGGATTTCGAAAATTAAGAAGATAAGTGTTCGGTGGCTGTTTCTGGCCTAGCTTAACATCGAAAATTCAATCAGGAAATAAGCGTGTAGAAAGCTCTTTAGTTGCTTGTTTGGACCCGGGTTCGATTCCCGGCGACTCCACAAAAAAGCCTGTAAACTATTTGTTTACAGGCTTTTTTTATGCTAAAAAAATTACCCCATAAAGATTCTAATTTAGATCTAAAACGATTATGATTAGATACTTACTGTTAATCCAAAAGAGATATTGATTCCAGGCAGCGGCGCCAAATACTTTAAAAAAGAATTCTGCGGTCTGGCTTCCACATTAAGCAAATTGGTTCCAGCGGCAAAATATTCTATTCTATAATCTTTAAAAATCATATTGTAGGCCATTCTTGCAGAAAGAAGCGAATAGGCAGGCATTGGCGGTTCTGGATTAATGTTCTTGCCAAGATAGCGCTGTTCTAAATAACGGTCGAATGAGGCATTGAATTCGAACCTCCTAAAAACAAAACCTCCTGAAAACCCAAACCTGCTGGTAGGCATATTGGGCATATAATCTCCCTCAGCCCAGTCTCTCATATGGTCTTTAGAAACATTGACATTTTTAACCAGATCAAAGTAAGACCCCAACTGAATATTTAAATTTTTGTTTATTTTTTTATTGTACGTCATTTCGGCTTCCCACCCATTCAATTCAGTATCAGATTGGCGCCATTCCTTTACCAAAAATCCTCCTGAACGAGCAATTCCTGTGTGAGCGAGATATAAATAATTATCTAACCTCGTACGATAGTGGGTAATGGAAAGCTTTGCTCCTTCATACATAAATCCCGTTTCAAACTCCATGGTTTTAGCTGTTTCCTTATTCAATCGGTCATCTCCGTTTTCTTCCAAAATAATGGCAAAATGATTATTGCCAGCGTAAAGTTCATTAACATCCGGCGCACGCTCAGAATGCGAATAGGAACCTCTTAAATAAACATACTTATTAATGTTTGCCTGCGCTCCAGAGGTAAATTGGTTAAGATGAAAATCCCGATCAGAAAGCTTTCCTCCACCCAATCCTCTGCTTGGTTTATATCCTTCTGTAAGCATTGCTCTTCTCTGAACGAGGTCATGGCGGTAACCCGCATTTAACTTTAAGAACTTAATAGCAAACTGCTGTAAGGTAAATATCCCATATTCCCTGCTTCTATTATCAGGAAGATATCGCTGTTCCCCGCTTCCATCTATATTCGCAAGCGAAATATCTGCTCCTGATATTCCCTTTAAAAAATTTAAGGGTTTCTGATCTACTTCTAACCTAACAATATGTCGTGAAGCCGAAAATCTGTTGGCAAGATAATCGCCAATAAGCTCGCTATCTTTGGAAAGCTGCATCATATAATTTAATCTCACAGCCGAAATACTTGCCGATTGTGACCTGTATTCGGATTCCATCATAATGCTATTATTCTCAGATTTTGTATTTATTGGCAGATAAATACTTTCTCCTTCAACTTCATGCGTAAAACCATCATCATGTGTATGCGTATGACCAGGCAACTTCCGAAGAGCAAAACCCGGAATTCCATAATAGCCGTATGTTCTTCTATAGCCTACGCCAACGCTATATTTTTCTCCAATATACCCTGTTCCAAAATTTACAGCATAACTGTTGGCATGGCTATTAGGCATTGTTCCTTTTTTTACAGGCGCATAATCTGTTATGCTTTTTACAATAGTTGTAGATAATGGTGTTCCTGCGGGCTGTCCTGCTATGTATAAATTATTTTTAGGATTTGATACATAAGCACCATCTACAAAAGATTTTTCTTCGAAAGTGTACAAGTCCGCTTCGGTCAGATCCCACTGCGGATTATTCATTTTTTCTAAAACAAACTGACTGATGTAAGGATACAGTGTAAGGTTTCTTGTCGTTTGTTTTTCTACATGCACTTGTGCCATTGCAGAAGTTAAATCATCAATCTTAGGATCGTATGCAATTGGCGCTTTGGTATTTCCATGTATTTTAATATCATCATTGCGTCTGTTCATGCCTCCTGCGTGCCATACCCAATTTTTTCCGATATTTCCATTTAAATCAAAGGATTGTTTATATCCCAGATTAGTGCTTCCTTCTGCCCGCACAAAACCAGAAAGTGATTTAGGCGCTTTTTCTTTCGGAATTGTATTGTCTTTAAGATTGATTGCACCGCCAATTGCTCTTCCTCCAAAAAGAACATTTCCATCATTAATATGAATATCAATCTCTTGCAGATTATCAAAATCAGTAATCAGATTAAGGTTTGGACTGATTCCTGAAAGATCATTCATTGCCATTCCGTTATTGAGCACCTTTACACGGTTGCCACTAAGACTTCTAATGACTACTGCTCCCGAATTTGGTCCGAAATAAGAATTTTGAATTCCTGGAACATGGCTCAATGCATCTCCTAGAGTTGAAGACTGATTCTTTAAAAGTTCTTTTCGAGAAATCTTCCGAGCATTTGATACCTCCGATTTGCTGCTATTGCTGATTACAACTTCATTTAATAAGTTCGTTTTAATACTGTCGGTCGGTTTGTTTTGCGAATATGCATTTAGGCTAAAAGCAAAGAAAAATAGATATGAAAAATGGAGGTAAAATTGCATAAATGCTGAATTTAAATAAATAATGGGCGCAAATATATAGTTAAAAAATATTATTGCAACAATATTGCGATAAAATATTGCAACTTTGTTGCGATAGTAAATTTTAAAATATACTTTTGGCAAAAATTTTAATTATGAAAAAAGAGAAAAACTTTGCCAGACTCCTAATTACAGCACTTCTGGCTTTATCAATCACATCTTGTAGTAGTGACAATGAGCAAACACCTCCAAAACAAATTGACATGGAACTTACGCCATCATCTTCTATTGTCTATGGAGAAAAACAAGAAATTGATCTTCCATCAAATATTTTAGGCGCATCTGATGTTCAAATAAATTTAGACTTCAGTCTTAATGAAAATCTAAAAGTGAATTCGACTGAATTTTTGAATGATAAACTTTCAAAAGCTGTTACTGTAAATAAGGAAACTGGAAAAATTAGCGTAAACAGCGCTTTACTTTATCCCAATAATGTGCTTTCAACAAATGGCGTAAAACTACCTGAGAGTTATAAAGTTACTCTTAATGTAAGTTCTGCTAGCCAAAACTTTCAGGGTAAAGAAACTATCGATTTAAAAATTACTCCTGCAAAACTGACCGTTAAAGGCATCGACAGCAAAACATCAATTCCTGTTGCTTATGTAATTTATGGTGATCAGGCTAACTTTGAACTTGAAGCGGTTCAAAATATTCAGGCTGATACAAATTGGGCTATTGATAATCCAACAGCTATTGGAACAGAGGTTTCTCTCAGTTCGAATATTTTAAAATTTACTGCTAATGCGGGAGATCCTGATAAAAAAGCCGAAAAAGCTTATGATGTTACTCCAGTGCTTCTTAAGGACGGATTTCCTGTAGCATCTGTTACATTTAGAGTGATATTTATTCCAAAAATTAAATTCTTTTATGGCACTTATTATCCAGAATATGATCTAACAATACTGCTGAACAATCTTCATATTGCCCTATCAAACGGATACGTATCAGCAGCACCAGCTTTTTCTCCTGAAGCTTATAAATCATCATTTGCCATTAACGGAATTAAAAAAGACGGTCAGCTTTTTACCGATACCGAAAATATATTTTCTATAAACGAAAAAACAGGTTCAATTACCGTGAAGAAAAGCACTTCCTTAACAGCTGGCGCATATGAAATCACCGTTAAAGCACTGACAACGACTGGACTTGAATTTTTAACTACTTTGACCTTAAATATGTCAAAAGCGGAATAAAATTACGATTTGTACCTTGTTTTAAAGAGAAACCAGCTCATTTAGAGCTGGTATTCTTTATATAGTTTTATAGCAATAAATTCTGTTTATCGAAACAAAACAATTATTTAATGCAGTGAAAACCGCATTATACATAGAAATACTTTTATTTTACTTCTACTAATTAAAGCACAATGAACAGACGCAGATTTTTAAAAGGCTCATCAGTTTTAGCAGGACTATTTACTCTTAGTCCATCCGTTATTCTTTCAAATGATTTAGAGGCAATAACTAAAAAAGGGAAAAAAGCAAAAAACATAATTTTTCTGATAAGCGACGGAATGAGCTCCGGAACGCTTCAAATGGCAAATCTTTACTCGCAAAATATTCTAGGAAAAAATGGAAACTGGATGAATCTATATAATGAGAATAAAGTTTCGAGAGCATTGATGGATACCGCATCTGCAAGTTCTGCTGTGACAGATTCTGCTGCGGCAAGTTCATCTTTTGGAGGCGGGCATCGTGTTAAAAATGGCGTTTTGAATATTGGTCCGAATGGCGAGAAATATCTTCCAATCTGGCAGAAATTTAAGAATGAAGGCAAAAAAGCGGGCTGTGTTACTACAGTTACCATAACTCATGCTACGCCGGCAGGCTTTTGCGTGAATTCCGACAGCAGAAATGCTGAAAATGAAATAGCCGAAATGTATGCCAATCTTGGACTAGATGTTATGATGGGAGGTGGCGATGAGTTTTTTAATCCTTCTAAAAGAGCTGATAAAAAAGATATTTATCAGATTTATGAAAATAAGGGATATCAGGTCTTAAAACAAAAATCAGATTTAGAAAAAATCAAAAAAGGCGAGAAAACATTAGGGGTTTTTACCACTGGTGCACTTCCTTACACTATTGATAGAAACAACATCGAAGAGTTACAGCAGTCACCGACTCTTGCAGAAATGAGCGCCGCAGCTATTGACCAGATGAAAGACCATAAAAATGGTTTTGTACTGATGATTGAAGGCGGAAAAGTAGATTGGGCTGCCCATGCAAATGATATTGCGGCTTTGATTCACGATCAGCTTGCTTTTGATGAAGCGGTTAAAACTGCAATTGATTTTGCTGAAAAAGACAAAGAAACACTGGTAATTATAACAACAGATCACGGAAATGCAAATCCTGGTCTTATATACGGTGCTGACGCTGTGAAAAATTTCAACAGTATTGCTGATTATAAATACACTAATGAATATATTCTAAATTCTATCCATGCCGATTTTAATTTGCAACAAGTTAAAGACTGGATTAAAGAAACCAATAATATCAGCCTGACAGACGATGAAGCTAAACATTTATTGAATTTCTATTCGGGATTAGAAAAACAAGAAGATGGGCTTTATAATTATAAAAAATTGCCCTTTAAGGCCTACTCAGAAATTCAGAAAAAGCATAATAATGTAGGATGGATCAGTATGGATCACTCCGGAGATTATGTTGAATTGGCAATGTTCGGTCCAGGAAGTGAATTATTAAAACCTTTTGTGCAAAACATAGATCTTCATTATTTGATGCTACAAGCTTCTATTGAAAAGGAATCTTAATTTAATATCTTCTTAATGGGTGAAAAAATATATCTTGCCTTTTCTGTTTATTAAACAAAAAAAGCCTGTAAACTTAATGTTTACAGGCTTTTTTTATTTAATCAAACTTTATATTTTCCTCTATTAATAAGTGGTATTTGCCTTAAACGACAAATACGGCTCCCTACAAAGAATACCGCATTTATCAAACTAATTCAAATTAAAAAAAACTATAAACTTGCTTTTACTTCACCGCAAGTCAACATATTTTTTGGATAGTATGGATTTTTAATTTCCTTACTGTCACTTGTCCAAACTGCGCCAGTCATTGGGCAAACTTGTAAATATAATGTCTCATCAGCAGGTTTGAATTTTGAAGCCTGATCCCAGTATTTTACTGAAAGTGTTTCAAAAATCTTACGCTGTTTGTTGATGTTTTTTGTTGCTGTTAATGCTGTTGCCAATTCGATAATTTCTCTTCTCGAAGTGGTAGCTGCATTCATATTTTCTAAGCTTAATTTTTTAAACCTGAAGTTTTTTAAAGAGCTTTTAAATGCTTCTGCGTTTTTAACAACCGCTAAACTATCTGAAGTTAAAAAGCTGTTTTTTAAAGCCAAATAACTTTTTGTGATTTCTTTTTTCTCTGCTTCGCGTTTTGCAACTAATTCAGGCGTTACTTCTTCTTTTGATGTTAATTGTGCTTGCGCTAAAAAACTAAAGAAAAGAAATGCTATAACTAATAAATTTTTCATGATGTAGGTTTATCTAATTTGGTAATAATTTTATCGATGTCTATTAAAATGCTTTCGTAATGATCTTTATTGATTCCTGTTGCTGAAGCTTTTAATTTTTCAATATCTGTTTTTAATTTTAGAAGATGCTGTTTTGCATACAATTTTACATCACTTCGCTGTGCTGCATTTGCTGCTTTTCCAGGTTCTAATTCTTTCGGCAACAAAAGCATGCCTAATTTTTCGATGTAGCCACGCTGAAAACCTCTTCTGTAAAAATCTTGCTTTTCGTCTCCGCTAAATTTCACCCAAACCGTTTTTTCAACATCATTCAAAAATTCTGGAACTGTATAAGCTCCTTCAGATTGCATTGATTTTAGGTTAATGTTGTAAAGCATTCCTGAACTCAATAACATATTTAAAACTTGATTCTGCTGATCTGAAATTTGATCTTCTCTCTTTAAAGCAATCAAATCATCAATTTCTTGCGGATACATCCAAAGTGGCGAAACAAATAATTGTCTTCCTAAATAATCGATCGCTGCTTTTACTTTTGCTTTAGGAACTGGTTTGTAAACTGCTCCTTTTTCATCGACAGTTCTTTTTGTAACGTAATTATTTCCGATATTTTTTAGAACGTGATACAAATACAAACTGTATTGTCTTACTACTGCTTTGTGCATGTCTGCTAAGTTATCATACGGATCGTTTGGCTGATATGTCCATTCGATAAGATGAGGCACAACACGTTTTAAATTTTTAATTCCGTAATCGCTGGCAAGAACAGAATCATCTCCAAGATCTTCAGATTGACTACGCGGATCTTCGTCTTTACCTTCTCCACCAAACCATAATTTCGGATTTGCCGTTAAACTATCAGTCGTTAATTTCGCTAATAATTTTTCTTCTTCAAACTCGTCTTTAGTATCTGGATAATATTTGTAACCCCACTGAACAGCCCATTTATCATAACTTCCGATACGCGGATAAAGACCTTTTGGACTAATATTATCTTCTGGTTGCGCTACATAATTAAAACGAGCATAATCCATAATAGAAACCGTGTGTCCGTTTTCTTCTACCCATTTTTTATCACGCAATTTTTCAACTGGAGTAGCGCTGCTCGCTCCCATATTATGACGTAAACCAATTGTATGTCCAATTTCGTGAGAAGAAACAAAACGGATTAACTGTCCCATTAATTCATCATCCAAATGCATTTTTCTAGCTCTTGGATCTAAAGGTCCAGCTTGAATCATGTACCATCTTTGAACCAATTTCATCACATTATGATACCAACCAACGTGGCTTTCCATAATTTCACCACTTCTCGGATCGCTAATTCTTGGTCCGTAAGCATTTGGTGTTTCAGAAGCTAAATATCGCACTACAGAATATCTTGCATCTTCCAAACTCATAGTTTTATCATCTTCTGGCCATTCTTTACCCACAATTGCATTTTTAAAACCTGCCGCTTCAAAAGCTTTCTGCCAATCGTTGATACCCGCAATTAAATAAGGTCTCCATTTTTTTGGTGTTGCTGGATCGATATAATAAACAATTTGTTTTTTTGGCTCAACCAGTTCACCTCTCAAGTATTTTTTAATATCCTTATCTTTTGGTTCTAAACGGTAACGCTGTACAATGAATTTCTTTTGAGCGCGCTGTTCATCATCATCAAACAAAACATATTTATTAGCAAAATAACCAACTCTTTCATCAAAGAAACGTTTGCGCATTGGTGTTTTCGGAAGCAATACAATAGAAGTGTTTAAACGTAATGTGATACTTCCGCTGCTTGCTGTAGAACTTGTATAGGTTTTTGTTGTTTTAGTTTCAATGTTAATTGGATACGCATCGATACTTTCAACAAAAGATTTGTCATCGGCAAGAGAAGTTAATTTTTTCTCTGTTTTGTCCTGACTTCCGATAGAAAACATGGCGTTGTCTTTTTTGAAAACGTCTGTTACTTCAATAACCACATCTTTTGTGTCTGGATTGGTTGTTTTAATTGGAAAAGCA